>NZ_JBHTBZ010000013.1:0-256060 GCF_042665235.1 Hydrogenophaga defluvii | reverse complement strand
CCGGCCTTCGACCACGGCCCGCGCGTCCTCCAGCGTCTGGCGGATCTTCTCGCCACCGGGCACCTCGCCCAGGCCGGTGTGGCCGGCGTTGTCGGTGACGATGACGATGTTGCGGGTGAAAAAGGGCGCGTGGGCGCCCGAGAGGTTGAGCAGCATGCCGTCCCGGCCGGCGACCGGGATGACACGCATGGACTGGACGATCGGTGCGGTCATGGGGGAAATCAATCTGCCTTGATGTTGCGCGAGGTGATCAGTTTTTGCCAGCGGCTGTATTCGGCGGCCTGGTAGGCGGCGAACTGTTCGGGCGTGTTGAGCACCACCTCAAAGCCCAGCTCCAGCAGCTTAGGCGCCACCTGCGGATCTTTGATGGTGGCGGCAATGGCATCCGTCAAGCGCTTCTTGATGTCGGCGGACAGCCCCTTGGGCGCGGCCACGGCCTGCCAGGAGTAGACGTTGGCGTCCTTCACGCCGCCCTCTTCCAGCGTGGGCATATCGGGCAGCAGCGGCGAGCGCTTGGCGCTGGTGATGGACAACGCACGGAGCTTGCCGGCCTTGATCTGCGGCATGGCGGTGTTGATGTTCATGAACGACGACTCGACCTGGTTGCCCAGCAGGTCGGTCATCACCGGGCCGCCGCCTTTGTAGGGCACGTGCACGCCGCTGGTGTTGGTCTGCTGCCAGAACAGCTCGGCCGTCAGGTGGTCGCTGCTGCCATTGCCGGACGAGGCGAAGCTCATTTTGCCGGGGTTGGCCTTTTGGTAGGCAATCACGTCGGCCAGCGATTTGTGCGGCGACGCGGCCGGCACCACCAGCACGTTGGGCGCCTGCACCACCACGGTCAGCGGGTCCAGGTCCTTGAGGGCGTCGTAATTCACCTTGATCAGATGCGGCGCGATCACGAAGGGGCCGAGGGAGGCCACCAGCAGGGTGTGACCATCGGGTGCGGCGCGGGCCACCTGAGACGCACCGATGGTGCCGGTGGCACCGGGTTTGTTGTCCACCACAAAAGTGCCTGCGCCCATCTTCTCGGCCATCTTGCCGGAGAGGGTGCGTGCGATCAGGTCGGTGGAACCACCCGGCGGGAAGGGAACGATCAGGGTGATGGGTTTGTCGGGCCAGGCGAAGGCGCTGAGGCTGGTGCCGGCGGCGAGGACCAGCGTGAGAAGGGTCTTTTTCATGGGTTTGTTTCCGGGGAGGAAGAAACAAAAAAAAGCCCGGCGCGAAGGCGTCGGGCTGGGGGGATCACTCGACGGTGATTTTTTCGTCGCGCACGACCTTGGCCATGGCCGGCACCTCGGCCTTGAGCCAGTTGGCAAACTCGGCGCTGCTCATCTGGGCGGGTTCGGCACCGAGGCTGACCAGTTTCTCCTGCACATCAGGCAGGGCCACGATGCGGGTGACCTCGGCGTGCAGCTTGTCCACAATGGCCTTGGGTGTACCGGCCGGGGCCAACAAACCTTGCCAACTGCCGGTGAGGAAGCCGGGCATGGTTTCGGCCACGGTGGGCACGTTGGGCAAGACGCTGTTGCGTTTGCCGCTCGACAAGGCGATCAGCTTGATCTTGCCGGCTTTCACGTGTGGGTAGGTGGCCACCATGCCGTTGAAAGTGACATCGATGTGGCCACCCAGCAGATCGGTCATGGCCTGTGCGCCGCCCTTGTAGGGCACGTAGTTCCAGTCGATGCCGTTGCGGCGGGCAAACACCACGCCGGCCAGGTGGGTGGCACTGCCCATGCCGGCTGCGGCGGCGTAGCTGAAGCGCACGTCTTTGCCCTTGGCGTAGGCCACCAGTTCGGCCACGGTGTTGGCCGGCACCTTGTTGCTGGTCACCAGCAGGTGGGGCGAATAGGCCACCATGTGCACTGGCGCGAAGTCGTTGAGCACGTTGAACGGCAACTTGTACAGCGACGGTGCGATGGCCAGGTTGCCCACGTCCATCAGCAACAGCGTGTAGCCATCAGCCGGTGATTTGGCGACCTGATCGGCGCCGATGTTGCCGCCCGATCCGGCGCGGTTTTCCACCAGCACCGGCTGGCCCAGCGCCTCGCCGAGCTTGACGCCGATCAGGCGTGCCAGCACATCGGAGGTGCCTCCGGGCGGGAATGGCACGACGATCTTGACCGGTTTGCTGGGGTAGCTCGCTTGGGCGAACGCGGCGGTGCTGGCGAGCGGAAGTGCCAGCGCAGCCACCAAAAGTTGTCTGCGGAAGGGGGTCATGTTGTGTCTCCTGAGGGTCTTTGGGGGGAGGGGTTGCGACCCGCAGGATCACTGCGGGCCAAGTTGGTCGATCAAGGCCTTGAGTCGGTCCATTTCTGCGGGTTTGAGGTCGGTCAGTGGCGCGCGCACCGGGCCAGCCGAATGCCCCACCAGCGTGGCGCCGGCCTTGACGATGCTCACGGCATACCCTTCGCAGCGGTTGCGCAGCTCCAGGTAGGGCATGAAGAAGGACTTCAGCAAACGGTGCTGGGTCGCCATGTCGTCGGTGCGCACGGCTTCGTAAAAGTCCATCGCCGTCTTGGGGATGAAGTTGAAGACGGCCGACGAGTACACCGGCGTGCCCAGCGCCTTGTAGGCGGCGGCATACACCTCGGCCGTGGGCAGGCCGCCCAGGTAGGCAAAACGGTCGCCCATCTTCATGTAGATGGCCGACATGGTTTCGATGTTGCCCACGCCGTCCTTGAAACCAATCAGGTTGGGGCAGCGCTCGGCCAGGATGGCCAGGGACTCGGGCGTGAGTTTGCAAACGTTGCGGTTGTAGACGATGACACCGAACTTCACGCTTTTGCACACCGCCTCCACGTGAGCAATCAGGCCTTCCTGGCCGGCTTCGGTCAGGTAGTGTGGCAACAGCAGGATGCCGTGGGCGCCGGCCCGCTCGGCCTCCTGGGCGCACTGG
Organism: Hydrogenophaga defluvii; assembly: GCF_042665235.1. Lineage (NCBI taxonomy): Bacteria > Pseudomonadati > Pseudomonadota > Betaproteobacteria > Burkholderiales > Comamonadaceae > Hydrogenophaga > Hydrogenophaga defluvii. The sequence goes on along the minus strand of NZ_JBHTBZ010000013.1, from coordinate 253,164 downwards.
ATGGCAAACCGGGTGGGGCCGCCCGCGCCCGCAATGATGGGCACCTTGCCACGGCAGGTGTCTACAGCGGTCTTGATGATGCCGGGGTACTCGTCAGCGGTGAGCGAGAAAAACTCGCCGGTGCCACCGGCGGCAAACAACGCACTGGCGCCATACGGGGCCAGCCACTCCAGGCGCGCCGCGTAGCCCTTGGGGTCAAAGTTGCCCTCGGCGTCGAAATCGGTCAGTGGGAAAGACAGCAGGCCGCTGGACATGATGGATTTGAGTTCTTGCGGGTTCATGGCGTGTTCCGTGGATGAATGACAATGGAATGAAAAATCGGGCCCTGGCGACTTGGACAGAAGCACCTGGCTTTGCTACAGTTGCCTTGGCTCCAGACATCTGTTGTAGGTTGTCTGACAACTGAACCCATTGTGCAAATCGGCTTTCGGGCTGTCAAGGAATTTCCCATGCCCTCAGTGAAAACCCTAGGTTCTCCACCGCCACCGGCAGCACCCCGGGTGCGACGCCCGCGTGGCCTGGTGCCTGAAATTGTGGCTGCCCTGGATCAGGACATCCGCAACGGCGCGCTCAAGGCCGGTGACAAACTGCCCACCGAAGCGGCGCTCATGGAACGCTTTGACGTGAGCCGCACCGTGGTGCGCGAAGCCATCTCCCGGCTTCAGGCCTCGGGCCTGGTCGCTACCCGGCATGGCATCGGCACATTTGTGATGGAGCCGGCGCAACCCGATCTCACGTTCCACATTTCCCCCCACGAGTTGGACACCGCCGCCGACGTCATTGCGCTGCTGGAACTGCGCATCAGCCTCGAAAGCGAAGCGGCCGGGTTGGCCGCCCTCGCCCGCACAGAAAACAACCTCGCCGCGATGAACGAAGCCCTGACGGCCTTCGCGGCAGCGATCCAGGCCGCCTCCGACGCCGTGCCATCGGACTTCCAGTTCCATGTGGAGGTGGCGCGCGCGACGGGCAACCGCTATTTCGCCGAGCTGATGTCTTACCTGGGCACCATGATCATCCCGCGCACACGCCTGCGCACCGCAGGCGACGCGCCCGAAGGCCGACTGGCCTACCTCCAGCGGGTGCACCAGGAACACGAACGCATCTACCAGGCCATCCAGTTGCGCGACCCGGATGCCGCGCGCGCCGCCATGCGCACCCACCTCTCCAACAGCCGGGAGCGCCTGCGCCGTGCGCAAGCGGCGGAGGCCTCGGTCAGCGTGCCACACTGACGGCCGACGCCTGCGGCGCTTCACGCCGGACTTCGCGGCTGCCCAGCCACTCCAGATCAGCGAGCAGCAACACAAACCCCGCCTGCGCCAGCACCCAGACCTCGCCCCACGTGGTGAGCGCCAGCCCGGCGCCCCATACCTCCCAAAGACTGGCCGCCACCCACAGCAGGTTGCCCGCTGCCAGCAGGCGCACGCCCCACCGTGGCGGCGCGGCGCGTGCCGCCAGGCTGCCCGATAGCAGCGCAGCACCCAGAACGATCACGCCAGAGGCCCACAACCAGCGCGCCGGCAAGCCCAGCCACTGCTGCAACTGATCGGACAGCGCCACATGGGCGAGGGCCAGGGTCAAGCCACTGGCGGCATCCACCCACAACACGCGGCGCAAATTGGAAACTGAGACGGTCAACATGGTGAACTCCTTGGAAATGAACAAAAGGAGCCGCCATGCTCGCGGCGGGCCGACACACCGTCCATGACCTGTGAGGTCATGGACGGTGTGCCGATGCGCTCTACCATCGGCCCATGCACAAGCCCCCACCCTCCCCCCGCGCCGGCGTGGGTGACCACCTGCGCCACTGGCGTCAGCTGCGGCGCCTGAGCCAGCTCGATCTGGCGGCCGACGCCGAGTTGTCCACCCGCCACCTCAGCTGCGTGGAAACCGGCAAGGCCAGCCCCAGCCGCGAACTGGTGCTGCGCCTGTGCGAACGGCTGGCCGTGCCCTTGCGCGAGCGCAACGCCTGGCTGGTGGCGGCGGGCTACGCGCCCATGTACCGCGAACACGCCATGGACGACCCGTCAATGGTTGCAGCACAGCGGGCGGTGCAGCACCTGCTCGACAGCCACGAGCCCTGGCCGGCCGTGGCCTTTGACAGGCACTGGAACATGGTGCTGGCCAACCGCATGGTGGCGCCGCTGCTGCAAGGCGTGTCGCCTGAATTGCTCGCGGCGCCCGTCAACCTGTTGCGTGTGAGCCTGCACCCACTGGGGCTGGCCCCACACATCGCCAACCTCAACCAATGGCGCGAGCACCTGTTCGCACGGCTGCGCCAGCAAATCCAGCAGACAGGGGACAGCACCCTGGCCATGCTGCTGCGCGAGCTGCAGGCCTACCCCGCTCAGGCTGGGCACAGCGCCCTGCGGCTCGATGGTGAGCACCCGGGCGTGCTCATGCCCTTCCTGATCCACACGCCCGCCGGCTTGCTCAACCTCGTCAGCACCACCACCGTGTTCGGTTCGCCGGTGGACATCACGCTGCAGGAGCTGGCGCTGGAAACGTTTTTTCCGGGGGACGAAGCAACGGCCCAAGCTTTGCGCCAGATGGCCAACACGCTGCTCGGCCCCTGAAAAAACCAACGGCCCCGAAGGGCCGTTGGTTCAGTCCGGTTCGAACGAAGTCGCTCAGGCGGTCACGCCCTTGGCGTTCTCAACGTACTCTTCGATCTGGTCGAAGTTCAGGTACTTGTAGATGGCCGCGCCGTCCTTGTTCACGATGCCCATGGCTTCGTGGTATTCGGCCACGGTGGGGATCTTGCCCAGCTTGGACGCAATGGCCGCCAGCTCGGCCGAGGCCAGGAACACGTTGGTGTTCTTGCCCAGGCGGTTGGGGAAGTTGCGGGTGCTGGTGGACACCACGGTCGCGCCTTCGCGCACCTGGGCCTGGTTGCCCATGCACAGGCTGCAACCCGGCATTTCGGTGCGGGCACCGGCGGTGCCGAACGCGGCGTAGTGGCCTTCCTTGATCAGCTCGCTCTCGTCCATCTTGGTGGGCGGGGCCACCCACAGCTTGACGGGGATGTCGCGGCTGCCACCCAGCAGCTTGGCTGCGGCGCGGAAGTGGCCGATGTTGGTCATGCACGAGCCGATGAAGGCTTCATCGATCTTGGTGCCCGCCACTTCGCTCAAGGTCTTGGCGTCGTCCGGGTCGTTGGGGCAGCACAGAATGGGCTCGGTGATGTCGGCCAGGTCGATCTCGATGACGGCGGCGTATTCGGCATCCTTGTCGGCTTCGAGCAGTTCGGGCTTGGCCAGCCAGGCTTCCACCTTCTCGATGCGGCGCTGCAAGGTGCGCTTGTCTTCGTAGCCGTCGGCGATCATGTTCTTCATCAGCACGATGTTGCTGGTGAGGTACTCCTTGATCGGCTCGGGGTTGAGCTTGATGGTGCAACCGGCAGCGGAGCGCTCGGCCGACGCGTCGGACAGTTCAAAGGCTTGCTCCACCTTCAGGTCGGGCAGGCCTTCGATTTCGAGGATGCGGCCCGAGAAGATGTTCTTCTTGCCGGCCTTGGCGACGGTCAGCAGACCGGCCTTGATGGCGTACAGCGGGATGGCATGCACCAGGTCGCGCAGGGTCACGCCCGGTTGCATCTGGCCCTTGAAGCGCACCAGCACCGACTCGGGCATGTCCAGCGGCATCACACCCGTGGCGGCACCGAAGGCCACCAGGCCGGAACCAGCGGGGAAAGAAATGCCGATGGGGAAACGGGTGTGCGAATCACCGCCGGTGCCCACGGTGTCTGGCAGCAGCAGGCGGTTGAGCCAGCTGTGGATCACACCGTCGCCCGGGCGCAGGGAGACGCCGCCACGGCTGCTGATGAACTTGGGCAGTTCGCGATGGGTTTTCACGTCCACCGGCTTGGGGTAGGCGGCGGTGTGGCAGAAGGACTGCATCACCATGTCGGCGCTGAAGCCCAGGCAAGCCAGGTCCTTCAGTTCGTCGCGGGTCATGGGGCCGGTGGTGTCTTGCGACCCCACGGTGGTCATGCGCGGCTCGCAGTAGGTGCCCGGGCGCACGCCCTGGCCTTCGGGCAAACCAACGGCACGTCCCACCATCTTCTGCGCCAGGGTGAAGCCTGCCTTGGTTGCTGCAGGCACGCTGGGCAGTCGGAACAGGGTGGATGCGGGCAGGCCGAGGAACTCGCGTGCCTTGGCTGTCAGCGAGCGGCCAATGATGAGGTTGATGCGGCCACCGGCGCGCACTTCATCGAACAGCACGTCGCTCTTGAGCTTGAATTCGGCCACGACTTCGCCGTTCTTCACCAGCTTGCCGTCGTAGGGCAACACGTCGATGACGTCGCCCATTTCCAGCTTGCTCACGTCCACTTCGATGGGCAGCGAACCCGAGTCTTCCTGCGTGTTGAAGAAGATGGGGGCAATCTTGCCGCCCAGGGTGACACCGCCAAAACGCTTGTTCGGCACGAAGGGGATGTCCTGGCCGGTGGCCCAGATCACCGAGTTGGTGGCCGATTTGCGGCTGGAGCCGGTGCCCACCACGTCGCCCACGTAGGCCACCAGGTGACCCTTCTTCTTCAGGTCTTCGATGAACTGCATCGGGCCGCGCTTGCCATCTTCCTCCGGCTTGAAGGCCGCGTCGGGGCGGGTGTTCTTCAGCATCGCCAGGTAGTGCAGCGGGATGTCCGGACGCGTGGTGGCGTCGGGCGCGGGCGACAGGTCGTCGGTGTTGGTTTCGCCCGGCACCTTGAACACAGTGACGGTGATTTTCTTGTCGACTTCAGGCCGGCTGGTGAACCACTCGCCATCGGCCCAGCTTTGCATCACTTCCTTGGCCACGGCATTGCCGGCCTTGGCTTTGTCGGCCACGTCGTTGAAGTAATCGAACATCAGCAGCGTCTTCTTGAGCGCCGCGCCGGCCACGGACGCCACCTCGGCATCGTCCAGCAGCTCGATCAGGGGGTGCACGTTGTAGCCGCCCACCATGGTGCCCAGCAGCTCGGTGGCCTTGGCCTTGGAGATCAGGCCCACCTTGATGTCGCCATGGGCCACGGCCGCCAGAAAGCTGGCCTTGACCTTGGCCGCATCGTCCACGCCGGGGGGCACACGGTGCGTGAGCAAGTCCAGCAAAAAGGCGTCTTCGCCAGCGGGCGGCGCTTTGATCAGTTCGATCAGGTCGGCCACTTGTTTGGCATCCAGCGGCAACGGCGGAATGCCCAAGGCGGCGCGCTCGGCCGCATGTTCACGGTAGGCTTTCAACATGGTTCAGCTCCAGAAAGTAAAGAGGAAGGGTTCGCGGGGCGGCGGCAATCGGTGGCAAGCACCGCCGGTGGTGTTGCGGGGGCAGGCAGAGGATCAAGCAAGCTCGGTGCCGGATTGAGCTTGAGGGCAGCGGCCACCTGCTGCTGCGACTCGCCAGCACACTCATCGGCCAAACGGCGCCCGAGCTTCTGGCTCATCAGCATGGATTTGTTGGCCAGCTGAATCCAGACCACACCTTGTTGTGGGTCTTCGAGCCGCACCGCGCCGGTGCGGCTTTCGACCGGACGCAGTCGGTAGCGTTGCTGATCAACGTGCAAACGGAAGAAACCGGGCGTGGTGGCATCGCGCTCCATGTGCACAACCTTGCCCAGCTCGCAAGGCAAGGCACCCACATGCACCTGATTCGACACCGCCAATTCGCTGTCGGTCAGTGGGGCATCTGCCACCACCACAGGCGCGGCGGCCACCGCAGCGACAGGGGCAATACGCTTGGCGGGGTTCGGCTTCGCAGGTGCTTTGCTCGTACCAGCCGGCTTCTTGGTCGGCGATGCCTGGGCATGCGTCACAGCGGGCCACAGGGCGGCCACCGCCAACGCCAGCGAGGCGCCTGCAACCACCAGCACGCGGGGTGAAATGGGATGGGCACCGGATGTGGGGCGCTCGTTGTGTTGGGCCATGGCGAAACTCCTCATGTGGACTCGTTTGCCATTGTGGCAAAAAACACCTTCACCTCGGACGGCAACGGACGCCCGGTGCGGTGTGCCCGCTCCAGCACCTGCCAGAAGTAGCGGTAGCTGGCGCGGTCGTGCAACTGCCCGGCGTGCTGCACCGGCGCCCACTGCGCCGCATGGGCCAGCGCAATGATGTCGGCCGCGCGCGCGATTTCGTCATCCTGCGGCGCAAAGGCCAACAGGATGGGGCGGATCTGGTCGGGATGGATGCTCCACATGCGCGTGTACCCCAGCTGCTGCGCGGCTTGCGACGCCGCCCGGTGCATGGCCTGCGCGTCCTTGAACTCGGTGACCACGCAGTGAGAGGGCACCTTGCCGTGCGCGTGGCAGGCACTGGCTATATCGAGCTTGGCACGCAACACCAGCGGGTGGCTGAACTGGCCCGCCACCCCCATGCCTGACGCCGGTATGGCGCCTCCATGGGCGGAGACGAAGTCCATGAGGCCGAAGCTGATGGACTGCACACGCGGGTGGCCCGCGATGTCGAAAGCGCGGTGCACCGCAGCGGGTGACTCGACCAGCACATGCAGCGGAATGCTGCCTGAGCCACGGGATGCCGCGTCGATGGCCGCCACGGCCCGTTCGACATCGGCGAGCGACTCGACCTTGGGCACCATCACATGGCACCAGCGGTGACCGGCCCGGCCCACCACCGTGGCCACATCGGCCTCAAATGAAGGGTGGTCCACCGCATGGACGCGCACGGCCACACGGGCTTCGGGCGCGGCGGCCAATGCCAGTTCGCTCACCAGCGCGGCGTGTTCGGCTTCGCCGCCCACGGGGGCGCCGTCCTCGCAATCGAGCGTGACGTCGAACACGCAGGCGCCGAACTCGGCCGTCATCTCGGCCTGCAATTGCAGGCTCTTTCGCATGCGCCCTTCCACACCGCTGTAGTGGTCGCACACGGGCAGTGCAAAAGCACCGCCCTGGGCTCCCAGCAACACGGCGGCAGGATGGGCGGTCACGGTCGAGTTACCAAGCGGTTACCACAGCAGGGCTGGGTCAGACCAGGTGCTTGACGCCGTCCTGCTCGCCTTGCAGCTCGGCCAGGGTCTTGTTGATGCACTCTTGGCTGAAGGCGTCGATGGCCAGGCCTTCGACGATCTTGTATTCGCCACCTTCGCAGGTGACGGGGAAGCCGAACATGACGTCCTTGGGGATGCCGTATTCGCCATTGGACGGAACGCCCATGGTGACCCATTCGCCGTTGGTGCCCAGGGCCCAGTCGCGCATGTGGTCGATGGCGGCGTTGGCAGCCGATGCAGCGGAGGACAGGCCACGCGCTTCAATGATGGCGGCACCGCGCTTGCCCACGGTGGGCAGGAACACGTTGGCGTTCCATTCCTGGTCGTTGATCATGTCCTTGACCGAAGCGCCATCGATGGTGGCGAAGCGGTAGTCGGCGTACATGGTGGGCGAGTGGTTGCCCCACACGGTGAGCTTCTTGATGGAGGCCACGGCTTTGCCGGTCTTGGCGGCGATCTGGCTCAGGGCGCGGTTGTGGTCCAGGCGCAGCATGGCGGTGAAGTTCTTGCGCGGCAGGTCCGGCGCGGCCTTCATGGCGATGTAGGCGTTGGTGTTGGCGGGGTTGCCCACCACCAGCACCTTGACGTTGCGCGAAGCGACGGCGTTCAGGGCCTTGCCCTGGGCGGTGAAGATGGCGCCGTTGATGGCCAGCAACTCGGCACGCTCCATACCCGGGCCACGCGGACGCGAGCCGACCAGCAGCGCGTAGTCGGTGTCCTTGAAAGCGGTCATCGGGTCGCTGTGGGCTTCCATGCCGGCCAGCAGCGGGAACGCGCAATCTTCCAACTCCATCATCACGCCCTTGAGCGCCTTCTGGGCCTTCTCATCGGGGATTTCCAGGAGTTGCAGGATGACGGGTTGGTCCTTGCCCAGCATTTCGCCCGAGGCGATGCGGAACAGCAATGCATAACCGATTTGACCTGCTGCGCCGGTGACGGCCACACGAACGGGCTTCTTGCTCATGAAAAACTCCAGTGGAAGTGAGAAAGGCGGATGAAAAACGGTGCGCTGTCGCCGCCCAGACAAGCCCTGGGCAACGACTTGCATCAAAACCAGGCCCGAGTGTACCCTCGCAAACCCGGACGAGTCAATTTGTCTTATGTCTTATATAAGATATGATTGACAATCGAACATCATGAGCCAGAACACGCCCCCACACTCTGCTGGCAACACCACACCAGCACCCCAGACGGACGGTCTGACAGGCGGCGGCACGCCAGCGTTCAGCCCGCTGTACCAGCAGATCAAATCATTGATCCTGCAAAGCCTGCAGGCGGGCGAATGGAAGCCGGGCGACACCATCCCCAGCGAATTCGATCTCGCTGCCCGCTTCAAGGTCAGCCAGGGCACCGTGCGCAAGGCCATCGACGAGCTGGCGGCCGACAACCTGCTGGTGCGCCGTCAGGGCAAGGGCACGTTTGTGGCCACCCACGCTGAGCAGCACATCCAATACCGCTTCCTGCGGCTTCAACCAGACGAGGGCGACCAGCGCAGCGAAGGCCCAGCCGAACGCAACATCATCGAATGCCGCCGCCTGCGCGCGCCGGCCGAGATCGCGCGCCTGCTGGGTTTGCGCAGCGGCGATCCGGTGCTGCAGGTGCGCCGCGTGCTGGCCTTCCATGGCGTCCCAGCCATCCTGGAGGACCTGTGGTTGCCTGGTGTGCCATTCAAAGGCTTGACGCTGGAAACCCTGGCCGCCGACCGCGGGCCGATGTACGCCTTGTTTGAAACCCAGTTCGGCGTGCGCATGGTGCGGGCTGAAGAAAAAATCAAGGCCGTCGCGGCAGACGCGGAATCGGCCCCCCTGCTGGACGTGGCCCAGGGCACCCCCTTGCTGAGCGTGGAGCGCATTGCCCACACGTACAACGACGTGCCCATGGAACTGCGCCGAGGCCTTTACCGCACCGACACCCACCACTACCGCAACGAGTTGAACTGAACACACCCACCCATTCACTCGGGTACCGGTATCTACGCACAGGTGGCATGTTGCATTGCAATAGAATTTGACAGCCGCCCGTCAGGGATTCCGGTCAAAGTTACCATCCGGTTACCACCCGTTCCATCGCCCGAAAATGAAAGCCAAGCCATGAGTGAGCTGACAAAAAAACGGCCTGAGTTCCGCAACATCAATGCCTTGTCGGACCTGCCAACCTACCGCCTGCCTGCGGCCGGCTGGGTGTCCATCCTGCACCGCGTCAGCGGCGCGTTGATGTTTGTGCTCATGCCCTTCATCATCTGGATGTTCGACACCTCGTTGTCATCCGAGTTCTCTTACGAACGTTTCACCTCGGCCTTCGGCGCTGGCATCGGCTTCGTGCCGGGCTGGTTCATCAAGCTGGTGGCGCTGGCCCTGATCTGGGCCTACCTGCACCACTTCATTGCCGGCGTGCGCCACCTGTACATGGACATGACGCATTCGGTGACCAAGGAATTCGGCAAATCGTCGGCCACCGTCACCCTGGTGCTGTCCATCGCGCTGACCGTGGTGCTGGGCGCCAAGCTGTTCGGCCTGTACTGAAAGGGAATCACACATGTCCGTCAATTACGGTTCCAAGCGCGTCGTCAGCGGCGCCCACTACGGCCTGCGGGACTGGCTGGCCCAGCGTGTCACCGCCGCCCTGATGGCGTTGTTCACCATTGCCGTGCTGGTGCAGGTCATCTTCACCAGCGGTCCGCTGGGTTATGAAGGCTGGGCCGGCATTTTTGCCGCCCAGTGGATGAAGGTGCTGACCTTTGTGGTCATCGTGGCCCTGCTCTACCACGTGTGGGTGGGCATGCGCGACATCTGGATGGATTACATCAAACCTGTGGGTGTGCGCCTAGTGCTGCACGTGTTCACGCTCGTCTGGCTGGTGGGTTGCGCCGGCTGGGCCTTCTCTGTTCTCTGGAGGCTGTAAGCCATGACCCAAACCTCTTCCCTGCCCAAGCGCAAATTTGACGTCGTCATCGTCGGCGCTGGTGGCTCCGGTATGCGCGCCTCGCTTCAGTTGGCACGCGCCGGCCTGAACGTGGCCGTGTTGTCCAAGGTTTTCCCCACCCGCTCGCACACCGTGGCAGCACAAGGTGGCGTGTCCGCGTCGCTGGGCAACATGAGCGAGGACAGCTGGGAGTTCCACTTCTACGACACCGTCAAGGGCTCCGACTGGCTGGGCGACCAGGATGCCATCGAGTTCATGTGCCGTGAAGCGCCCAAGGTGGTGTACGAGCTGGAACACTTCGGCATGCCCTTCGACCGCAACCCGGACGGCACCATTTACCAGCGCCCCTTTGGCGGCCACACCGCCAATTACGGCGAAAAGCCGGTGCAACGCGCTTGCGCCGCCGCCGACCGCACTGGCCACGCCATGCTGCACACGCTGTATCAGGCCAACGTGGCGGCACGCACCACCTTCTTCGTCGAGTGGATGGCGCTGGACCTGATCCGCGACGTCGACGGCGACTGCGTGGGCGTGACCGCACTGGAAATGGAAACTGGCGAGACCTATGTGCTGGAAGCCAAGACCGTGCTGCTGGCCACCGGCGGCGCAGGCCGCATCTTCCAGTCGTCCACCAACGCCTTCATCAACACCGGTGACGGCCTGGGCATGGCGGCGCGTGCCGGCATCGCGCTGCAAGACATGGAGTTCTGGCAGTTCCACCCCACCGGCGTGGCCGGCGCGGGCGTGCTGCTGACCGAAGGCTGCCGTGGCGAAGGCGCCATCCTGCTCAACAGCAACGGCGAGCGCTTCATGGAGCGCTACGCGCCCACCCTGAAAGACCTGGCACCGCGCGACTTCGTGTCCCGCTGCATGGGCCAGGAAATTCTGGAAGGCCGTGGCTGTGGTCCCAACAAGGACTACATCCACATGAAGCTGGACCACTTGGGCGCCGAAACCATCCGCAAGCGCCTGCCTTCGGTGGAAGAGATCGGCCACAACTTCGCCAACGTGGACATCACGCGCGAACCCATCCCGGTTGTGCCCACCATCCACTACCAGATGGGCGGCATCCCGACCAACATCAACGGCCAGGTGGTCGAGCGCTTCAACGGCGAAGACCGGCCTGTCAACGGCCTGTACGCCGTGGGCGAATGCTCCTGCGTGTCGGTGCACGGCGCCAACCGCCTGGGCACCAACTCGCTGCTGGACCTGCTGGTTTTCGGCAAGGCCGCTGGCAACCACATCATCGCCAACGTCAACCCCAAGCAGGAGCACAAGCCCCTGCCGGCCGACGCCGCCGACGCCACCCTGGCCCGTCTGGCTCGCCTCGACAGCAACAAGGACGGTGAGTACGCCCAGGACATCGCCAACGACATGCGCGCCATCATGCAGCAGCACGCTGGCGTGTTCCGCAGCCAGGAGACGATGGACGAAGGCGTGAAGAAGATCGCCGCCCTGCGCGCCCGCATTGGCAACATCGGCCTGAAGGACAACTCCAAGGTCTTCAACACCGCCCGCGTGGAAGCGCTGGAAGTGGAAAACCTGATGGAAGCCGCCCAAGCCACCATGGAAAGTGCCGCCGCCCGCAAGGAATGCCGTGGCGCCCACCTGGTGCGCGACTACGAACACGACGTTACCCACCCGACCTGCCCGCTGGGCCGCAACGACGCCGAGTGGATGAAGCACACCCTGTGGTACATGGAAGGCAACCGCCTGGACTACAAGCCGGTGCGCATGAAGCCCCTGACTGCCGAAACGGTGCCACCCAAGCCCCGCACCTTCTGACCGGACCCGAGCGAACACAAGGAACTGAAACATGGCACAACGCACTTTCAAGATCTACCGCTACGACCCGGACAAGGACGCCAAGCCCTACATGCAGACCATCCAGGTCGAGCTGGACGGTACAGAGCGCATGCTGCTGGACGCGCTGGTCAAGCTCAAGGCCGTGGATCCCACACTGTCCTTCCGCCGCTCCTGCCGCGAAGGCGTGTGTGGCTCGGACGCCATGAACATCAACGGCAAAAACGGCCTGGCTTGCCTGACCAACCTGAACACGCTCAAGGGCGACATCGTGTTGAAGCCGCTGCCCGGCCTGCCGGTGGTGCGCGACCTGATCGTCGACATGACGCTGTTCTTCAAGCAGTACCACTCGATCAAGCCCTACCTGATCAGCGACACGCCGCCGCCCGAGCGCGAGCGCCTGCAGAGCCCCGAGGAGCGCGACGAGCTCAACGGCCTGTACGAGTGCATCCTGTGCGCCAGCTGCTCGACCAGCTGCCCGAGCTTCTGGTGGAACCCCGACAAGTTCGTCGGTCCAGCTGGTCTGCTGCAAGCCTACCGCTTCATCGCCGACAGCCGCGATGACGCCACCGCCGAGCGCCTGGACAACCTGGAAGACCCCTACCGTCTGTTCCGTTGCCACACCATCATGAACTGTGTGGACGTCTGCCCCAAGAGCCTGAACCCCACCAAGGCGATTGGCAAGATCAAGGAACTGATGGTCCGCCGGGCTGTTTAAAAAACATGGCCACCACGCAAAGCCCCTTGCTCGACGAGCGTGCCCTGAGCAAGCTCAAGTGGCGTTGCCGCCGTGGCCTGCTCGAAAACGATTTGTTCATCGAGCGTTTTTTTGCCAGGCACGAAACTGGCTTGACGGTACACCAGGCCGACGCCTTGGGCGATTTGATGGACCTGTCCGACAACGATCTGCTCGATCTGTTGCTGGGCCGCAAGTCACCCGAAGGCGCCCTGGCGCGTACCGACATCGTTGAGCTTCTGGCCCTGTTGCGGCAGCCGCCCGAGCACCACATTCATCTGTAACCGAGGACAAGCGCATGAAACTTGCAGACAACAAAGCCACCCTGTCGTTCAGCAACGGCAGCCCCAGCATCGATTTGCCCGTGTACCAGGGCAACATCGGTCCGGACGTGATCGACATCCGCAAGCTTTACGCGCAGACCGGCATGTTCACCTACGACCCGGGCTTCCTGTCCACCGCGTCGTGCCAGTCGGCCATCACCTACATCGATGGCGACAAGGGCGAGCTGCTGTACCGCGGCTACCCCATCGAGCAATTGGCCACCGGCGCCGACTACCTCGACACCTGCTACCTGCTGCTCAACGGCGACCTGCCCAACGCCACCCAGCAAAAAGACTTCCACAAACTCGTGACCAACCACACCATGGTCAACGAGCAGATGCAGTTTTTCCTGCGCGGCTTCCGCCGCGACTCCCACCCCATGGCCATCTTGACCGGCCTGGTGGGTGCGATGTCGGCCTTCTATCACGACAGCACCGACATCAACAACCCGGAACACCGCAACATCGCGGCCATCCGCCTGATCGCCAAGATGCCCACCCTGGTGGCCATGGCGTACAAGTACAAGATCGGCCAGCCCTACATCTACCCCAAGAACGACCTGAGCTACGCCGGCAACTTCTTGCGCATGATGTTTGCCACGCCGTGCGAGGAATACAAGGTCAACCCGGTGCTAGAGCGTGCTCTGGACCGCATCTTCATCCTGCACGCCGACCACGAACAGAACGCCTCCACCTCTACCGTGCGCCTGTGCGCCTCCTCGGGCACCAACCCGTTTGCGGCCATCGCAGCCGGTGTGGCCTGCTTGTGGGGCCCGGCCCACGGCGGTGCCAACGAAGCCTGCCTGAACATGCTGGAAGACATCCAGGCCCAGGGCGGTGTGGCCAAGGTCGGCGAGTTCATGGAGAAGGTCAAGGACAAGAACTCCGGCGTCAAGCTGATGGGTTTTGGCCACCGCGTCTACAAGAACTACGACCCGCGCGCCAAGCTGATGCAGGAAACATGCAACGAGGTGCTGGCCGAGCTGGGTCTGGAAAATGACCCGCTGTTCAAACTGGCCAAGGAGCTGGAGAAAATCGCTCTGGAAGACGACTACTTCGTGCAGCGCAAGCTGTACCCGAACGTGGACTTCTACTCCGGCATCGTGCAGCGCGCCATTGGCATCCCGGTCAACCTGTTCACCGGCATCTTCGCGCTGGCCCGCACCGTGGGCTGGATCGCGCAGCTGAACGAAATGATCAGCGACCCCGAATACAAGATCGGCCGTCCGCGCCAGTTGTTCACCGGCTCGGTCAAGCGCGACGTGAAGCCCGTGGGTCAGCGCTGATTTTTTCAGCCTTCCGCCAAAAAAGCCCGCAGCTGTTGCGGGCTTTTTTTTGCCATAGCTCCTGAGAGCTTGCACAGAGAGGTTGGCCTGCGACGCTCGTGTCCCCCGCCGGCTGCGCCGGCTCCTCCTTTACCTCGCTTTGCAGGCCACCCTCTCTGTACAAGCAGCAAACGTGTGGGCAAACCTACAGTCGCGCACAACCACCACCGCTGACTGAGGGTGCCGGGTGGCCCACGCAGTGAGGTAAAGGAGGAGCCGGCGCAGCCGGCGGGGGACACGAACGAAGTGGGCCGCCCGGCGCCCTCGGTCCGCCGACCCTGCGCGCCAGGCATCCAAAGCCAACACCCCAGCCATCACATTTCGATACGGCTAAGCCAACACAAAAGGCAGAAAATACACACCCCATCGCCAATCGCGATGAAACCCCATGCTCTCCGAACGCAACTTCGCCCGCCAGATCGACCTCACCTCGCTGCAGCTCTTTGTGGCGGTGTGTGAACTCGGCAGCATCGGCCGCGCAGCCGAACGGGAGTTCATCGCCGCCTCCGCCGTCAGCAAGCGTTTGTCGGACCTGGAGGCCACGCTGGGCACTCAGCTGCTCTACCGCCACGCACGCGGTGTGCGCCTGACCCCCGCTGGCGAAAGCCTGCTGCATCACGCACGCAGCATGATGTTCAGCCTGGAAAAGATGCAGGCCGAACTCAGCGAATACGCCGACGGCGTGCGTGGCCACGTGCGCATGCACGCCAGCATCTCGGCCATCGTGCAATTTCTGCCCGAAGACCTGGGTGCCTTCACCCACGCCCACCCCCAGGTCAAGATCGACCTGGAAGAGCACCTCAGCGCCGAGGTGCTGCGCGCGGTGCAGGAAGGTGCGGCCGACATCGGGGTCTGCAATGGCGCGGCCGGCACGGGCGAGCTGCAGACGCTGCCTTACCGCCAGGACCAACTGGCCCTGGTGATGCCACTGCAACACCCGCTGGCGAACGCGCCAGAACTCCCATTTGAAGCAGCCCTCGATTTCGACCTGGTGGGCCTGCACACCAACAGCTCCATCCACCAGGCCATCCACCAAGCGGCCACGCAAGCTGGCCGATCGGTGCGGCTGCGCATCCACGTCACCGGACTGGACGCCATGTGCCGCATGATCGCCAACGGCCTGGGCCTGGGCGTGATGCCGCTGCGTGCCTTCGAGCTGATGCGCGCCACCGACACGCTGCACGCCGTGCCGCTGACCGATGCATGGGCTGCGCGGCAACTCATGTTGGCCGCACGTGATTTCTCCACCCTGCCTGTGACCGCCCGCCTGCTGGTGGACCACCTGCAAGCCCGCGCGAACGGCATGCCTTCCGCCCACGCCGCATAAAATCTTTTTCTCCCCAACGAGGTACGCCCATGGCACGCACGCTCTACGACAAGATCTGGGACGAACACGTCGTCCACACCGAAGAAGACGGCACCGCCGTGCTCTACATCGACCGCCACCTGGTCCATGAAGTCACAAGCCCGCAGGCTTTCGAAGGCCTGCGCGAGGCCGGCCGCAAAGTCTGGCGCATCAGCTCCATCGTCGCCACCGCCGACCACAACACCCCCACCACGGGGTGGGAGCAGGGCTACGACGGCATCACCGATCCGATCAGCAAAGAGCAGATCACCACGCTGGACAGCAACATCAAGGAATTCGGCTCGGCGGCCTACTTCCCCTTCCTGCACAAGCGCCAGGGCATCGTGCACGTGATCGGCCCCGAAACCGGCGCCACCCTGCCCGGCATGACGGTGGTGTGCGGCGATAGCCACACCAGCACCCATGGCGCCTTTGGCGCGCTGGCACACGGCATCGGGACCAGCGAGGTGGAGCACGTGATGGCCACGCAGACGCTGCTGGCCAAAAAGGCCAAAAACCTGCTGATCAAGGTCGAAGGCCAGCTCGGCAAAGGCGTGACCGCCAAGGACGTGGTGTTGGCCATCATCGGCAAGATCGGTACCGCCGGCGGTACCGGTTACACCATCGAATTCGCCGGCAGCGCCATCCGCTCGCTGAGCATGGAAGGCCGCATGACGATGTGCAATATGGCCATCGAAGCCGGTGCCCGTGCGGGTCTGGTGGCGGTGGACGAGAAGACCATCGAATACGTGAAAGGCAAGCCGCTGTCGCCAGGGTATGACCCACAAACCGGCCGGTTTGTGGGGGGCGCGGAGTGGGACCAAGCCGTGGCTTACTGGAAGACGCTGCACTCCGACGCGGACGCGCAGTTTGACGCCGTCGTTGAACTCAAGGCCGAAGACATCGTGCCGCAGGTCACCTGGGGCACCTCGCCCGAGATGGTGCTGGGCGTGGACGCCAGCGTACCCGACCCCGACAAGGAAAAGGACGCCAACAAGCGTGGCGCCATCGAGCGTGCACTGACCTACATGGGCCTTCAGCCCGGCAAGCCGCTCAACGACATTTTTGTCGACAAGGTGTTCATCGGCTCTTGCACCAACAGCCGCATTGAAGACATGCGCGAAGCCGCCGCCGTGGTCAAGAAGCTGGGCCAGAAAGTGGCCAAGAACGTGAAGCTGGCCATGGTGGTGCCGGGCTCTGGCGTGGTGAAGGAACAGGCCGAACGCGAAGGCCTGGACCAGATCTTCAAAGCCGCCGGCTTTGAGTGGCGCGAACCCGGCTGCAGCATGTGCCTGGCCATGAACGCCGACCGCCTGGAGCCGGGCGAGCGTTGCGCGAGCACCAGCAACCGCAACTTTGAAGGCCGCCAGGGTGCGGGCGGTCGCACCCACCTCGTGTCCCCCGCCATGGCGGCCGCTGCGGCCGTGCATGGCCACTTCGTCGATGTCCGTCAATTCGCCTGAAAGGAACCCAGATGAAAACCATCGCCACCCTGATCGCTGCCGCCTTCCTGCTGGCCCTGGCCGGCTGCAACACCATGGCAGGCATTGGCAAAGACGTGCAAAAAGCCGGCTCGGCCGTTGAAAACGCAGCGAAGAAATAAATGCAAAAGTTCACCATTCACCAGGGCGTGGTCGCGCCCATGGACCGCGAGAACGTCGACACCGACGCCATCATCCCCAAGCAGTTCCTCAAGTCGATCCGCAAGACGGGCTTTGGCCCCAACCTGTTCGACGAGTGGCGCTATCTGGACAAGGGCGAGCCGGGGCAAGACCCCGCCTCGCGCAAGCCCAACCCGGACTTCGTGCTCAACCAGCCGCGTTACCAAGGCGCGTCCGTGCTGCTGGCGCGCAAGAACTTCGGTTGTGGTTCGTCGCGTGAACATGCGCCCTGGGCCATCGACCAGTACGGCTTCCGCGCGGTGATCGCACCCAGCTTCGCCGACATCTTCTTCAACAACTGCTTCAAGAACGGCCTGCTGCCCATCGTGCTGAGCGAGTCGCAAGTGGCCCAGTTGTTCGACGAAGTCCACGCCTTCCCAGGCTACCAACTGACCATCGATCTGGAGCGCCAGGTCATCGTCAAGCCTCAGGGCGAAGAAATCCCGTTTGACGTGCAGCCCTTCCGCAAGTACTGCCTGCAGGGCGGCCTGGACGACATCGGCCTGACCTTGCGCCACAAAGACAAGATCCAGGCATTTGAAGCCAAACGACTCGCCACCAAACCCTGGTTGGCCCACACCCTGTAAGCACATCTCATGAAAATCGCAGTTCTTCCTGGTGACGGCATCGGCACCGAAATCGTGGCCGAAGCGGTCAATGTGCTCAATGCGCTGGGCCTCAAGTTCGAGATGGAGCACGCCCTGGTGGGTGGGGCCGCTTTTGATGCCCACGGCCATCCGCTGCCCGAGTCCACGCTGAAGCTGGCCATGGCCAGTGACGCCGTGCTGTTCGGCGCCGTCGGCGACTGGAAATACGACAAGCTCGACCGCCCGTTGCGCCCCGAACAGGCCATCCTGGGCCTGCGCAAGCACATGGGCCTGTTTGCCAATTTCCGCCCGGCCATCTGCTACGAGCAGCTGGTGGGCGCCTCCAGCCTCAAGCCCGAGCTGATCTCTGGCCTGGACATCCTCATCATCCGCGAGCTGACCGGCGACATTTACTTCGGCCAGCCGCGCGGTCGGCGCACCGCCGTTGACGGCCACTTCCCGGGCACCGAGGAAGCCTTCGACACCATGCGCTACAGCAAGCCCGAGATCGAACGCATCGCCCACGTCGCCTTCCAGGCCGCGCGCAAGCGCAACAAGAAAGTGACCAGCGTGGACAAGGCCAACGTGCTGGAAACCTTCCAGTTCTGGAAAGACGTGGTCACCGAGGTGCACGCGCAGTACCCCGATGTGGAGCTGCAGCACATGTACGTGGACAACGCGGCCATGCAGCTGGTGAAAGCGCCCAAGGCCTTCGACGTGGTGGTCACCGGCAACATGTTCGGTGACATCCTGAGCGACGAGGCGTCCATGCTCACAGGCTCCATCGGCATGCTGCCCTCGGCCAGCCTCAACGCAAAAGGCCAGGGCCTGTACGAACCCAGCCACGGCAGCGCGCCCGACATCGCCGGCAAAGGTGTTGCCAACCCGCTGGCCACCATCCTGAGCGCCGCCATGATGCTGCGCTTCAGCCTGAACCAGCCTGACGCCGCCGACCGCATCGAAGCGGCGGTGCAAAAGGTGCTGGCGCAGGGCCTGCGCACGCCCGACATCTACAGCGAAGGCACCACCAAGGTGGGCACGGCTGAGATGGGCGCGGCGGTCGTGAAGGCGCTCGCCTGAGCGCCAGCGACGCAGCGGATGTTTGTAAGGCACGGCCAAGCAAGCATCCGCTACAATCCTTTTCCATGTTTGCCGCCTACCCGTTCGACCTGAACACAACACCTGCCGCCACGGCCGGTGTGGCTGCGCGCGCAATCACCACCACCACGACCATTAAGGGCTGATCCAGCTCCGTTTCGTCGTGCGCCCTCCCTGGCCAGACGAGCCGGGGCAAACAGTCTGGTCTGTACTGTTTTTTAACTGAAAGGGCGTTGAAATGAGCAAGTTGGTAGGTTTGGTCGGCTGGCGCGGTATGGTCGGCTCGGTGTTGATGGATCGCATGGTTGAAGAAAAAGACTTCGACCTGATCGAGCCGCTGTTCTTTTCCACTTCGAACGCTGGCGGCAAGGCGCCCGCAATGGCGCGCAACGAAACCACGCTGCAAGACGCCTACGACATCGCCGCGCTCAAGCGCTGCGACATCGTCATCACCGCCCAGGGCGGCGACTACACCTCCGAGGTGTTCCCCAAGCTGCGCGCCGCAGGATGGAACGGCCACTGGATCGACGCCGCCTCCACCCTGCGCATGGACAAAGACGCGGTCATCATCCTCGACCCAGTCAACATGCCCGTCATCAAGGATGCGCTGGCCAAGGGCGGCAAAAACTGGGTGGGTGGCAACTGCACCGTGAGCTGCATGCTGATGGGCGTGGGCGCACTCTACAAAGCCGGCTTGGTCGAGTGGATGAGCACCCAGACCTACCAGGCCGCGTCGGGCGGTGGTGCCCAGCACATGCGCGAGCTGCTGACGCAATACGGCACGCTCAACGCCGAAGTGAAGGCGCTGCTGGATGACCCCAAGAGCGCCATCCTGGAAATCGACCGCAAAGTCATCGCCAAACAGCGCAGCCTGAGCGCTTCTGAGACCGCCAACTTCGGCGTTCCCCTGGGTGGCTCGCTGATCCCCTGGATCGACAAGGACCTGGGCAATGGCCAATCCAAGGAAGAGTGGAAGGGCATGGCCGAGACCAACAAGATCCTGGGCCTGGGCGCCGACTTCGGCTCCAGCGCCATCCCTGTGGACGGTTTCTGCGTGCGCGTGGGCGCCATGCGCTGCCACAGCCAGGCACTGACCTTCAAGCTCAAAAAGGACGTGCCCGTGGCCGACATCGAGGCCATGATCGCTGCCGACAACGCCTGGGTGAAAGTGGTGCCCAACACCCGCGAAGCCACCATCAAAGACCTGACGCCCGTGGCCGTGACCGGCACCATGACCATCCCGGTGGGCCGTGTGCGCAAACTGGCCATGGGGCCCGAGTACGTCGGCGCCTTCACCATCGGTGACCAGCTGCTGTGGGGCGCGGCCGAACCGCTGCGCCGCATGCTGCGCATCCTGCTGGACGCCTGACACCAGGCGCCGAACCCACGGGCGTTGCTGCAAGGCAACGCCCCAAGCCAGACAAAGGCACCGACAGAAGCCGCTTGAAAACTCAAGCGGCTTCTCAGCTTGTCACCGTAACGCGTTGATGTTATGGTGATTTATTGACAATGTTGGCCGAGGTTTACGTGCATCCATCCAAACTCAAACCGCTCCCCTCCGACGCCAGCCCGAACCCGGTTCGTGGCGGACGTTTCGGGCTGCGCCTGAGCACCCTGGCCTGCGCGGCAGCGATGGTGGCTGGTTTGCAGGTTTCCGAGGCGTGGGCACTGGCCCTGGGCCGCGCCACGGTGCAATCGGGATTGGGTGAGCCCCTGCGCGCCGAGATCGATGTGCCCAGCATCACCGCCGAAGAGGCGGCCAGCTTGAGCCTGCGCATCGGTGGCGCCGAAGCCTTCCGCGCGGCCGGCATGGACATGAACGCCATGCTCAGCGACGTGCAGTTCAACGTCGTGCGCCGCGCCGATGGACGCACCACCATCCGCCTGCAAAGCAGCCGCCCGGTCACCGAGCCCTTTCTGGACCTGATCGTGGAAGCCGAATGGGCCGCCGGCCGTCTGGTGCGCGGCTACACCATGTTGTTCGACCCGCCAGCACTGCGCGCGGCACAACAAACCCCGCCGCCCCTGCTGCCCGCAACACCACCCGTACCCGCAGCCCCTGCTGCAACACCCCGACCGGCCCCACCCGCAGCCGCAGTGACACCTGCCGTACCAGCCCCGGCGCCTGCGGCCACCCCGCCCAGACCTGCCCGCCCTGCCGCAGCTCCCGTGCCCGCCCCTGCGCCAGCCGCCGCGCCGCGCTCCGGTGGCGAGGTGACCGTGCGCGCCGGCGACACCGCTGGCCGCATTGCCGCAGCCCACAAGCCGGCCAATGTGTCGCTGGACCAAATGCTGGTGGCGCTGCTGCAAAACAACCCCAACGCGTTCATTGGCAACAACGTCAACCGCATGAAAGCCGGCGTGGTGCTCAACCTGCCGGACGAACAGCAGGCCAGCGCGGTCGATGCCGGCACAGCACGGCAAACCATCGCTGCCCAAAGCCGCGACTTCAACGAATTCCGCCGCCGGTTGGCAGGTGCGGCTGGCACGGCTCCAGCCACCGAAGGCAGCCGCGAGAGCGCGGGTCGCATCCAAACCGACGTGCAGGACAAAGCCGCCGCCGCGCCCGCGCCCGACCGCCTGACCTTGTCCAAAGGCGCGGCCGCAGCCGCAGGGCGTGAAGCCGACATCGCCAAGCAGCGCGAACAGCAGGAGGCCAGCACCCGCGTGGCCGAGCTCTCGCGCAACATCGACGAACTCAACAAGCTGCAGGGCAGCCAACCTGCGGGCGCGCCACCTGCTGCTGCTGCGCCAGAACCAGCGCCGACAAACACCGCCGCACCTGGGGTGACCGCACCCACCGTGGCGCCCGCGCCCGCAGCCGAACCTGCTCCAGCACCGGCCGCCCCGCCACCGCCACCGCCACCGCCAGCGCCGGCTCCCAGCCCCGCTCCCGCTCCAGTGGCACCAGCCTCGGACTCGGGCGACATGCTGCAAGGGCTGATGGACAACCCGCTGGTCCTGCCCGCCGCTGGCGGTCTGGCCGCGCTCTTGGGTTTGTTGGCCCTGCTTCGCTTGCGCAAAAAGAAGGCAGGTGAAACGGGTGGCTCCACCGACGAGAACGGCCAGCAAGGCGAATCCTTCTTCAGCGCCAGCGGCAACCAGCAAGCCGCAGGCGAGGAAGCGGCCGCAGGTGCGGCCTCGTCCATGATGTATTCGCCCAGCCAGCTCGACGCCGCTGGCGACGTGGACCCGGTGGCCGAAGCCGACGTCTACCTGGCCTATGGCCGCGACGCGCAGGCCGAAGAAATTCTAAAAGAAGCCGCACGCCTGCACCCAGAGCGCGTGGCGGTGCACAGCAAGCTGTTGGAAATCTATGCCAAGCGGGGCGACAAGGCGGCCATGGAGGCGGTGGCCAGCGAAATTTACGCCTTGACCAACGGCGCAGGCGACGATTGGGAACATGCCTGCCGCGTCGCACACGCGGTGGACCCCGACAACCCGCTCTACCAGATCCAAGGCGCCAGCCGCCTGTCGGCCGCCACAGTCGCCATGCCCATGGCGGCCGACGACACGCCGCCACCGCTGCCCACAGAACCCGACGCCAGTGCGGGCAAAGACGGGCTGGATCTCGACCTCGACTTCAACGATGCGCCAGCACCTGCCCCGGCGCCCGACCTCGAATTGCCGGATCTGGCCGCTGAGCTGCCTTCCGAAACGCCGCCCAGTTCGGAGGCGCCACCACCCGAAGACAGCTTCGCGGTGGACTTCGATCTGGATCTGACCGCGCCCGCTCCCGCAGCAGAAAGCCAGGCCGTGGCGCCTGCAGATGACGGCATGGGCCTGGACTTCGAACTTGATCTCGGTGCCGCCGACACGCCTGCGCCGTTGGAGCAGCCGCCCGCCGCCGTGGGCGAAAGCACCGAAGATCCGACGCTGGACCTTGACGCCTTCAATGCACTGGCCGCCGCCGAGCCCGCCGCACCTGCTGAAGCTGCGCCCTTGGAGCTGGACCTCAACGGCCTGAACCTCGATCTCGACACGCCCGCAGCCGAAGCCACATCACCGGCTGCACACATCGCTGACCCGCTGGAAACCAAACTCTCGCTGGCCGAGGAGTTCCAGGCCATCGGCGACACCGAAGGTGCGCGTTCGCTGGCCGAAGAAGTGCGCGACGAAGCCTCGGGCGAACTCAAGGCGCGCGCCGAAGCCTTCCTCTCCAGCCTCGCCTGATTTGAGAACCGCGCTCGGCGTCAGCTACAACGGCACGGCCTACCAGGGGTGGCAAAGCCAGCCCAGTGGCCGCACGGTACAGGATGCGCTGGAGCGCGCCCTGTGCAAGTTCACCACCCTGCCGCGCGTCGGCACCCTGTGTGCGGGACGCACCGATGCCGGGGTGCACGGCCTGATGCAGGTGGTGCACTTCGACACCGACATCGAACGCCCCGACAACAGCTGGGTGCGCGGCACCAACCGCTACCTGCCGCCCGACATCGCGGTGCAATGGGCCAAACCGGTGCCCGACACCTTCCACTGCCGCGCCAGCGCCACCGCGCGGCGCTACGCCTACGTGCTGCTGGAGTCGGCCGTGCGCCCCAGTGTGGACGCCGGCCGTGTGGGCTGGATCTTCCGCCCGCTGGCGCTCGACCCCATGCTGGCTGCCGCGCAACACCTGCTCGGCACCCACGACTTCAGCTCTTTCCGCGCGGCAGAGTGCCAGGCGTTGTCGCCCGTGAAAGACCTGCGGCGCATCCACATCCAGCGCCGGGGCGCCTACTGGCGCTTCGAATTCGAGGCCGACGCGTTTCTGCACCACATGATCCGCAACATCATGGGTTGCCTGATCATGGTGGGCCAGGGCCTGCGCCCACCCGAATGGCTGGCCGAAGTGCGGGATGCGCGCCGGCGTGAGGTGGCCGCCCCCACCTTCTCGCCCGATGGGCTCTACTTCGTGGGCCCTGTGTACGGCCCACAATGGGGCCTGCCCGACTCGGTCGCGGCTTTCGACTGGCTACCCGGCTGACCCCTCCCATGCATCGCACCCGTATCAAAATCTGTGGCCTAACACGCGAGGCCGACGTGGCGCACACGGTGGCCGCCGGCGCGGACGCCATCGGTTTTGTGCTCTACCCGCCCAGCCCACGCGCCGTGACCATTGCGCGCATGGCTGAGCTGGCGCGCACCCTGCCCGCCTTCGTCACCCCGGTGCTGTTGTTCGTGAATGCCGACCCAGCCGAGGTGCGCGCGGCCGTTGATGTGGCGCCTCAGGCGCTGCTTCAATTCCATGGCGACGAGACGCCGGCCTACTGTGCGCAATTCCAGCGACCCTACCTGCGCGCGGCGCGCATTCCCACCGGCCCGGCCGGTGCGGGCTTTGATCTTCTAAAATACGCGCAAGACTTCGCCAGCGCCCAAGCCATCCTGCTCGATGCCCACATCGAAGGCTATGGTGGTGGCGGTCAATCCTTTGACTGGAACGCTTTCCCTTGGTCACACCCACAACTAAACGCCAGCTCTCGCCTCGTTTTGTCTGGTGGGCTCACACCTGCAAACGTGGCCGACGGCATTCGACGCGTACAACCCTGGGCGGTTGACGTGAGCTCGGGGGTCGAGCGTGCCAAAGGCATCAAAGACCCCCAGCGCGTGACCGCCTTCATTGACGCGGTGCGCCAGGCCGACGCCCAGCGCTGAGCTTTCCGCTCGCCGCGCCCGCCGCACACTGCGGCTACCCGTTTTCGAGAACGTCCATGATTGCCTACCAACAACCCGACGCCCGTGGCCATTTCGGCCCCTACGGCGGCAGCTTCATCAGCGAAACCCTCACCCACGCCATCAACGAACTGCGCGAGGCCTACGCCAAATACCAGCACGACCCCGAATTCCTGCGCGAATTCAAGTACGAGCTGGCGCACTTCGTGGGCCGACCCTCGCCGGTCTACCACGCAGCGCGCACGAGTCGCGAGTTGGGTGGTGCGCAGATTTTCCTCAAGCGCGAAGACCTCAACCACACCGGCGCCCACAAGATCAACAACGTGATCGGCCAGGCCATGCTGGCCAAGCGCATGGGCAAACCCCGGGTGATTGCCGAAACCGGCGCCGGCCAGCACGGCGTGGCCACCGCCACCATCTGCGCGCGCTATGGGCTGGAATGTGTGGTGTACATGGGCAGCGAAGACGTGAAGCGCCAAAGCCCCAACGTCTACCGCATGAAGCTGCTGGGCGCCACCGTGGTGCCGGTCGACTCAGGCAGCAAGACGCTGAAAGACGCACTCAACGAAGCCATGCGCGACTGGGTGACCAACGTGGAAAACACCTTCTACATCATCGGCACCGTGGCCGGCCCGCACCCTTACCCCATGATGGTGCGCGACTTCCAGAGCGTGATCGGCGAAGAGAGCATCCAGCAGATGCCCGAGATGCTGGCGGCCGCCGGCTGTGCCAACCCACAACCCGACGCGGTGGTGGCCTGCGTGGGCGGTGGCAGCAACGCCATGGGCATCTTCTACCCCTACATTCCGTTTGAGAACACGCGCCTGATCGGCGTGGAAGCGGCGGGTGAGGGCATGGACAGCGGCAAACACTCCGCCTCGCTGCAACTGGGCAGCCCCGGTGTGTTGCACGGCAACCGCACCTACATCCTGCAGGACGAGAACGGCCAGATCACCGAAACCCACAGCGTCAGCGCCGGCCTGGACTACCCCGGCGTCGGCCCGGAACACGCCTGGCTCAAAGACATCGGCCGCGCCGAGTACGTGGGCATCACCGACACGGAAGCGCTGGAGGCCTTCCACTTCCTGTGCCGTACGGAAGGCATCATTCCCGCGCTCGAATCCAGCCACGCCGTGGCCTACGCCATGAAACTGGCCAAAACCATGACGCCCCAGCAGTCCATCCTGGTCAACCTCTCAGGCCGGGGCGACAAAGACATCGGCACCGTGGCCGACCTCTCCAACGCCGACTTCTACTGCCGGCCCAGCTGCCGTGGCCAGTCGGTCAAGGGCGGTGAACAAGCCATCAAGGTGACGAAATGAGCCGCATCGAACCCACGTTGAAAAAACTCAAGGAACAGGGCCGCAAGGCACTGATTCCCTACGTCACCGCTGGCTTTCCCTACGCAGACATCACGCCGTCCCTCATGCACGCCATGGTGGGTGCGGGTGCCGACATCATCGAGCTGGGCGTACCGTTTTCCGACCCCATGGCCGATGGCCCGGTGATCCAGAAAGCCGGTGAAAAGGCGCTGACGCTGGGCATTGGTACTGCACAGGTGCTGGCCATGGTGCGCGACTTCCGCAAAAAAGACGACAGCACGCCGGTGGTGCTGATGGGTTACGCCAACCCGGTGGAGCGCTACGACCTCAAACACGGCGCGGGCGCCTTCATCCGCGACGCGGCTGCGGCTGGTGTGGACGGCGTGCTGGTGGTGGACTACCCGCCGGAGGAATGCGAGGCGTTCGCCGCTGCGCTCAAAGCAGCGGGTTTGAACCTCATCTTCCTGCTGGCCCCCACCAGCACCGACGAACGCATGGCCCAGGTCGGTCGCGTCGCGAGCGGCTACGTCTACTACGTCTCGCTCAAGGGCGTGACCGGTGCCGGCCACCTGGACACCGACGCTGTTGAAGCCATGCTGCCACGCATCCGTGCGCAGGTGAGCGTGCCGGTGGGTGTGGGTTTTGGCATCCGCGACGCCGAGACCGCGCGCGCCGTGGGCCGCTCTGCCGACGCGGTGGTGATCGGCAGCAAAATCATCCAGCTCATCGAAGACCAGCCGCACGAGCGTGTGGGCATCGTGGCCGCCGATTTCCTTCGCGGCATACGAAACGCGCTGGACGCATAGCACTTCAGCCCCCACGCTCCACCGCTTTGCGGGTCGCTGCCCCCCGAGGGGGAGCGGCCTTGCTTGGGGCGGCCCGGCGCGGCGGCCCCGCACACAACGCATAATTGCGTCACCGAACGACAGGAGACCCCATGTCCTGGCTTGAAAAGCTGCTCCCCCCGAAGATTTCCCCATCCGATCCGTCTGAGCGCCGCAGCGTGCCCGAAGGTCTGTGGATCAAGTGCCCCAGCTGTGAGGCCGTGCTCTACAAGACCGATCTGGAAAAAAACCAGAACGTCTGTCCCCACTGCAGCCACCACCACCGCATCGGTGCGCGCGCACGCCTGGACGCGTTCTTGGACGCCGAGGGCCGCTACGAAGTGGGCCAGGAGGTCATTCCGGTGGATGCGCTCAAGTTCAAGGACAGCCGCAAGTACCCCGAGCGCCTGAAGGAAGCCCTGGAAGCCACCGGGGAAACCGATGCGCTGGTGGTCATGGGCGGTGCGGTGCATTCGCTGTCCGTGGTCGTCGCCTGTTTCGAATTCGACTTCATGGGCGGTTCCATGGGCTCGGTGGTGGGCGAGCGTTTTGTGCGCGGCGTGGAAACCGCCATCGAACAGAAGGTGCCCTTCATCTGCTTCACCGCCACCGGCGGCGCGCGCATGCAGGAAGGCCTGCTGTCGCTGATGCAGATGGCCAAAACCAACGCCGCCCTGACCCGCCTGGCCAAGAAGGGCCTGCCCTACGTCAGCGTGCTGACCGACCCGACCATGGGCGGTGTGTCGGCCGGCTTTGCGTTTGTGGGCGACGTGGTGATTGCCGAGCCCAAAGCGCTGATCGGTTTTGCCGGCCCACGCGTGATCGAAAACACCGTGCGCGTGAAGCTGCCCGAAGGTTTCCAGCGCGCCGAGTTTTTGCAGACCAAGGGTGCCGTCGATTTCATTTGCGATCGCCGAGAGCTTCGCGGTCAGATCGCCAGCATCCTCGCCATGCTGCAGCGCCAGAGCGCCGACGCTGTCGCCGCCGACTGAGACCCGCCCGCCTGGGCGGGATGGCTGGGCGCTGCCTACGCGGATGCGCCCAGTCGGGCGCAGGCCAGGCGGACCGCCGCGCTCACGGGGTTGACCACCCGCACAGACAACCGGGCTGACAAGCTGTCGGCCGCCGCGGCCAGCGGCCCGCCACCGATCACAATCGATTCGGCCCCATCCAGCCGCACGGCGGCTTCGCACGCCTCCAGCAAGGCGTCGGACAGGGCCTGAGGTGAGTTCACCAGGTCTTGCGGCCGGCCTCGGGTGTAGCGCACCCCGGCCAGCAGCTGCGGTGGGGCGTGCCGGTGGGCCGCCTGCACCAGGCTGTCGTGCAGTTGTGGGGTCACGGTCACGATGGCGTAACGCCGACCACCTTCGGCCGCCGCACGGATGCCGGCTTCGCCCAAGCCGGTGACAGCCTGCCCAAAAGCATGTTGAAGGGGCTGCAGACCCGGATCGCCAAACCCCGCCACGATCAGCCCATCGCAGCCACCGCGCAGCAGCTTGGGGGCGTGGTCGGCCACCCCCAGAGCCGCGCGGGCAAGGCTGTCGGGCTCGGTGATCAGCGCCTCGCCATCGGGCAGGTTGCACGCTGCCACGCCCACCCCCGGTGGCGCCACCCGACGGGCCACCGCCAGCATCAGCGCGGTGGCCTGCTGGCTGGTGTTGGGGTTCAACAGCAGCAGGCGCAAGGGCGGGCGCGGGCTGGTGCTGCCCTCCGCCATCGCTTCCTGCGGCGTGTTGGCTGGCATGTGCGTCAGTCCATGGCGATGCTGGAGAAGTCCAGGAACCAGTTTTGCGGCGGCACAAAACCCTTGACCTTGCGCGACATGGCACGTGGCGCCACATCGTGCGCAACGAACAGGAACAAGGCCTCGTTGACATACCGTTCGTGCGCCTTCTGGATCAGCGCGAGTTGCGCCTTGGTATCGAATTCGGTGCGAATGCCGTCAAACAGCGCGTCCATCTCTTTGTCGCTGTAATAGCCCCAGTTGGTGCCCTTCGGGGGCATGAGGCCGCTGTCCGCGTGGCGGATGAGCGCGGTGAAAGGGTCCTGACTGAAATAGGAGCTGTTGGTGGTGGTGGCGCCTTTGGTGGACGCGTCTTTCACGCCGGCGCGCCAGTTGGACAACAAGGCGTTCCAGTCCCGCACATCGAACTCCACCTGGATGCCAATTTCGGCCAGGTTCTGTTGGATGAACTCGTTCATCACCTGCGGCTGCATCTGACCCGAGCCGGCGAACGAGATGATGGAGCGTACCTTGAGCGGCTTGTCCTTGCTGTAGCCGGCCTGCGCCATCAAGGCCTTGGCGGCGGTCAGGTCGGTTTTGACCTCGAAGCTGGGCTTGCCAAACCACGGGCTGTTGGGCGGCACCATGCCCTTGGCCGGCACCATCATGCCGCCCAGCAGTTCCTTCATGCCTTCACGGTCGATGGCCAGGTTGGCGGCCTTGCGGATGCGGATGTCGTTCCAGGGCGAGCCCTCGATGCGGGACAAGTGCCACGGCCACACATGAGGATAGACGTTGCTCACCAGCGCAAAACCGGCGTTCTTGAGACTGGGAATGGCGTCGGGCGGAGGCGCCTCTATCCAGTCCACCTGTCCGGCCCGCAAGGCGGCCACACGGGCCGATGGATCGGGAACGGGCATGAGCACCAGTTTGTCGAGCTTGGGCACGCGGGCCTGGTTCCAGTACGCGGGGTTGCGTGCCAGCACAGCGCGCTCACGTGGCAGATAGCTTTCTAGCTTGAACGGGCCGGTGCCTGAGGGCGCGCGCAGGAAGGCATCCCAGTTTTTGCCCACCGCTTGCCACTGGGCCGGGCTGGACATGACGATCCACGCCATCTGGAAGGGCAGCAGCGCATTGACCTCGCTGGTCACCACTTCCACCGTCATGTTGTCCAGCGCCTTGTAGCTGGCCACGGTGGGAATGCGGGTCTTGCCTTGAGACGACTGCTTGGGGTCGAACTGCTCTGCCTTGGTGTTGAGGATCTTGTCCAGATTCCACACCACCGACTGGGCGTCAAACGCCGAGCCGTCGTGGAACTTCACGCCCGGGCGCAGCTTGAACACCCAACGCAGCTTGTTGGCCGGGTCCACCTTCCACTCGGTGGCCAAGGCTGGAATGAGGGAGGTGGGTTTGTCGGCGGAAGAGAGGTCGTAGCCGATCAGGGACTCAAACACCGTGTAGCCCATGAAGCGCATGCCCTCGGCCCCCTGGTCGGTCTGGCCGTTGGGCAAGGGGATGTCGGAGGACGTCATGGCCACCCGCAAGGTGCCGCCGGCCTGCGCCGCCAAGGTGGCCGCCAGCACGGCCAAACCCACCACACCGGCGCGCAAGTGGCGCACCACCCCCAGGCCCGGAGAAGTCACACGAAACATGGTCAAGTCCTTCACAAAAACGGCGGGAACGGTCCGCTTTTGCGCAGAGCCATTTTCGTGCCACGCTGCTTTCTAGAAAAACCATGGCTTGTGCTGCACCGCGTACCGGGTTGGTGCGCGCTGGCGGTGTGCCCCTTCAAAGGCGCACCAAAACGGCATGCCACGCACGCGTGTGCGCCTGCGGCACAATGCCGCTTCTATGCCCACCGACCGCGCCACCTTGCCCGCCGCCCTGCCCCTATTTCCTCTGGGCACGGTGCTGTTCCCGGGTGGCTGGTTGCCGCTGCAGATTTTTGAGGTGCGCTACCTCGACATGGTGCAGCGCTGCCACGAGCGCGGCGAGCCGTTTGGCGTCGTCACGCTGTCCGAAGGCCACGAGGTGCAACAACCGGCGCGCGATGGTTCGCCGGGCTTCGCACCCGAAGCCTTTTCAGACATCGGTACGCTGGCCCACATCGAAACGCTGGAACGCCCCCAGCCTGGGCTTTTGGTCATTGGCTGCCGAGGTGGCCAGCGCATTCGACTGCACCGCCGCGAGAAGCTCAAACACGGCCTGTGGATGGGCGACGCTGAGCCGCTGCCGGCCGACCCGGCCATGGGCATCCCCGATGACCTGGACAGCCTGCGCGAACTGCTGCTGGACCTGGGGCGCCAACTGCATGCCCAACACCCGGACGCCTTCCGACACGCGCTGGAAGGCGATCACTGGCAAGACGCGGGCTGGGTGGCCAACCGCTGGTGCGACTTCCTGCCCGAATCCAACCAAGTGAAACAACGCCTGTTGGCGCTGGACAACCCGCTGCTGCGTTTGGAGCTGGTGGGCGATCTGGTGGACAAACTGCCCCGGGCCTGATCAGGGCAACAGCGACAACGCGTGCATGTAGCGCGCTGACACCATAAGCGTGTCCCAATCGGGTGCGGCTGCGGTGGGCAACAAAGCCAGGCGGCGCTGCTCGCTGGCTTCGCTGGGCGTCCAGCGGCCGGTCAGCTGGGCACGTGCCAGCGCGTCGATCACCTCGTCGATGGCCTCGCCACCGGCCACCAGCGACTGGTTGCACAACAAGGCCAAATCACCGCCGGCATCCAGTGCAGCCAACACCGCATCGGTGAAGCTCACCGGGCGTCCGTCGATCACGCGCGCGCCGGCCATGCTGAGATCGTCACTGAACACCGCGCCCTGAAATCCCAGCCGATGGCGCAAGACGTCTTGCAGCCACACCGACGAAAAACCCGCCGGCCGGCTATCCACCTTGGGGTAGATGACGTGGGCAGGCATCACGGCGTCCAGCGTGGCCGACAGCCAGCCGTAGGGGGCAGCGTCGTCGGCCAGGATGGCTTTGAGGCTGCGTTTGTCCACCGGCACGTCGGTGTGGGAATCGGCCTTGACGAAGCCATGCCCAGGAAAATGTTTGCCGCAGTTGCCCATGCCACTCTGGCGCAGGCCATGCATGAGGTTTTGCGCGAGGGCAGCGACCACGCGTGCATCACGGGCAAACGCCCGGTCGCCAATCACCGTGCTGCCGCCATGGTCCAGGTCCAGCACCGGGGTGAAGCTGAAGTCCACACCGCAGGCCCGCAGCTCGGCGCCCAGCACGTAGCCTGCCGCAGCGGCGGCATTGCAAGCGGCCAACGCGTTGGCGCCGGGTGTGGTCTTGTCCGGGCGCAGCCACAGCTCGCCAAACGCGCGCATGGGCGGCAAATGCGTGAAGCCATCGGTACGAAAGCGCTGCACCCGCCCGCCTTCGTGGTCCACCGCGATCAGCAGATCGGCTCGCACGGCCTTGATCTCGGCACACAAGGCTGTGAGCTGGGTGCGGCTCTGCCAGTTGCGGCCAAACAGGATGATGCCGCCCACCAACGGGTGGGCCAGGCGCTGGCGGTCGGTGTCGGTCAAGACGAGGCCGGCGACATCAATGATGAGGGGTGCGTGTTGTGTCATGGATTCGGTCCGAGGGGCGACAACGGAGAGCATGGCCGATGTGGCCGTGAACTTACCGACGGTAGCAAACCCAACCATCATAGGGTTGGGCCGCTACGGCCTGAAGGCGCGTTTGCAAACTGCCCACATGCAGTTCCAACTGATGGCCGTCGGGGTCGAGCAAGTAAAGCGAATCTCCCTCGCTTTGATTGCTCCGCCAGACCCGCACCCCATGGGCATCGACCTGCTGCCGGTAAGCCTCCATATCGGCCTGATCGACTGTGAATGCGGCATGGGTGTACCCCGCTTGGGGTGGAACCGGCATCTGTGCATCGCGCGACAGACATACCCAATCGTTGCCCGCCAGCAAATACGCGCCGCGCGTCCAACGCGCGACCAACTCCAGGCCCAACACACCGGTGTAGAAGCCAATGGACCGCTCAAGATCCGTCACCGCAAAGGTCAAGTGATTGATCCCTTGAGGCCGAAGGGGACGACGACCGCTGGATGTCGTTGTGCTCATGACGAGGGTTTGGACGCCGTCGTCTCGACCACGACAAAACTCGCGGCGTAATCGGTTTCGTCGGTGACGCTGACGTGGGCGCTGAGGCCTCGGGCCTCGAACCAGGTTTTCAGTTCGCCGTGCAACACGATGACCGGCTGGCCGCTGGGCAGTTTGGCCACTTCGCAGCTGCGCCAGGTCATGGGCATGCGCATGCCCAGACCAATGGCCTTGCTGAAGGCCTCCTTGGCGGAAAAGCGCGTCGCCAGGTAGCGCAGACCACGTTCGGGCCAACGCGCGCTGCGGGCTTGCCAGGTGACAAATTCGGCGTCGCTGAGCACCTTGCGTGCGAAGCGCTCGCCGTGGCGTTCCATGCTGACGCGGATGCGCCGGACGTCACAAACATCCGTGCCGATGCCGAAAATCATACGACCCGCCGCCGGGCCGCCCCAAGGCGGGGCTGCTCCCCCTCGGGGGGCAGCGGATACACGAAGTGAGGAGCGTGGGGGCTGTTCATCACATGCAGGCCAGGTAGGCGCGCACGGTCTCGGCGTAGCCCATTTCCAACGCATCAGCGATCAGCGCGTGGCCGATGGACACCTCGGCCACACCCGGCACCCCGCGCACAAATGCACCCAGGTTGTCGCGGTTGAGGTCGTGGCCGGCGTTGACGCCCAGACCCGCGTCCAGTGCGGCCTGGGCCGCCGCGCGGTAGCGCTCCAACTGCGCGGTGCGCTCGGGGGCGTGCCAGGCAGCGGCATAGGGTTCGGTGTAGAGCTCCACGCGGTCCGCCCCCACCGCCTTGGCAGCGGCCATTTGCGCCGGCTCAGGGTCCATGAACAGGCTCACGCGGGCGCCCAGGGCGCGGGCCTGGGCAATGACCGGCTTCAGGCGTTCCGCGTCGGCCGGGAAGGCCCAGCCGTGGTCGCTGGTGAACTGGCCTTCGCTGTCGGGCACAAAGGTGAGCTGGTGCAGTGGCAGGCCACGCGCCTTGACGTCACGCGCAACGTCCAGCAGGTTGTGGAAGGGGTTGCCTTCGATGTTGTATTCGCGGTCGGGCCAGGCCTTCAGCAGCTCGCCCAGCTCGAACACGTCACCGGTGCGCACGTGGCGTTGGTCGGGGCGCGGGTGCACCGTGATGCCGTGTGCCCCTGCCTGCAGGCACAGCGTGGCGGCACGCGTGACACTGGGAATGCCCAGGTGGCGGGTGTTGCGCACCAGCGCCACCTTGTTGACGTTGACGGACAGTGCGGTGTGTTGGCGACTCATTCGGTACGGAGCTGTGGGTGATCGGCGGCGGGTGAAACGGCTGGCACGGTGAGTGCCTGCACGTCCAGCACCATCTGGCGCGTTTTGAAGACACGCACGCCGCTATGGTAGTGCAGCAGGGTGCGCAGTTGCGGGCGCAATCCATTGAGGCCCGGCAGGCAGGCCAGCAAGGTGTCGCTGAAGGGTGCATCACCGTCCAAGGCCCGTTGGATGCCCGCCCAAACGCTGCCAGGCAAGGCCTGGGCTTCACCATCCACCGCTTCGCGCAAACCGCCTTCGGGCATCAGCACATAGGGCGTGGTGGATGACACGGCGTTCGGGCTGTGGCCCAAGGTGGCCAAACCAGGCAACCAGCCCAGTTCGCGCAGCAGCAGCAACTCAAACGTGCGCAGCACCGCCGATTGCGCCACCACGCCTTCGGCCAGATGGCGCACCGCACTGGTGTAGTGGTCGAACAGCGCCTCGTGGGCATCGTCGCGCACCAGCAGGCGCATGAGCAGTTCGTTGAGGTAGTACCCCGACAGCAAGGCCTCGCCCGTGGGCATGACATGACCACCCGGCCAGTGCGCGGCTTTGAGCGTGCGCACCTCGGCATCGCCGCCCCAGTTCAGGCGCAAGGGCTGCAAGGGCAGCAGCACGGGGCGAAACTGCGAGGTGGGCTTTTTTGCGCCCTTGGCCACCAGGGCGACACGACCGTGGTGTCGGCTCCAGGTTTCCAGGATGAGGCTGGACTCGCTCCACGGGTAGCTGTGGAGGATGAAGCAGGGTTCGTCGGTGACGCGGGGGCTCATCGACCGTCAGGGCCGCCGCGCCGGGCCGCCCCAAGCAAGGCCGCACCCCCACGGGGGGCAGCGACCCGCGAAGCGGCGGAGCGCGGGGGCATCACTCGTAACCAAAAGAGCGGACACGGGCCTCGTCGTCGGCCCAGCCCGAACGCACCTTGACCCACAACTCCAGGAACACCTTGCAGCCCCAGAGTTTTTCCAGCTCGATCCGCGCTTCGGTGCCGATGCGCTTGAGTTTTTCACCCCGGTCACCAATCACCATGCCCTTGTGCCCATCGCGCTCAACAACAATGGTGGCCGCCACGCGCTTGAGGTTGCCGTCTTCCTCGAACTTGTCGATGACGACGGTGGAGGTGTAGGGCAATTCGTCACCCGTCAGGCGGAACAGCTTTTCGCGCACCATCTCGGCGGCCATGAAGCGCTCGCTGCGGTCGGTCAGGGCCTCGGCGTCGAACATCCAGGGTTGTTGCGGCAGGTACTTTTCGCAGATGCCGAAGAAGCGCGACACGTCGCGCGGGTTCTTGGCCGACATGGGCACGTACTCGGCAAACGCGTGGCGCTCCTGCATGCTGCGCAACCAAGGGGCCAGTTCACCACGGCGGTGCACCAGGTCGAACTTGTTGGCCACCAGGATGGCTGGCACGTTGGCCGGCAGCAGCGACAACACCTTGGCGTCGGCCAGGTTGAAGTGACCGGCTTCCACCACAAAAACGATCAGGTCCACGTCGTTGACGGCACCCACCACCGTTTTGTTGAGCGACTTGTTGAGGGCGTTGCCATGGCGGGTTTGAAAGCCCGGTGTGTCCACAAACACGAACTGGGTGGCGTTCACCGTGCGCATGCCGGTGATGCGGTGGCGCGTGGTTTGCGCCTTGCGTGAGGTGATGCTGACCTTCTGCCCCACCAGGGCATTCATCAGGGTCGATTTGCCGACGTTGGGTTTGCCCACGATGGCAATGAAGCCACAGTGCTGCGCTTCGGGCGGCACCACCTCGGCCTCGGCCACAGGCGCGTCATCGGCCAGGGTGGGCTCGGCACCCGGTTGCCCCAGCGCGCGCGCCAGCATCGCCTCCAGGTCGGGGTCGGTGGGCGCCGTGTTGGTTGCGTCGGCAGGTTTCGGAGATTTGGGGCTCATCAGGGCAAGGTTCTGAGGTGTTGCAGCATGGCAGCCGCTGCGGATTGTTCGGCAGCGCGCCGTGAATTGCCTATGCCACGTTCGCTTCGACCCAACTCGGCCACCTCGCATTCGACGTCAAAGGTTTGTTTGTGGGCCTCGCCCAGGGTGGCCACCACACGGTACTGCGGCAGCTTCATTTTGCGACCCTGCAGCCACTCCTGCAACTCGGTCTTCGCGTCCTTGGCACTGGCCACCATCGTGGGATTGACGTCCACCTTCTGGTAGAGCCGGCGCACCAGCGCCTGCGCAGCGTCAAAACCGGCGTCCAGATAGACCGCACCGATGATGGCTTCCAAGGTGTCGGCCAGAATAGACGGGCGCTTGCTGCCACCGGAGCGCTTCTCGCCATCGCCCAGGCGCAACAGTTGTGGCAGCCCCAGCCCCACGGCCAGGCCATGCAAGGTGTCTTGTTTGACCAGGTTGGCGCGGATGCGGGACAGGTCCCCTTCGGCCTGCTGGCTCAGTTGCCCGTACAGCCAGTCCGAAACGGCCAGGTTGAGCACCGAATCGCCCAAAAACTCCAGCCGCTCATAGTGCTCTGCGCCAAAACTGCGGTGGGTCAGTGCGCGCGACAGCAGTCTGGGCTGTTTGAAGGTGTGTGCCAGCCGCTGCTGCAGCGCCTGCAAGTCGTCGCTCACGTGATCACTTGGAGTTGCCCTGGAGCTTGAAGGTCAGGTAGACCGGCCCGCCCAGGGGAATTTCGCGCTGGTAGGCAAAAGACACCACCACTTTGTCGTCTTCTTTGGTGATTTCCAGGTCTTTGCCCGCCACAGAGCTGAAATCGTCGATGGCTTGGGCGCGGTCGAACGCGGCCCGCACCGTGGCCACGGTGGTTTCTTGGGCCGCCTTCTTGGAGGCCTTGATGATGGCCTGGTATTCCAGCATCACCGGCACGGCCTGGGCCACGATCACGCCCAAAAAGGCCAGCACGCCCCCCACAAACAGCAAGCCGATCAGGGACATCCCACGCTGCGTCGATTTCATGCCCATCTCCAGAGGGTTGTTGACATTCCGATGCCGAACATCTTACTCACTGGAAAGACCCGATGCGCTTGAAATTGCCAAAGTTCATCCAGACAAAAAACGCCTTGCCCACGATGTTGGCCTCTGGCACAAAACCCCAATAAC
Organism: Hydrogenophaga defluvii; assembly: GCF_042665235.1. Classification (NCBI taxonomy): domain Bacteria; kingdom Pseudomonadati; phylum Pseudomonadota; class Betaproteobacteria; order Burkholderiales; family Comamonadaceae; genus Hydrogenophaga; species Hydrogenophaga defluvii. The sequence continues at coordinate 216,440 of NZ_JBHTBZ010000013.1, read as the reverse complement.
GCGAATCCAGCGAGTTGTCGCGGTTGTCGCCCATCATGAAGTACTGGCCTTCTGGCACCTTGCACACCACACCTTCGGCGCTGTAGCGGCACTGGTCGTTGAACGGGAACTCGGTGGCACCGGGCACAAAAGCCGGCCGACCTTCATCGTTCAAGGTGCCATAGGTTTTGCCGTCAAGCTGCTCTTGGAACTGCTTGCTGTAGCGCATGCTGTCGGCATCAAAAAAGTCGGGCAGCGCCTGCGTGGGCACCGGCTGGCCGTTGACGGTCAGGCGCTTGTTCAGGTAGGCCACCTCGTCGCCCGGCACACCCACCACGCGTTTGATGTAGTCCAGGCTGGGTTGCGGCGGGTAGCGGAACACCATCACGTCGCCGCGTTGCGGCTCGTTGTTCGCGATGATCTTTTTGTTGATCACCGGCAAGCGCACGCCGTAGTGGAATTTGTTGACCAGGATGAGGTCGCCCACCAGCAAGGTCGGAATCATGGAGCCCGACGGGATCTTGAAGGGCTCGAACAGGAAGGAGCGCAGCACAAACACCACCAGGATCACGGGGAACAATCCGGCGGTCCAGTCCAGCCACCACGGCTGGGCCAGCAATTTCTGGCGGGCCGGCTCCGTGCCCTGGGTGTCGAACTTGGTGATGCCCTGGCGCTGAAGTTCGGCCAGGCGCTGGGCATGCTGTTCGCTCAGTTGTTGTGCGGCACGCTCGCGTTGGGGTTTGAAGTGCAGCTTTTCTGCCACCCAGTACACCCCGGTCACCACCGTGGCCAAAAACAGCAGCAGCGCGAAATTGCCCTCCACCATGCCCAAATACCAGGCACCCGCATAGGCCACAAACAGGCCCAGCACCACGGCGGTCACGCCACCCATCGTCGACTGCTGCATCAATCCTCCACTTGCAAAATGGCCAGAAACGCCTCTTGGGGCACTTCCACCGATCCGATCTGTTTCATGCGCTTCTTGCCCGCCTTCTGCTTCTCCAGCAGCTTGCGCTTGCGGGTGATGTCGCCGCCATAACACTTGGCCAACACGTTCTTGCGCAGGGCCTTGATGGTTTCGCGCGCGATGATGTTGCCGCCAATCGCGGCCTGGATCGCCACGTCAAATTGCTGGCGGCTGATGATCTCGCGCATCTTGGCAGCCACCGCACGCCCCCGGTACTGCGACTGCGAACGGTGGACGATGATGGACAGGGCATCGACCTTCTCGCCGTTGAGCAGGATGTCGACCTTGACCACGTCAGAGGCGCGGTACTCCTTGAACTCGTAGTCCATGGAGGCGTAACCACGGCTGACGGACTTGAGCTTGTCGAAGAAGTCCAGCACGATTTCACCCAGCGGCATGTCGTAGGTCAGCATGACCTGCTTGCCGTGGTAAGCCATGTTGATCTGGGCGCCACGCTTTTGGTTGGCCAGTGTCATGACGGCGCCCACGTACTCCTGCGGCATGTACAGGTGCACGGTCACGATGGGCTCGCGGATCTCCTCGATGCGGCCGATGTCGGGCATCTTGGAGGGGTTCTCCACCATGATGACTTCGCCGTCGCCTTTGACCACTTCGTAGACCACGCTCGGCGCGGTGGTGATGAGGTCTTGGTCAAATTCGCGCTCGAGGCGCTCCTGCACAATTTCCATGTGCAGCAGGCCCAGGAAGCCGCAGCGGAAGCCAAAACCCAGCGCCTGCGAGACCTCGGGTTCGTATTGCAGCGCGGCGTCGTTCAGCTTGAGTTTTTCCAGCGCATCGCGCAGGGCGTCGTACTCGCTGGCCTCGGTCGGGTACAGACCAGCAAACACCTGCGGCTGCACTTCCTTGAAACCGGGCAGTGCCTGTTCGGCCGGGCCGAGGTTGTTGGGCAGCTTCTTTTCCAGGGTGATGGTGTCGCCCACCTTAGCGGCCTGCAGCTCCTTGATGCCGGCAATGATGTAGCCCACCTCGCCCGCTTCGAGCGAGTTGCGCGGCTCGTTGGCCGGCGTGAACACGCCCAGGTTGTCGGCGTTGTACACCGTGTTGGTGGCCATCATCTTGAAGCGCTCACCCTTTTGCAGACGACCATCGACCACGCGCACCAGCATCACCACACCCACATAGGTGTCGAACCAGCTGTCCACGATCATGGCGCGCAGCGGTGCGTTCGGGTTGCCTTTGGGCGCGGGAATGCGCGCGACCACGGCCTCCAGAATGTCTTCCACGCCCATGCCGGTTTTGGCCGAACAGGGGATGGCGTCAGTGGCATCGATGCCAATCACGTCCTCGATTTCGGCCTTGGCGTTGTCCGGATCGGCGTTGGGCAAATCCATCTTGTTGAGAACGGGCACCACCTCCACACCGAGGTCGAGCGCGGTGTAGCAGTTGGCCACGGTCTGCGCCTCAACCCCTTGGCTGGCATCCACCACCAGCAACGCGCCTTCGCAGGCACTCAGCGAACGGCTCACCTCATAGGAAAAGTCCACGTGGCCGGGTGTGTCGATCAGGTTGAGGTTGTAGACCTGCCCGTCGCGCGCTTTGTATTGCAGCGCGGCGGTCTGCGCCTTGATGGTGATGCCACGCTCTTTCTCGATGTCCATGGAGTCGAGCACCTGCTCGCTCATCTCACGGTCCGACAAGCCACCGCAACGCGAAATGATGCGATCGGCCAGGGTGGATTTACCGTGGTCGATGTGGGCGATGATGGAAAAATTCCTGATGTGATTCATCACGAGAAAGGTTCAAACAAGGGCGTCGACAACAATGCCGAGGCCTGGGACAGCACGGCCCTGCCACTGGGCAAAGCTCATGAAAAAGGGGCGCGTCAACTGGATGACGCGCCCCGAACCAACAATCAATGGCAACTGCGATAGTTGGGGCTTTATTTTAGGCAAAAAGCGGGGGGCACACCGCCGGGACCATCGAGAGGCGCGCCTGTTGCCAGGTGACAACGCCCAATTATCCACAGGTTAATCACATGATATTCGCTCACGCGCTGTCAGACCTGTGAGCAACTCGTCAGCCCTTTCGCATCGCGAACCGTCCCCGCACGACACGCCAGCAATCGATGGCGTTTGACCGGGATTTTACCGGTTCAGGTCACAATCGAAAAAAGTGGGCGTTTACTCACACAAAGGGACCGCAACCCAAGTGAGTGCCCGGCGCCGTGCGAAAAGCCAACAGAGGGCAAAAAGCCCACCAGCGAGGTGGGCTTTTCACCGCCGCGTCACACGGGCATCAACGGGTGGCTGGGCGGATCACCGCGTACTGCGCCCATTCGCCACGGCGGAACAACACGTTGATGGGGCGCGACTTGTCGGCCTTGGCCACCACGGCTTCAAACTCCTTGAGCCCTTTGACCTCGGTGTTGGCCACGGCCAGAATCACGTCGCCCTCGCGCAGTCCGGCACGCGCAGCGGCGCCCTCGGCGCCATCGATTCGCACGCCGCCGCTGAGTTTGAGCTCGGCCTTGGCTGCATCGGTCAGCTCGCTCAGACTCAGGCCCAAAGACTTGACCAGGCTGGTGGCAGGCGGTTTGGTGTCTTTGCTCTCGGGACGTTGGGCCACACGCTCTGGCTCGACCTCACCGATGGTGATGGTCAGATCTTTGGTGCTGCCGCGGCGGAAGACCGTGACGGTGCTGCGCGCACCCGGCTTGGTGTTGCCCACCAGGCGCGGCAGATCCACCGACTTTTCGATCGCCTTGCCGTCAAAGCGCACGATGATGTCACCCGGTTCGATACCAGCCTTGGCCGCTGGCGAATCGGGCTCCACGCTGCGCACCAAGGCGCCCTCAGGCTTGCCCAGGCCGATGGACTCGGCCACTTCCTTGCTGACCTGATCGATGCCCACACCAATGCGCCCACGCGTGACACGCCCACTGCTGCGCAACTGGTCAGACACGCGCACCGCCTCGTCGATGGGGATGGCAAAGGAAATGCCCTGGAACCCACCCGAGCGCGAGTAGATCTGGCTGTTGATGCCCACCACTTCGCCACGCATGTTGATCAGCGGGCCGCCCGAGTTGCCGGGGTTGATGGCGACATCGGTCTGGATGAAAGGCAGGTAGTCACCCGTGTCGCGCTGCTTGGCACTCACGATGCCGGCGGTGACGGTGTTCTCCAGCCCAAACGGCGAGCCGATGGCCATCACCCACTCGCCCACACGCAAGCGGGAGACATCGCCAATCTTCACCGCGTTGAGTCCGGTGGCCTCGATCTTGACCACGGCCACGTCGGTGCGCTTGTCGGTCCCGACGATGCGGGCCTTGAACTCGCGCTTGTCCGGCAAGGTCACGATGACCTCATCGGCACCGTCCACCACGTGGGCGTTGGTCATGATGAACCCGTCGGCGGTAAGCGCAAAACCGGAGCCCACACCACGCGGACGTTCGGCCTCCTCGCCATCGCGCTCGGCACGCGGGCCACGCGGCGTCACGCCCGGCGGAAGCGGAATACCAAAGCGGCGGAAGAACTCGAGCATCTGCTCTTCCTGACCGCTAGGCCGCGCACCCCCACGCACCTTCTCGACGGTGCGGATATTGACCACAGAAGGTCCGACCGCATCCACCAGATCGGTGAAGTCCGGCAAGCCCCGCACAGACGGTACGGCGCCCACACTCTGGGCCGCCAGCGGCTTGAGTGGCATCAGCGCAACCGTGGCCGCAACCGACAACGAGGTCACAAGGGCAACCGCCGCGAGGCGTTTCCCCCAGGGGCGGTGGGTGTGAATTTGCATGCTTGTCCTTCCTAAACGAACGGCTTCCACAAAATGGGGAATGGGGCCGATTCTTCAACCCCGCAGAGCACCGAGCCCCGCGTGTCGGTTGTGATCCGGGTTCAGCGCAGACGTTCCAGCGACTGCGCAAATTCGCGCAGCGTGGCCGGCGGCACCTCACCCATGGCGGTCAACCAATGCTGACCCAGTCGGACCGTGAGTGAATGGGTGGCACCCATGGACGAAGCGCCTTCACGGCGGTGCCGCTGCGCATCAAAGGGCTCCACAAACAACGACACCGAACTCAGGCCATCGGAAAACACCCATTGCATGGGCAGGCTGCCGGCGGGCGCTGCCGGGTCGCCGCGCGTGTGACTGCTCATGCCCTGAAAGCCCGGAACATCCTGGCGCAGCCGCCAGCCCTGGGCCTCAGGTGTGGTCTTGTTGAGCTGAGGCCGCAGGATTTTGTAGCCCTGCGTTTTGGCCATCAGCTTGCTGAGGGTGTCCATCTTCACCGGCGCGTCCAGCTGCAACTCGGAGAACACCATCTGCTCGATCACTTGACCCTGTCCGTCCAGCGTCTGCATCTTGACCGTCAGGCCGGTCTGCTTTTCAGACCACACGCGGTAGCCAAATCGCAGCGCATCGCGTGGCTGGATGTGCAACACGTCGGCGTCAAAACCGGCCACACGCTCCACACCCAGCAGGCGCAGCGTGTAGTGCTCCTCAATGGCATTGCCAGGCGTTTTGATCTGGTCGGGGAAGGGGCGCAGCGCCTCGCGTTTTTCAGCCCAAGCCACGCGCGATTCGGGCACCAGGGTGAGCACCTCGTCGTTCTTGCGCAAGGTCGTGCGCGCGGTGCCGGTGAGCGAATCAATGCGCTCCATCTGTTGTGTGCCATCGCACACATGCCAGATCTTCGAAGCCGACATGGTGGTGCCGGCGGAGACCACAAAGGTGCCAATGTAGGCCCGGCGGCGGGATGCGTCCTGCAGGCGGTCCAACCACTGGTTCAGGCTGGGCGGCGCGGCCGTGCCGCCGGATGCGGCACCGGGTGTCTGGGCCATGGCGCCCGAGGCCGCCAGCGCGACCCACAAGGCAAGGCCTGCCATCGGGCGGCCCAGGCCACGCGCCAACACACGGCAATCACCCACGCGGCTCATCGCTGCCCTTCCGGCAAGTCAAAGGCGGCGTTGCGCAGGAAGCCGGCCGGCATCTGCAACGCAGACATGCCACCCGCCTGGCGGTGGGCTGCCATCAACTCTTCAAGGCGCGGATCGCGCAGCACGGGGCCTTGTTCACCGGCCACCATCACCGGTGCCACCACCGGCGCCGCAGGGGCTGCCGCCACAGGCGCGGTCAGCACCGGTGCCTGCGCCAGCTGAGGCCCGGCGGCATCACTGGCACCCCCGGCACCCCCGGCACCCCCGGCACCCGACATGTTCCAGGCCACGGCCACCACAGCGGCCAAAGAAGCGAAACCCGCGAGCATCTTCCAGCGGAACACGGCGTCGTTGGCGGCTTCGGCGCGGGTGGGGGCCACCGCTACCGATACCGCCACCGGTGCTGGCGTGGTGGCGGCGCGCTCCTGACGCACCCGCTGCATGATGGCTGACACACGCTCAGCGTCGGCGGCCTGAGCGGGCGCGCCACGCAAGGCCTCCCCAATCACCTGGTAACGCGCCCAGGTGGCGCAAACCACGCCGCCATCGTCGCGCCACAGCGCCGCTGCGGCACCGGCATCGACTTCACCATCGACGAGCGCCGACAGCTGTTCGTGCACAGACCCATCGGCGACCGGCGGGTTCGCCGCGCCAAAAGGAACGTGGGCTGGAGTCGTTGGGCGGTTCATGGTCACACTCACAAAAAAAACGTCGTCGATGCCAATGCGTCACCAGCGCTTGCCGGACTGGTTTTCCAGCAAGGGCTTGATGCGGGCCGAAATCGCTTCGCGGGCACGGAAAATCCGCGAGCGCACGGTTCCGATCGGACAGTCCAGCGCCACGGCAATTTCCTCGTAGCTCAAACCATCGATCTCACGCAAGGTGATGGCTTGGCACAGCTCCGTGGGCAAGGCCTCCATGGCGGCATTCACGGCGGCAGCAATTTCCTTGCTGGCCAACACGGCCTCGGGCGTCTCGGCATCGGCAATCTGCTGCGTTGGTTCCAGATCGGCGCCGGAAGTTTCATCGTCGTCCGCCGATTTCATGGACGACATCAGGATCACCGGGTCGCGTTTCAGTTCCAGCAGTTGCTTCTTGGCGGTGTTGACCGCGATGCGGTAAAGCCAAGTGTAGAACTGGGCGTCACCTCGGAACTGTGACAGGGCCCGGTAGGCACGGATGAAGGTTTCCTGGGCAATGTCGGGCACCAGGTCCACGTCGCGCACCATGCGCCCGATCAGGCGCTCGATGCGTCGTTGGTATTTGATGACCAGCATCTCGAAAGCCCGCTCCTCGCCCGCCAGGGTACGCTGGACCAGCAAAACGTCGCTATCGGGTGCAGGCGGTGAGATGTGGTCGTCGGGGTTCATGGTCGCTGGAGTGGCCGCGAAATATACCCCATGGGTCAGACCGAGCCGGACGCGCGGTATCAAGTGCCTGCGTTTGATTCCCGTTGGCATGCCCACACCGCACGGCGCAGGTCATCCCAACGCGCCACATCGCGCTGGCGTTCCAGCCAAACCCAACGCGGCACCGCAGAAGGGGCATGCAGTCGCAACAAGAGCAGTGTCTGGCCATCCCAAGCCAGCTCAATCGCAGACAGGAGGTGGGCGTCGTTCGCGCCGTCCGCCGACCACGTCCACTGGCCTCGGACCCAGCGCAGCTGTCCCTGGGGGCTCCGTCGCCAATGCCGAAAAGCCAAAGCCGCTGCCAAACACCAGCCGAGCAAGCCCAAAACCAGAAAACGTGCCGCGGCAGGGTGTTCGCGTGGATCAGCCCCCACGGTCGCGGCGGTGAGCAGTGTGCCCAGCAACAACAAACACAAACCCAGCAGCACGCCACCCTCCCAAAAACAACGCCCCACCGGGTAAGACACCGGCGGGGCGTGGTAGCGGGGCGTGCCCGGCATTCAGCAAAGGTGGCTCAGACGCGCTTGAAGATCAGCGTGCCGTTGGTGCCGCCAAAACCGAAGTTGTTTTTCATCGCCACATCGATCTTCAGGTCGCGCGCGGTGTTGGCGCAGTAGTCCAGGTCGCACTCGGGGTCCTGGTTGAAGATGTTGATGGTCGGCGGGCTCTTCTGGTGGTGCAGCGCCAACACGGTGAACACCGATTCGATGCCACCCGCGCCACCCAGCAGGTGGCCGGTCATGGACTTGGTCGAGTTGACCACCGTCTTCTTGGCGTGCTCACCCAGCGCGGCCTTGATCGCATTGGTTTCGTTCACGTCCCCCAGCGGGGTGGACGTGCCGTGCGCGTTCAGGTAGTCGATCTGATCGGCGTTGATGCCGGCGTTGCGCAAGGCCAGCACCATGGCGCGGCGTGGGCCGTCCATGTTGGGTGCGGTCATGTGGCCCGCATCGGCGCTCATGCCAAAACCCGCCAGTTCGGCGTAAATCTTGGCGCCACGCGCCTTGGCGTGTTCGTACTCTTCGAGCACCAACACACCCGCACCTTCGCCCAGCACAAAACCATCGCGGTCCTTGTCCCAAGGGCGGGATGCGGTGGCGGGGTCGTCGTTGCGGGTGGAGAGCGCACGCATGGCGGCAAAACCGCCAATGCCCAGGGGTGACACGGTGGCTTCGGAGCCGCCCGCCACCACCACGTCGGCGTCACCGTATTCGATCAGCCGGCCAGCTTCACCGATGCAATGCAGGCCGGTGGTGCAGGCGGTCACGATGGCCAGGTTGGGGCCTTTGAAACCAAAGCGCATCGACACATGACCGGCGATCATGTTGGAGATGGACGCTGGGACAAAAAACGGCGAAATGCGCCGGGGCCCCCGGTTGGTCAGTTCGGCGTGGGTCTCTTCGATCATTGGCAAACCGCCAATGCCCGAACCGATCACACAGCCAATGCGCTCGGCGGCATCGCCATCGAGCGCGTCGCCCACCTTCAACCCGGCGTCGGCCACGGCCTGGGCCGCAGCGGCGATGCCGTAGTGGATGAAGGTGTCCATGCTCCGCGCCTCTTTGGCGCCGATGTAGGACTCGAGCGGAAAATTCTTGACCTCACCCGCAATTTTGCAGGCGAAGTTGGAGGCATCGAATTTGGTGACCAGGTCAATGCCGGAGCGACCGGCGAGCAGGTTGGCCCAGGCTTCGTCCACCGTGTTGCCCACGGGACTCACGCAGCCCAGACCGGTCACGACAACACGGCGTCTGGTCATGCCAAATCAAGCCTTCTGGTGGTTGACTGCGTAGTCGATGGCGTTTTGCACCGTGGTGATCTTCTCCGCGTCTTCGTCGGGGATCTCGATGCCGAATTCGTCTTCCAGCGCCATCACCAGTTCCACGGTATCGAGCGAGTCAGCGCCCAGATCGGCCACGAAGGCTTTTTCGTTGGTGACCTGGCTTTCCTCCACGCCGAGTTGCTCGGCAATGATTTTCTTCACACGTGCTTCGATATCGCTCATAAGTCCCTCAAAGGGTGGTTGGATTGAAGGCCGCCATTTTAGCCGGGCTAGGGTATCGCACCTAAAAGTGCCCCTGCCGACCCGCCGGGCGGATTCAAACGACGTTTGAGAACGGTTTCAGGCCATGAACATGCCGCCGTTGACGTGCAGTTCTTGACCCGTGATGTAGGCCGCCTGGGGCGAGGCCAGGAAGGACACCGCGTGTGCGATGTCGGCCGGCTTGCCCAGGTGGCCCAGGGGAATCTGGCCGAGCAGCGCCTTTTGCTGTTCTTCGGCCAGGCTGGCGGTCATGTCGGTCTCGATGAAACCGGGCGCCACGCAGTTGACGGTGATGTTGCGGCTGCCGAGCTCACGCGCCAGGGCGCGGGTCATGCCGGCCACACCGGCTTTGGCGGCCGCGTAGTTGGCCTGCCCCGGGTTGCCCGAAGCACCCACCACACTGGTGATCGCGATGATGCGGCCATAGCGCTGCTTCATCATGGGTCGGATGACGGCACGGCTCATGCGGAACACGGCCTTGAGGTTGGTGTCCAGCACCGCGTCCCAGTCGTCGTCCTTCAGGCGCATGGCCAACATGTCCCGGGTGATGCCGGCGTTGTTCACCAGCACCTGCAAGCCGCCATGTTCTTTCACGATGGCGTCCACCAGGGCTTCGCCATCGGCCGCGTTGTTGACGTCGAGCTTGGCGCCACGGCAACCGGCGTGCGCCGACAGGGCCGCGCTGATCTTGGCCGCACCGTCGTCGCTGGTGGCGGTACCAATGACCTTGAGGCCTTGCTGGGCCAGTTGCAGCGCAATCGCCGCGCCAATGCCACGCGAGGCACCCGTGACCAGGGCCACCTGGCCTTCGAACTTGATCTCGCTCATGCCAGCAACTCCTTCACGTCGGCCAGCGTGGCCGGATCGAACAACGCGGCGCCGGTCAGTTCGGCGTCGATGCGCTTGGTCATGCCCGCGAGCACCTTGCCAGGGCCACATTCCACCAGCGTGCTGATGCCACGTGCTTTGATGGCCTGAACACACTCGACCCAGCGCACCGGACCAAAAGCCTGGCGGTACAAGGCGTCGCGGATGCGGTCCGAGTCGGTTTCCACCGTCACATCGATATTGTTGACCAAGGGGATCTGCGCGGCCGCAAACACGGTATCGGCCAACTTGACTTTGAGCTTGTCGGCTGCCGGCTTCATGAGGCTGGAGTGGAACGGCGCGGACACCGGCAAGGGCAACGCCCGTTTGGCCCCGTTGGCCTTGAGCACCTCGCAGGCCTTTTCAACGGCGGCCTTGCTGCCGGCGATCACGGTCTGGGCGGCGTCGTTGAAGTTCACCGCCTCCACCACCTCGGCACTGCCTGCGCCAAACGTGGCCTGCGCCTCGGCACAGCCGGCGATGACCTTGGCCGCATCCATGCCCAGGATGGCGGCCATGGCGCCGGTGCCCACCGGCACGGCCTCTTGCATGGCGGCCGCGCGAAAGCGCACCAGCGGCGCCGCCTGAGCGAGGGTCAACACGCCAGACGCCACCAGCGCCGAATACTCACCCAACGAGTGACCAGCCACGGCCGCAGGCAAGGCCCCGCCCTCGGCACGCCAGACACGCCACGCGGCCACGGCCGCCACCAGCATCACCGGCTGGGTGTTGGTGGTCAGGGCCAGGGCCTCTTTGGGGCCTTCGTGGATCAGGCGGCCCACGTCCTCACCCAAAGCATCAGACGCCTCTTTCAGGGTTTCGAGCACCACGGGGTGGTCGCCCCAGGCGTCCAGCATGCCCACGGACTGGGAGCCCTGGCCGGGAAATACAAAAGCAAAGGATTTCATGACATCAACCTCGGGTGGGCAGACGCCCACACACTGAATGAATCAAAACCGGGGTTCGCGCTCAGAACGTGAGCAGCACCGCACCCCAGGTGAAGCCACCGCCCACACCTTCGAGCATGAGTTTTTGGCCTTTCTGGACCTGCCCGGCGCGCACCGCGTGGTCCAGGGCCAGCGGAATGGAGGCAGCCGACGTGTTGCCGTGCTGATCGACCGTGACCACCACCTTGTTCATGGGCAGCTTGAGCTTGCGCGCGGTGCTGGTCATGATGCGGATGTTGGCCTGGTGCGGGATCAGCCAGTCGATGTCGGTGTCCTGCAAACCCGCTTTGGCCAGCGTGGCCCGGGCAGCGTCTTCCAGCACGCCCACGGCCAGCTTGAACACCGCCTGTCCGTCCATCTTGAGGGTCGGATCGCCCAACACCTGACCACCCGACACCGTGCCCGGCACACACAGAATGCCCACGTGTTTGCCGTCGGCGTGCAAATCGGTGGCAAGAATGCCCGGCGTGTCGCTGGCCTCCAGCACCACAGCGCCAGCACCATCGCCAAACAGCACGCAGGTGGTGCGGTCGTTGAAATCGAGGATGCGGCTGAACACCTCGGCGCCGATCACCAGCGCCTTGTGGGCGGTGCCGGTGCGGATCATGGCGTCGGCCACGGTCAGCGCGTAGACAAAACCGCTGCACACCGCCTGCACGTCAAACACCGGGCAGCCTGCGATGCCCAGCTTGTGCTGCAGGATGGCGGCCGTGGAGGGGAACACCATGTCCGGCGTGGACGTGGCGACGATGATGAGATCGATGTCCTGCGGCTGCAAGCCGGCGGCATCGATCGCGCGACGGGCCGCTTCGGCGCCCAGGTCGCTGCTGCACACGTCGGGCGCAGCAAAGTGGCGCGCCCGGATGCCGGTGCGTTCCACAATCCATTCGTCTGACGTTTCCAGACCCCGGGTGGCCAACTCGGCCGCGAGGTCGGCATTGGTGACGCGGCGCGGCGGCAAGTAGCTGCCGGTGCCGGTGATGCGAGAAAAAGCGCTCATTTAATCTGGGGTGGCCGCGGAGACGGGCACAGCGCTGGCGCCGGTCAACAAAGGCGCGGCGTGCGCAATGCGGGCCTGCACACGTTCCAGCAGGTGGTTGCGGGCCGCATCATACGCCCGGTTCAAGGCCTGTTCAAAAGCAAAGGGATCGGCCGAGCCATGGCTCTTGAACACCAGCCCGCGCAGGCCCAACAAGGCCGCGCCGTTGTAACGGCGGTAGTCGGCGCGTTTTTTGAAAGCAGATAACACCGGATAAGCAACAACAGCTGCCATTTTGGTGAAGATGTTGCGAGAGAACTCTTGTTTGAGGAAGGCAGCGATCATCGACGCCAGGCCTTCGCTGGCCTTGAGGGCGACGTTGCCCACAAATCCGTCGCAGACCACGATATCGGCCGTGCCCTTGAAGATGTCGTTGCCCTCAACGTTGCCGATGAAGTTCAGGTCGCCCGCGTCTGCGGCGCTGCGCAGCAGCTCGCCGGCCTTCTTGATGACTTCGTTGCCCTTGATGGCTTCGGAGCCGATGTTGAGCAGGCCCACGGTGGGCTGCGGTTTGTTCTTGAGCACCGAATCGAGGGCCGAGCCCATGACAGCGAACTCCAGCAGGTGCTGTTCGGTGCAGTCCACATTGGCGCCCAAATCGAGCACCGTGGTCGAGCCACCCAAGGCATTGGGCATGGGATAGGCAATCGCGGGGCGGTCGATACCGTCGAGGGTTTTGAGCAGATAGCGCGCAATCGCCATCAAAGCCCCCGTGTTGCCGGCAGATAACACCGCCTGGGCGCGGCCATCTTTGACCTGCTGTATCGCCACCCGCATCGACGAGTCCTTCTTGCGGCGCAGCGCCACCTCGACCGGGTCGTCCATCGCCACCACCTCGCTGGCGGGCACCACGGTGGCACGCTCGTGCACAAAGCCCTTCAAAGCCTCGGGCAAACCCACCAGCAGCAGGTGCACGTCGGCATGGCGCTCCAACAGGCGCCGACAGGCCGGCAAGGTGATGGCGGGACCGTGGTCGCCGCCCATGCAGTCAACGGCAAGGGTGATCATGCGTGCAAACAAAAAGGCCCGAGGCTACTGATGGCGTAGCGCCGGGCCTTGATTGGGCTGAAAAAGCCGTGAAACCGATAAGCGCGGACGCGCGATCAGGCCTCGGACTTGTTTTTCAGCACCTGGCGACCACGGTAGAAACCGTTGGGGCTGATGTGGTGGCGCAGGTGCACTTCACCGGTGGTGGGCTCAACGGCCGTGCCCGGGGTGGTCAGGGCGTTGTGCGAACGGTGCATACCGCGCTTGGAGGGCGACTTTTTGTTTTGCTGAACGGCCATGGTTGGCTCCTGGAAAAATAAGGTGAGTGAAATGCGCCAAAACCATACATACCACTCAAGCCGTGGCCGGCGCCAAATCACGCATTATAGCCTCATCTGAGACGAGTGACCAGCAAGGGTCAGCCCTTCTTGATCTGCTGTAGCACCGCAAAGGGGTTGGGCTTGGCGGGTGCGTCCTCCAACGCAGGGCCTGCGGAGGTCGGCAGCACGGTCGGGCAGACCTCGTGCATGGGCACCAGCGGCTGGGCCATGATGAGTTCGTCCTCGACCAGTTCGCGCAGGTTGAACGCCGGCTGGAACACCAGCACGTCCTCTTCGCTGTCCTCGTCTTCGGCGTCGGCGGTCGCTTCGTCGGCGACAAAGCGGAACCAGCGGTCCACCGCCAGCGCCTCAACCACGGGCGTGAGGCAACGCTGGCACACCACCGGCAACTCGGTGGAAGCGCTCACGTGCAGCCACAACACCGGCGCCTGTTGCGCAACCGTACCCGGTGCGGCCACGGCACGCCGCCATTCGGCTTGCGCGGCCCAGCGCACCAGGCGCGGTTCGGTGTCGGCGGCTTCGGCCACCAGGCGCGGGAACAAGGCCAATGCGTCTTCGCCCGCCAGGGTGTCCCCCGACTGCGCCAGGTGGCGCAAATCAAGGCTATCGGGAAGGGGTCGTGTGGCCATGCGCTCGCGGGTATGCTTGAAAGAACTGTCTGACATTTTAGTTGCCACCCCATGACCACCATCCGCTGCGCCGCGACCATGCTGCAACGCACCTTCGATGAATGGCGCGCGCAAGGTGACGACCTCTGGCTGTTTGCCTACGGCTCACTGATCTGGAAAACCGAATTCGAGGTGGCCGAAAAACGCCCTGCCCGCGTGCATGGCCACCACCGCGCGTTGCAAATGTGGAGCCGGGTGAACCGGGGCACACCCGAACGGCCTGGCCTGGTGCTCGCCCTCATCAGCGGCGGCAGTTGCCGGGGCATGGCCTTGCGCATCCAGGCCGACCACGTGCCGGACATGTTGCCCCAGCTGTGGCAACGCGAAATGCCCAACCCGGTGTACGACCCAAAATGGCTGCCCTGCCTAACGCCACAAGGACCGGTCAGTGCACTGTCCTTCACGCTGTCGCGCCACAGCCCCAACTACACCGGCCGCCTGACTGACGCCCGCTACCGCGAGATTTTTGCCCGCTCGCGTGGGCGTTATGGCAGCACACTCGACTACGCCCGCCTGACCTGCGACCACCTGCGCGCCATCGGCATCCAGGATGCCGAACTGGAGCGTGTGGTGGCACTCGCGGCCCCCCATCCCTCACACCACCACACCCCATGAACATCGCCGATTTGCGCAAGAGCTACGAAAAGGCCGAGCTCAGCGAAACCGATTCCCTTGCCGACCCGCTGAAACAGTTTGACCTGTGGCTGCAGCAGGCCATTCAGGGCCAGGTACCCGAACCCAACGCCATGACACTGGCCACGGTGGGCAGCGACCTGCGCCCGAGCACGCGCGTGGTGCTGATCAAGGGCTATGACGAACGTGGCATCGTCTGGTACACCAACTATGAGAGCCGCAAGGGCCGCGAACTGGCCGGCAACCCCTTTGCGGCCTTGCAGTTCCACTGGGTGGAGCTGGAGCGGGTGGTGCGTATTGAAGGGGTGGTGGAGAAGGTCAGCGACGAAGAAAGCGACGCTTACTTCCACAGCCGCCCGCTGGACAGCCGCATCGGCGCCTGGGCCAGCCCACAGAGCGAGGTGATTGAGGGCCGCGGCGTGCTGGTGGCCAACGCGGCCAAGTTCGGCGCCAAGTTCCTTTTGCATCCGCCCCGCCCGCCACATTGGGGCGGCTACCGGCTCAAGCCCGAACAGTGGCAGTTCTGGCAAGGCCGAAAAAGCCGCCTCCATGACCGGCTGCGCTACACACCCCAAGCAGGCGGAGGCTGGCACCGTGAGCGCCTGGCGCCCTGAACATCAAGGCGCGACCACGGCACGCACAGGCAAAAACTGCAACAGCGTGCCACCCAACAGGTTTTGCACGTAACTCACCACCGCGCGGCGGTACTTTTCGGCCGACACGGCGGCGAGCAGGTCCAAACGCGCCACGACCTTGCCAAACTCGCGCTCAAAACTCAGGTTGCGCGTCTGGGCTCCGATTTCGTCGGCCAGCAACAGGGGCTGGCCACTGGCATCGCGGCGCTGTGCCAGCATCCACACGGCAATTTCCACATTGCGCGCGGCGTTGTACAGGCTCTGGGCGTCCAGGCTGTCGATCAGGTAGAACTCGGTCTTGCCACCGTGCGCCACGATGACCATGTCGGCGGTGGCGGCGATGAAGGCCGCCACACGGTCGGCCGCGAAATCGGGTGACAAAGCCAAGGCCAAAGCGGCGATGTCGCGCCGGCCTTGCAAGGCCGGCCACGGCTGGCGCTGTTCGATCGCCACCCGCAAACGCTGCAACGCTTCCTCGCGTCCCGTGGCCCCGCCCTTGCGCCATTCACGCGGGTTGCGGCGGTAGAGCTTGTCGGCCAGGCTCATCAGGCTGTCGAGGTTGGCCCGCATGCCCAGGGTGGCCATGCGGTTGACGTCGGACTGGCCCAACTCGGCGGCCGTGGTGGGCGCGGAGGTCACCTCACCCTTGGGCGCTGGCGTGGCGGCACAACCCACCAGCACCCATGCCCACATCCACGCCCACACCAGCGCAACACAACGCAGGTGGCGGGCGGGACTCATAGCGGCCTCGCGTCTTGCGCGGCCACGGCCGCCAAGGCGGTGGCGCTCACCTTGTCGGGGGCAATTTCGGCCAGCGGTCGCAACACAAATGCGCGTTGATCCATGCGGGGATGTGGCACGGTCAATGAGGGGGTGGCGATGTGGTCATCGCCGTACAGCAGCAGGTCCAGGTCCAGTGTGCGGGGCGCATTCAGATAGGGCCGCTCGCGGCCGGCGGCCTGCTCCAGCCCGTGCAAGGCCGCCAGCAACGCATGTGCGTCCAGCAAGGTCGCCACTTCGGTCACGGCGTTGAAGAAATCGGGCCCGCTCGCCTCCCAGGGAGCGCTGCGGTACAGGCGAGAGGCTCGCACCAGGCGCGTCTGTGGCAAGGTCCCCAGGTCGGTGATGGCCTGGCGCACGGTGGCGGCCGCATCGCCCAGGTTGGCGCCCAGGGCCACAAAGGCGGACACGGGCACAACCGTCATGGCTCAGTCGCCACCGCCTTCTGGCGTGGGGGCGGCCCCACCTTCGCCACCACCGGGCTTGCGGCGACGGTGGCGGCGTTTGCGCACGGGTGAGCCGCCGCCGGCAGCGTCCAACGGCGGTGTGGCAGCGTCCGGTGTGTCTTCGTCGTCAGCCTGGACCTCCCGGAAGCGCGGATCTTGCTCTGGCGCAGATGCTGGCGCGGCGGCAGGCACACGGCGCACCCTGGTGGCCTTGGCGCCGCCTTTTTGTTTCTGCTGCTCCTGGCGCACAGCATCCACCATGTCGCGACGCACGGCGTCGCTGGCGGTGCTGAAGGTTTCCCACCAGTGGGCCAACTCTTCATCCACCTCGCCGGTCTGCGCACGGAGGCGCAAAAAGTCGAAACCGGCGCGAAAACGCGGCTGCTCCACCAGCGAAAACACCGAGGAGCCCGTGCGGCGGTCAAAGCGCGGCTGCATGGTCCAGATCTCGCGCATGTCGGTGCCCAGTTTGCCCCGGCCCGACACGTCGCCGATGCGGGCGTTGAAGGCATCGTCCACCGCATCCTGCAAGGCGGCAAAGGCTTGCTCGCCATTGGCCTGGCGCTTGTCCCAACCGGCACGCACATCGGCCCACAACACGCAGGCCAACAAAAAGCTGGGCGCCACGGGTTTGTTTTCACCCACGCGGCGGTCGGTGTCCTGCAGGGCCAACTTCACGAAGGGCTCATCGGCGCGTTGCACCACCACGTCCAGCAGCGGGTAGATGCCGGTGGCCAGGCCCGTGGCCTTGAGCTGTTCCACGCTGGCGAGCGCGTGGCCGGTCTGCAGCAGCTTGAGCATCTCGTCGAACAGGCGGCTCTGCGGCACGTCGGCCAGCAGGCTGCGCGAGGACTGCAGCGGCTCACGCGTTTTGGCGTCGAACTTGAAGCCCAAGGCCGAGAGCTTGGCGCCAAAACGCACGGCGCGGATGATGCGCACCGGATCTTCGCGGTAGCGGGTGGCCGGATCGCCAATCATGCGCAGCACGCGCTTCTTGGCGTCGCGGATGCCGTGGTGGAAATCGACCACCACCTGCGTCTGCGGGTCGTAGTACATGGCGTTGATGCTGAAGTCGCGGCGCGCGGCGTCGTGTTCGATCGGGCCCCACACGTTGTCGCGCAGCACGCGTCCGCTGGCATCGACCGCGTGGGTCATACCAGCCAGGGCGTTTTTGCTGGTGCGTTCGTTGCCGCTCACCTGCTCAGCGTCGGCGCTGTCCAGGTGGGCGCGAAAGGTCGAGACCTCGATCACCTCGCTCAAGCCCCGGTCTTGCCGGCCCCGACCGAACACCACGTGCACGATGCGAAAGCGCCGCCCGATGATGAAGGCGCGGCGGAACAGCCCCTTGACCTGCTCGGGCGTGGCATCGGTGGCGACGTCGAAGTCCTTGGGCTTGAGGCCCAGCAGCAGGTCGCGCACCGCGCCACCCACGATGTAGGCTTGGTAGCCACCGCGTTGCAGTGTCTCCACCACGTCGAGCGCGCGCTGGTCCACCAGCGTGGGGTCGATGCCATGCACCGACACCGGCACGTCTTCGCGTTTGCCAAAGCGGGACGCGGCAGGGCTGGACTTGCCCAGCAGCTTGTCAATGAATTTCTTGATCATGGAAGAGGTTCAGTATGCGCCAGCCACGCGCTTGCGCAATGGCCAGCAGGCGCTCGTCGGGGTTGGCAGCCACCGGCGCGTGCACGTGTTCGAGCATGGCCAGGTCGTTGATAGAGTCGCTGTAAAAGGTGCTGTGGCTCACGTCGGCCCATCCCAGGCCGCGTTGTGCCAGCCACTCGGCCACGCGCACCACCTTGCCTTCGCGGAAGGATGGTGTGCCGACAATCTCGCCGGTGGGGTTGCCGGCGGCATCGCGCACCAGCCGGATGGCGATCAGCTCGGCCACGCCAAACGCATCGGCGATGGGACGGGTGACGAACTCGTTGGTCGCGGTGACGATGACCACCGTGTCGCCCGCGGCTTGGTGGTGGCGCACCAGTTGCAGGGCCTGGGGCTGGATGTGGGGCAACACCATCTCGCGCATGAAGTCGGCATGGGCGGCGGCGGCCCGCTCCGGCCCCAGCTCGCGGATGACTTCGGTGGCAAAGCGGATGTACTCGGCGATGTCCAGCGTGCCGGCCTTGTACTGGGCGTAAAAGGCGTCGTTGGTGCGACCGAAGGCCTCGGCGTCACGCCAGCCCTGAGCCACGGTGAATTGGCCCCACGCGTGGTCCGAATCCAGCGGGATCAGCGTGTGGTCCAGGTCAAACAGTGCAAGTCTCATTCGTTCTCAAGCATCGCCTTGATCAGCGGGATGGTGATGGCGCGTTGGGTGCGCAGCGCGTAGGCGTCCAGTTCGTCGAGCAGGGCCATGAGGCTGCCCAGGTCGCGCGAGAAGCGGTTGAGCATGAAATCCATGACCTCGTCGCCCAGAAAAACGCCCCGTTCGTCGGCGGCGCGGCGCAACACCGCGCGGCGCTCGGCCTCGGCCAAACCCTGCAATTGGAACACATGGCCCCAGCCGAGCCGTGTACGGAGATCCTCACGCAGTTGCAGGTCGGCCGGCGGGCGGTCAGACGTGGCCAGCACCCAGCGGGCCTGGCCGGCATGGGGCGTCTGGGCGTTGACGAACCAGTTGAAGGCCGCCGCCTGCTGCGCGGCGGTGAACAGGTGGCAATCGTCCATCAGCACGGCGCCCCAGCGCTCATCGAAGGCAGGGGGGTCGGCGATGGAGGCGTCCAGCCAACCGACGGCGGTGCCCTGCCCCAGCAAGGCCAGGCGAACGGCCTGCAACAAATGGGTCTTGCCACAGCCCGGTGGGCCCCAGAGCAGCGTGGGCACGGGCGAACGCAGCGGGTTGTGCACCCACAGGTGCAGGTGGTCCAGCGCGGCCTCGTTGCCGTGCGACGCAAAGTTGTCCAGCGAAGGCAGGGGCGCCAAGCCAATGTCCAGGGCGAGTTGTTTCATTTGCCGTCCTGGTACAAATCGCTGCCCACGTACAGCGTCTGCAGCCGGCGCAGCGCCACCAGCAAAACCGCGCTGGCGGGCAGAGCAATCAACACCCCCACAAAACCCAGCAGGTGACCAAAGGCCAACAAGGCAAAAATCACGGCGATGGGGTGCAAGCCGATGCGCTCACCCAACAGGCGGGGGGTGAGGTACATGCTTTCCACCACCTGGCCGATGGCGTAGACCGCGCCCACAAGGGCCACGGCGGTGAGGCTCTGGAACTGCAAGAGTGCCGCCAGCAGGGCCAGCACCAGGCCCAGGCCAAAACCCAGGTAGGGCACAAACACCGCCAAGCCGGTGAAGACGCCGATGGGCAGCGCCAGCTTGAGGCCACACAGGGCCAGCGCCACGGTGTAGAAGACGGCCAGGATGCCCATGACCAGCAACTGGCCACGCAGGTACTGGCCGAGCACGGCGTCGGTCTCGTCCAGAAAGCGCTGCGTCGGCTCCAGCCAGCGCGGTGGCACCAGGGCCTTGACGCGCCCAACCATGCCATCCCAATCCAGCAGCAGGTAATAGGCGACGATGGGCATGAGGGTGAAGTTGCCGACGATGGCCAGCACGGCGCTGCCGCCAATGCGCAGCGAGGACAAAAGGCCATCGATCAGCTCGCTTTCGTGGCCCGACACCAGCTTGCGCAAGGTGTCGCGCACCAGGTTGACGTCGATCTGCAAATCCAGCCCAAACCGTGCGGCCAGCGGGGTCAACCAGAGGTTGAGGTGTTCCAGCAGCGCCGGCACCTGCTCGCGCAACAGCGGCACCTGCTTGCTCACCACCGGCACAATGAGCAATGCCACGGCCAGCATCACCAGCATCAGCACCGTGATGGCCAGCCCTGCGCCCAACCAGCGCGGCACACGGCGCGCAGCCATGCGCTCCACCCAGGGATGCAGCGCATAAGCCAGCACGGCGGCCAGCACAAAAGGCATCAGCACAGGCGACAAGGCCGCCAGCAGCAGCCAGGCCAACAATCCCATGCCCAGCCAGGTGGCGGCACGAATCTGGGCGGGGGAAAATTGCATGGTGTGAAACGGGGGACCGTAAAATCAGTCAAATTTTATCGGCCCTGGCTGGCGCTCCTGCGCGCTCCCGCCCTTACAGCCATTCCACTGGCACTTCCATGAGCAACACCCCCCTCTCCTACAAAGACGCTGGCGTGGACATCGACGCTGGCGATGCCCTGGTCGAGCGCATCAAGCCCCTGGCCAAAAAAACCATGCGCGAAGGCGTGCTGGCCGGCATCGGCGGTTTTGGCGCTCTGTTTGAAGTGCCCAAGCGCTACCAAGAGCCGGTGCTGGTGAGCGGCACCGACGGCGTGGGCACCAAGCTCAAGCTGGCGTTTGAATGGAACAAACACGACACCGTGGGAATTGACCTGGTGGGCATGAGCGTCAACGACGTGCTGGTGCAAGGCGCCGAGCCGCTGTTTTTCCTCGACTACTTCGCCTGCGGCAGGCTCGACGTGGACACCGCCGCCGCCGTGGTGGGTGGCATCGCCAAGGGCTGCGAGCTGAGCGGCTGCGCCCTCATCGGCGGTGAAACCGCCGAGATGCCCGGCATGTACCCCGCCGGCGAATACGACCTGGCGGGCTTCTGCGTCGGTGCGGTCGAAAAATCCAAAATCCTGACCGGCAAAGACGTGAAGCCCGGCGACGTGGTGCTGGGCCTGGCCTCGCACGGTGTGCACTCCAATGGTTTTTCGCTGGTGCGCAAATGCATTGAGCGTGCTGGTGCCAACCTGCCCGCCACGCTGGACGGCCAACCCTTCCGCGACGCCGTGATGGCCCCCACCCGCCTGTACGTCAAGCCGGTGCTGGCAGCGCTGGCCCAGCACCCCATCAAGGCCCTGGCACACATCACCGGCGGTGGCCTGCTGGAGAACATCCCCCGCGTGTTGCCCGAAGGCACCGCCGCCCATTTGAAAAAGGGCAGCTGGCCCCAGACCGAGCTGTTCGCCTGGTTGCAGAAGGTGGCCGGCATCGACGACATCGAGATGAACCGCACCTTCAACAACGGCATCGGCATGGCCGTGGTGATTGCCGCCGAAGAAGCCGCTGCCTGCGCGGCCACCCTGCGCGCCCAGGGCGAGACGGTGTATGAAATTGGCCAAATTGCCCCGCGTGGCGAAGGCGCCGCCGTGGTCGTGGCTTGATGTCCTGATTTGATCGGTACTTGTCCGCCCCAGGGCCGGACAAGGCCGCTGCCACGGCGAACAATGCAGCCATCTTCACACCGGAGTTGCTGCCATGAAAACCTGTCTTTTGGTGATCGATGTCCAAGAATCGTTTCGCCGCCGACCCTACTTCACCGAACACGACCTGCCCGCCTACCTGACGGCGCAGAACGCCTTGATCGTTGCGGCCCAGACCGCGCGCACGCACATCGTGCGCATCTTCCACGTCGACGGGCCACGCAGCCCCGACAACGCCTTTGCACTTGAATCCGGCGAGGTGCGCCCGCTCGACGGCCTGGCACCGTTTGACGCGGCGGCGACCTTTCACAAGTCGCGTCACAGCGCGCTGGTGGGCACCGGGCTGGAGGTGTGGTTGCACCAGCAGGGCATTCAGCGCCTGGTGGTGAGTGGCATACGCACCGAACAGTGCTGCGAGACCACCACCCGCCACGCATCCGACCTGGGTTTCACGGTCGATTTTGTGGTGGATGCCACCCTGACCTTCGACATGCAGCAGCCCGATGGGCGCCCACTGCTGGCCGCCGACATCCGCAGCCGCACCGCCACCGTGCTCAAGGACCGCTTCGCTCGCATTGCCAGCGTCGAACAGGCCTGCGAGGTTTTGTCATGAGCCCACCCGCGCGCACGCTGCAGGTGGCGATACTGGCGTTTGACGAGGTCGAGGCCCTGGATCTGGCCGGGCCTTACGAGGTTTTCACCACCGCCAGCCGCATGCAACTGCGAGAGACTCCCGATGCGCCACCGCCCTTCGCGGTGCACTGCGTGGCACACGAACACCGGCCGGTGCGCGCTCGCGCCGGCATGGTGCTGCTGCCCACCCACAGCTTCGCCGACGCACCCTCCACCGACGTGCTGGTGGTGCCCGGCGGCGTGGTGGACGCGGTGATGGTTTGCCCCGATACGCGGCACTGGGTGAGGCAGACCGCCGGCGGCGCGATGATGACCGCCTCGGTTTGCACAGGTGCATTCGTGCTGGCGACCAGCGGCGTGCTCACACATGGCCCTGTTACCACCCACTGGGAGGACGCCGATGACCTGGGCCGACGTTTCCCCATGCTGCAGGTGCGCACGGGTGTGCGCTGGGTCGATCAGGGCCCCGTTGTTACCTCGGGCGGCATCAGCGCCGGCATAGACATGAGCTTGCATCTGGTGGCCCGGCTCGTTGGCATGGCACTGGCCGAGCGCACCGCTCGGCAAATGGATTTCAGCTGGACGCGCGCGTGACACCAACGCCGATCCCGGTGTATTTTGTGCTGCTCCCGGACAGCCTGATACTGGACTGGGCCGGCCCGGCGGAGGCGCTGCGCATAGCCAACCGCTGCCTGGTAGCCAGTGGCCAGCCCGAAGCCTTCGCGCCCCATTTCATCGGTCCCGTGGCGGAAGCCGTGAGTTCGGTCGGCGCCACCATCAGCTGCATACAGCCCCTGCCCGCCGCCCTGCCCCAACCAGCATGGCTGGTGCTGCTGGGCCAGCCTGGCACCACCATAAACCCGTGCAGCCCCGGCGTGCCCGAACTGTTGCACTGGCTACGTGGCCACCGTCTGCAGACCGGTCAGCTGGAATTGTTGACCGTGTGCGCCGGCGCGGTGCTGGCGGCCCACGCGGGGCTGCTCGACGGACGCCGTGCCACCACCCACCACCACCACCTGGAGGAACTCCAGGGGGTGGCGCCACGCTGCGAGGTGGTGTCCAACCGGGTCTTCGTGCTGGACGGCGCGGTCAGCAGCAGCGCCGGTGTCACCACCGGCATCGACCTCTTCTTGCACCATATCGCCAGGGTATGCGGGCCGGCCATCGCGGCCCAGGTGGCGCAAAGCATGGTGGTGGCCTTGCGGCGCGGGCCGGGCGACCCCGAGCTTTCGCCCTTTCTGCGCCACCGCAACCACCTGCACGCTGCGTTGCACCGGGTGCAGGACGCTATCAGCGGCGCGCCACAAAACGACTGGACGCTGAGCGACATGGCGGACGTGGCCCACACATCACCGCGCCACCTGAGCCGGGTGTTTGCCGCCCACACCGGCATCACGCCCTTGCAGTACCTGCGCGACATCCGGCTGGCGGTGGCTGAGGCGGCCTTGATCGCGGGCCGCAACGTCACACAATCGGCCGCCCTGGCGGGATTTGCTTCCGATACCCAACTGCGCCGTGCGTGGCGCCAGCAGGGCAAACGCGGCACGCCATCAACGGCCGGTCAATGAAGCTGTTCTGACGCCAGCACCGTCACGCCCGGCGTGGCCGCCAAGGCAGCTTCCACCAGGTGGTGCGCGATGCGCTCGGCCGGCACCAGCCGGTAGCGCCGGGGCAACAGAGGCGACAGCAGGCGGGTGGCGGCGATGGCCAGGCTTTCGCCGCGCCGCTGCTCAGGCCGCTCGCCACCAATCAAGCCGGGGCGCACAAAGGTCAGCGAAGCGTAGCCGGGGTTTTTCATGTTCCGCAGCGACTGCTCCAGCTCGCCCTTGACGCGCGAATAAAACACCCGCGCATCGGGGTTGGCACCCAATGCGGAATTGAGCGCAAAGGCCTGCGCGCCGTGGCGCAGTGCCAGCCGCGCCACGGCCAGCGGCATGTCGTAGTCCACCGCCTCAAACGCGGTCTTTGAGCCGGCCTTGGCCATGGTGGTGCCCAGCGCGCACACCACACCGTCCACCCGCCACCACGGTGCCACGGGTGGCAGGTGAGCGAAGTCTTCGATGGGGTTGAGCAGTTTGGGGTGGGCAGGCAGCGGGCGTCGGGTGGGTGCGACCACACGCTCAACCCGTGCATCGGCCAGCGCCAGGCGCAGCGCGTGCGAGCCCACCAAACCCGTGGCGCCAGCGATCAGCAGCGTTTTGCCGGTCAATGGGTCAACTCAACTCGCGCCGCAACTCGCTCACGCGTTGGGTCACGGCGTCGATGTCCAACGCGTCGTCGGCGTGGGCCAGGTAGTGCTCCAGGTCGCCCACGGCACGCCGCAGCTCGCCTGTTTCGGCCCAGGCCAGGCCACGGTCGCGGTACTCGATGTGGGCTTCGGGCAGCAGCACGATGAGGCGGTCGAGCACCTGGATGAGGCGTGTCCAATCCTCGTGGGTGGTGTGGATGTCCTTGAGGTTGCGCAGCATGCGCGCCAGGATGTCGCGCGGTGTGGCCGACTGCAGGTACAGGCCCACAGGCACATCGAAGTCGTCCACCAGGCCGTTGCGGCGTTTGTAGGGCTCCAGCCGCTCGGCCAGGTCTTCGCGGCTGAGCGACTGGCCGGTGAAGGGGTCGATGACCACCTGGCCCCGGGGCAGGTTGACCTTGACCATGAAATGGCCGGGAAAGTTGACCCCCCGCGCCGACAGGCCCATGCCCTGCGCCAGCTCCAGCCACAGCACCGCCAACGTGATGGGGATGCCCCGCCGGGTGCGCATGACCACGTTGAGGTGGCTGTTGTCGGGGTCGTAATAGTGGTTGACGTTGCCGCCAAAACCCAGGTCACGGAAAAAGAACTGGTTGAGGGCGCGCAGGCGCTGCAGCGGCGGCGCATCGGCGGGCAGGCGGCGGCGCAGGCGGGCCAGCAGCTGGTCCACATCGCCCAGCACCTGCTGCACGTCGAGGTCGGGGTACTCGTCCTGGGCAATCGAAGCGGCGGCCTCGAGCAGCGGCAGCTGGTCGTCGTCGGCCACCAGAGCGGCAAAAAAATCCAGCGGTGTGGGCGCAGCGAGGGAGAACATCGCTTGTTACTTTCTCACAAACTCACGCAACTTCACACCTCCCAACAGCAACACCACAAAATAAAGCGTGGCCGCTCCGCCCAGCACCAGCAGCAACTGCAGCACACGCGCCCAGGCCGCACCGGGTGCGGCGAGCCAGCCCAGGCCGGTGCCCGCCCACAGCAGGTAGATGGCCAACATGGCGCTGGCCGCCACCACCTGCAACACAAAACGCCACCAGCCTGGCCCCGGCCTGTAAGCCCCGCGCCGCAGCAGGCCCACCAGCAGCCAGCCAGCGTTGAGCAAAGCGCCCAGCCCAATGGACAATGCCAGGCCCGCGTGGGCCAGCCACGGCACAAATGCGAGGTTCAGCAGTTGGGTGAACACCAACACGACGATGGCGATCTTGACGGGTGTGCGGATGTCCTGGCTGGCGTAATAGCCCGGCGCCAGCACCTTGATGGCCACCAAGCCCAGCAAACCCAAACCGTAGCCCATCAGGGCCAGGGCGGTCTGGCGCACGTCGGCATCGGTGAAAGCGCCGTAGTGGTACAGCACGGCCACCAGCGGCTGGGCAAAGGTCAGCAGCGCCACGGCCGACGGCACGGCCAACAAAACCACCAGCCGCAGACCCCAATCGAGCAGGCCGCTGTAGCGCTCGGCATCGTCCTGTGCCTTGGCGGCGGCCAGTTGCGGCAGCAGCACCACGCCCAGGGCCACGCCCAGCAAGGCAGTGGGAAACTCCATCAAGCGATCGGCGTAGCTCAGCCAGCTCACGCTGCCGGTGCGCAGGTGCGACGCGATCTGGGTGTTGATGAGCAGCGACACCTGCGCCACGCTCACGCCCAGCAAGGCCGGTAGCATGAGGGTGGTGACGCGGCGCGTGCCCGGGTGGCGCCAGGCGTCCCGCAGGCCGGCCCAGCGCCAGTGGATGCGTGGCAACAGCCCCAGGGCGCGCAAGGCGGGGATTTGCACGCCCAGCTGCAGCGCACCGCCCAGCATCACGCCGCCCGCCATGGCGTAAATCGGGTTGATGCCCAGCGACGCAAACCACGGTGCGCCCCACCAGGCGGCGGCAATCATGGCCAGGTTGAGCAGCACCGGCGTGGCGGCTGGCACGGCAAAACGCTTCCAGGTGTTGAGGATGCCAGCCGACAAGGCCACCAGCGACATGAAGGCGATGTAGGGAAACATCCAGCGCGTCATGAACACGGCGGCTTCGAAGCCGGCGGGGTCTTGCTGCAAACCGGCGGCCAGGGCCCACACCAGTATGGGCGCGCCTGCCACACCCAGCACACAGGTGGCCGTCAGCGCCCAGGCCATCACGGTGGCAATGTGGTCGATCATCACCTTGGTGGCGGCCTCGCCGTCTTTTTCCTTGGCGGCGGCCAGCACGGGCACGAAGGCTTGGCTGAACGCACCCTCGGCAAACAGGCGGCGCAACATGTTGGGAATGCGGAAGGCGACGTTGAAAGCGTCTGTCATGGCGCTGGCGCCGAAGGCGGAAGCCATGAGCAATTCGCGCATCAGGCCGGTGATGCGGGACGCCAGCGTGAGCAGCGAAATGAGGGAGGCGGCTTTGAACAGTGACACGCAAGAAGTGTAGCGAGCGCGCTGGTAAGGCCATGTATCCGGCCGCGTCTGCGGGCCCCCGTCAGCAGACTCACGGGCAGCTTCGTAAAATCAGGGGGTGAACGCCCTACTCAACGCCGACCTGCATTGCCATTCCGTCGTCTCCGACGGCACCCTCACGCCCGAGGCCCTGGCCGAGCGCGCCCGCGCCAACGGCGTGGAGCTGTGGGCCCTGACCGACCACGACGAGGTAGGCGGGCAACACCGCGCGGCAGCGGCGGCCAAGGCGGTGGGCATGAAGTACCTGACCGGCACCGAAATTTCCGTCACCTTTGCCGACATCACGGTGCACATCGTGGGCCTGGGCTTTGACCCCGACCACCCGGCGCTGGTGCAAGGCCTCAAGCGCACGCGCGGCGGCCGCGAAGAACGCGCCCGCGAAATGGCCGACGGCCTGGCCAAGGTGGGCATTCAGGGCGCGTTCGAGGGCGCGCTGCAGTACGTGGGCAACCCCGATCTGATCTCGCGCACACACTTTGCGCGCCACCTGGTGGAAAGTGGCGTGTGCCGCGACACCAACGAGGTGTTCCGCAAATTCCTCACCGAAGGCAAGCCGGGTTTTGTGCCACACCGCTGGGCACAGCTGGGCGATGCGGTGCGCTGGATCACCGAAGCCGGTGGCCTGGCCGTGATCGCCCACCCGGCCCGCTACGACCACAACCCCACCCGCGAGTACGCGCTGTTCACCGAATTCAAGGCCCACGGTGGGCGCGGTGTGGAGGTGGTGACTGGCAGCCACACGGCCGCCGAATACGTGAAATACGCCGACATGGCCATCGAATTTGGCCTGGCGGCTTCGCGCGGCAGCGATTTTCACAGCCCGGACGAAAGCCACTGCGACCTGGGCAAACTGCCCTACCTGGAGGGACGCCTCACGCCGGTATGGGAACTGCTGGCCGACCGCATCCAATGAGCGCCCCGGCCCCCACGTCGCGCCCTTTGCAGGGCATTGCCCTGCTGCTGACCGCACTGGCCTGTTTTGTCGTGCTCGACAGCAGCGTCAAACACATCAGCGCCGTCATTTCCGTGCTGATCGCGGTGTGGTTCCGCTACATGTTCCAGGCCGTGGTGATGAGCGCGGTGTTACTGCCCCTGCGCGGGCGGCAACTGCTGCACACCCGGCACCTGCCCCTGCAAATCGTGCGCGGCCTGCTGTTGCTGGTGGTCAGCGTGCTGGGCTACTACGGCGTGAGCCTGATGCCGGTGGGCGAATTCACCGCCATCCTCATGCTCACCCCATTGATGGTGACCCTGCTCGCAGCCGTGTTCCTGAAGGAGCGGGTCAGCCCGCTGCGCTGGCTGCTGGTGGCGGGCGGGTTTGCCGGCGCCCTGCTCATCGTTCAGCCCTGGGAGGGCGCCGACACCAGCCTGGGCTGGGTCGCCCTGCTGCCGCTGGTGATGGTGGTGGCCTACGCCGCTTTCCAGATCCTCACCAGCCGCATGGCCCGCACCGAAGACGCCATGACCATGCACCTCTACACCGGCTGGGTGGGTGCGCTGGCCATGAGCCTGGCCCTGCCCCTGATCTGGCAGGCCATTCCCGACCGCGAAACCCTGGGGCTGCTGTTCCTGCTGGGCCTCATGGGCACCGTGGGCCACTACCTGCTCATCCTGGCGTTTGCCCGCGCGCCCGCCGCCACGCTGACACCGTTTCTGTACGCCCAGATTGCCTTTGCCATGTTGGCCGGCTGGTGGGTGTTTGACCACATTCCCGGCCACATCGAGTTGGGCGGCATTGCCCTCATCATGGCCTGTGGCGCCACGGCCACCTGGCTGGCAACGCGCCCGGCACCCAGGCCCTGCGCGGGCTGAACCACCATGTCCCAGCTGTTTGAAGTCCATCCTGAGAACCCGCAGCCGCGCCTGCTCAAGCAAGCGGTGCAGCTGCTGGCCAAAGGGGGCATCCTGGCCGTGCCCACCGATTCGAGCTATGCGCTGGTCTGCCACCTCGACGACAAAGCCGCGGCCGACCGCCTGCGCCGCATCCGCCAGGTGGACGACAAGCACCACCTCACCGTGTTGTGCCGCGACCTGAGCGAGCTGTCCAACTACGCCAAGGTGGACAACAAACAGTACCGCCTGCTCAAGCTGGGCACGCCCGGGCCTTACACCTTCATCCTGGATGCCGGCAAAGACATCCCCCGCCGCCTGAGCCACCCCTCGCGCAAAACGATTGGCCTGCGTGTGCCCGACCACCGCGTGCTGCTGGATTTGCTGGAGCAACACGGCACCGCGCTGCTGGCCACCACGCTGATCCCACCCGGTGAGACCGAACCCATGAACGACGCCGAAGCGATCCGCGAGCGCTTTCAACATGATCTGGCCGCCGTCATCGACGCGGGCGCTTGCGCGCTGGCACCCACCACCGTGATCGACCTCACGCCCATGGGCACAGGCGGTGACCCGGAAGTCATCCGGGTGGGCCAAGGCCCGCTGGACGCCCTGGGCCTGGGACAATAAGCGCATGAACTTTGCCCAGATCGTCCAGACGGTGGCCATCTACGCCATCCCCGTCCTGTTTGCCATCACCCTGCACGAGGCAGCACACGGCTACGCGGCGCGCCACTTCGGTGACAACACCGCCGCCATGATGGGGCGCATCTCGCTCAACCCAGTGCGCCACATCGACCCGGTGGGCACCATCGCCATGCCGCTGCTGCTTTTTGCTGCAACCTACGCAGTTCCGGGAGGCCCTTTCTTATTTGGTTATGCCAAGCCAGTGCCCGTTCGTTTTGGCAACCTGCGCCACCCCAAGCGCGACATGATCTGGGTGGCCCTGGCCGGCCCGGGGGCAAACCTGTTCATGGCGGTGGCTTGGACACTGTTGATCTACCTGCTTGCAGCCACTGGCGCGGAGGAACGCTTCTTCCTCGCCATGTGCCGAGCCGGCGTGCTGGTCAACCTGGTGATGTTTGCCTTTAACCTGTTCCCGCTGCCGCCGCTGGACGGCGGGCGCATCCTCGTTGGGCTGCTCCCCATGCGGCAAGCACTCCTCGTGTCCCGCATCGAACCCTGGGGTTTCTTCATCGTCATGGCGTTGGTCATCAGCGGTGTGGTGGGCAGCCTTTGGCTGCGCCCCTTGATGGCTGTCACCGGCAGCGCCATCGACCTGCTGCTCACGCCCGTGCGCGCCCTCCTGTTCTGAACCTGATTTTTTTTGCTGCTTCCCACATGACCACCACGCGCGTTCTCACCGGCATCACCACCAGCGGCACGCCGCACCTGGGCAACTACGTGGGCGCCGTGCGCCCCACGGTGCGCGCCAGCCGCCTGGCCAACACCGAGAACTTCTACTTCCTGGCCGACTACCACGCGCTCATCAAAACCAGTGGCGACCCCGCGCGCGTGCAGCGTTCCACGCTGGAAGTCGCCGCCACATGGCTGGCCTGTGGCCTGGATCCCGAGAAGGTGACCTTCTACCGCCAGTCCGACATCCCCGAAATCCCCGAACTGACCTGGCTGCTCACCTGCGTGTGTGGCAAGGGCCTGCTCAACCGTGCCCACGCCTACAAGGCATCGGTGGACAAAAATACCGCCGCCGGTGAAGAGCCTGACCACGGTGTGACCGCCGGCCTCTTCATGTACCCGGTGCTGATGGCCGCCGACATCCTGATGTTCAACGCCCACCAAGTGCCCGTGGGCCGCGACCAGATCCAGCACATCGAAATGGCACGCGACATCGCGTCCAGCTTCAACCACCTCTACGGCGAACACTTCACCCTGCCCGAAGCCGCCATCGAGGAAAACGTGGCCACCCTGCCCGGGCTGGACGGCCGCAAGATGAGCAAGAGCTACGACAACACGATCCCGCTGTTCGTGCCGCGTGAACAGCTCAAGAAGCTCATCATGGGCATCCTCACCGACTCGCGCGCGCCCGGCGAACCCAAGGACACCGAAGGCTCGGCCCTGTTCCAGCTCTACCAAGCGTTTGCCAGCAGTGAAGAAACCCAGGGATTTGCCAAGGCCTACGCCGACGGCATCGCCTGGGGCGAGGCCAAACAACTGCTGTTCGAGCGCCTGGACCGTGAGATCACCCCCATGCGCGAGGTCTATGACGAGTTGATCCGCGACCCCGCCCGCATTGAAAAGACCCTGCTGGCCGGTGCCGAAAAAGCCCGCGCCATCGCCACCCCCTTCACCGCGCGCTTGCGCCACGCGGTGGGCCTGCGACCCTTGCAAGTGACCGACAGCGGCAAAACCACCAAAGCCAACAAAGTGGGCGCACCCAGCTTCAAGCAATACCGCGAGCAAGACGGCCAGTTCTACTTCAAGCTGCTGGATGCCCACGGCAAACTGCTGCTGCAGAGCAGCGGATTTGGCTCGCCACGCGATGCAGGCGTCTGCATCAAAGCCTTACAAGAAGCCCCCAGCACCTTGCCGCCCAACGTGTTGGTTGCGCAGGATGCGAGCACAGAAGAAGCGTTGCAGGCACTGCGCTATTTTTTGCAAGCCAACAGCTGATGCCAAAACCCCAAACGTTGATCTGATATAATTTTGGGCTTACCACACACCAGGAGAGGTGGCAGAGTGGTCGAATGTACCTGACTCGAAATCAGGCGTGGTGGCAACATCACCGTGGGTTCGAATCCCACCCTCTCCGCCAGTACGTCAAGGCCCCCGCAGCGCGGGGGCCTTTTCTTTTGGCACAGCCCCAGTTCATGCGGGCTCCAGGCCGATTCGGGTTTCTCTGCGGGCTCTCTCTGCCCAATTCCGCGCTGGTTTTTTCGGCCCTTTCTCTGTGGACCCTCCGGGGCGGTGACATTGTGGGTTTTCGCCGCTTGAAGGCTCTATGCAAAACGGGGTGCTGAACACCCCGTTTTTTCTTGAGCTGCTGCCCGATCAGGTCATACCCAACAACTGCCTCTGCTCATCCCAATCCATCGGCAACGGCACCATCCGGCTGAGCTTGGTGGCGGTCAGCTCCATGGGGTAATCGCCCTGCTCCAAGGCCTGCACGATGTCGGGTGCCAGCAGGGCCAATTGCAGGATGCGGCCCACGTACTTGACCGAGATCTGGTCGGCCTGAGAGATTTGGGCCAGGGAGAGGCCACGCAGGGTGAGTTTCTCGTACCAGTCGCGCGCCTTGGCCAGCATGGTCAACATCGTCGGATCGGGTTCCTTCGCACCTTTGTGCTGACGGGCATCGATTTGGCCAGGGCCGGGCTCTCCAATGATCAGCCTGACTGCCAGACCCGTCCGCTTGCGTTCAGCCGGTACTTCGAGCACAGGCTGCTCCCATGAACTGCTGTCTGTGCCCTTGTCCCGTTTGACCAGTCCGGATCCGACCAGATCGATCGCGATACGGACAGTGCTTGGCCCAACCTCGACCGCTTCCACACAGTTGCCAATGTGGTCACGGGCGCTGAGCTTCAGGTTTTGGGCCAGATGCTTCCCTGATTCGATCGCATCGCTGGCTTTCTTGGCGTCATTCCAGCCAATGGCGTCGACGACCTGCTTCTTGTCTCCGGCCCACCGGGTGACTGCCGCGATCACCAGCTCCTCCAGATCATTGGCCGGCAGGCGGATCGGGTCCCCTGGCTCATCGGCTGCTGTGATGTAGTACCGGTAGCGTTTGTGCCCCTTTCTGGCGTGGGACGGAATCAGTCGCCTGCCCAGCTCATCTTGCAGTTTCCCGGCCAGCAGACTGGGGTTGGCTGCGTGGGCTTTGGTCTTGGTGCCTTGTTTGTTCTGCTCCAGGCGCTGCTGGACTTGGTGCCAGAGTTCCTCGCTCACGATGGCCGGGTGTTGGCCTGGGTGGGCATCGTCCTTGTGGGGGACTCGTCCCACGTAGATCGGGTTGCTCAGGATGCGATACAGGTGGCCACGGCTGAAAGGTTTGTTGCCACCGCCCCCTGCCCGTTTCGTTATGCGTTCGGGGGTGAGCCACTGGCGCTTTTGCAGTTCCTCGCTAAGCTTGCGCACGCAGTTTTTCTCCAAATACAGCTCGTAGATTTCCCGGACCCGATCGGCATGGATTTCCTCCGGGATCAGGGTGCGGCCATGGGGAACATAGCCCACGGGGGCCACGCCGCCCATCCACAGGCCCTTGCGCTTGGATGCGGCGATCTTGTCTCGGATACGTTCGCCCGTGACTTCCCGCTCGAACTGGGCGAACGACAGAAGCACATTCAAGGTCAGCCGTCCCATGGAGGTGGTGGTGTTGAACTGCTGGGTGACCGAGACGAATGAAACACCCTTGGCGTCGAAGAGTTCGACCAGCTTGGCGAAGTCGGCAAGAGAACGGGTCAGGCGATCCACCTTGTAGACCACGATCACCTTGATCTTGCCGGCCTCGATGTCGGCGATCAGGCGTTTGAGGGCTGGGCGCTCGGTGTTTCCCCCGGAGAAGCCGCCGTCGTCGTAGGTGGTGGGGTTCAGGCTCCAGCCCAGGCTCTTTTGGCTCAGGACGAATGCCTCGCATGCTTCGCGCTGGGCGTGCAGGGAATTGAAATCCTGCTCCAGTCCTTCTTCGGAGGACTTGCGGGTGTAGATGGCGCAGGACATGGCCGGTACCTGAGCGGCTCCGGCGGTCGAAAAATTGAACGACTTGGTTGCCATCAGCGTTTGATTCCGAAGAACAAGGGGCCGGACCAGGGGGTGCCGGTGATCGCTCGCGCAATGGCGCTCAGGCTCTTGTAGGTCTGGCCGGCGTAGTCAAAGCCCGCATCCAGCACACGGACCTCGTGGGTGGTGCCTTGCCACTCGCGTAGCAGGCGAGTGCCCGGGCGAAGGGCGACCGGGGGACGGGAAGTCATCGGCGTGCCAGAAGTTGAAACACTCAAGGGATCCAGACCGGCCTGTTGCATCTGAACATTCCAGGCCAGGACACGGCGCATCAGCGCGGTGTGGATCTGGGGTGGGGGTTCGTGTTCGAACAGCAATTCCCAGCGTTTGGACAGCGAATCGCGGTCCGCAGTGGTGATCTCGGCCAACGTTTTCATTTGGCAGAACCCGCCACGATGCGGTAGACACGGTTGCTCTCCTCCACCCGCGACTGGACATTCAGACCCAGGCGTTTGCGCAGGGAGCCGCTGAGCATGCCGCGCACCGTGTGGGCTTGCCAGCCGGTCAACGTCATCATCTGGGCCAGAGTCGCACCCGAAGACGATCCCAGCAGGGTGATCAGCTGGGATTGCTTGCTCGCAGGCGGCGTGGCCGGAGCAACAGAAACTGTCTGAGGGCGGGGCAGCAGCTTGGGGGCTACAGGTTTCTTTGCGAGGGATTTTTTTGCTGCGGCAGCGGGCTTGGCTGCTGACTTCGCCGCAGGCTTGGCTTGCGCCGTGGACTTGGATGTTTTGGTAGTGAGTGGTGTGCGTTTCATCTTGTGCTCCCGTGCCAAAAGCGGCACGGGTCGCAGTAACGCTCTACATCACCAGCGCTTCAAGTCATATCGGCAGTGTCCGTGGTGAATGGTCATGATTACCAGCCTGCGCTTGCTGGAACAGCGAAATTGATCGATGCAGTGGCGCAGGCGGTATGGTCGATGGCGGAGGACCGTTTTGCAGCGACGGACTAAACCGCTCGCGCGGTAGACGCTCCGGCTACGTTGGTGGCGTTTCGTTGCGCCAGTGATTCTGCGATGTTGGCGGTCGAGGCAATCCGCCTCGGTCACCGACAGGAGCAGGATCATGGACGTTTCCACCCCGACCCCATCCGCGGCCGTCTCGCCGCTGCGCCAACGCATGCTCGACGACATGCGCATGCGCCAGTTCGCCGAGCACACGCAGGACGGCTACATCCGCGCCGTGCGCAAGCTCGCCACCTTCCTCGGCCGCTCGCCGCACACCGCCAGCGCGGAGGACCTGCGCCGTTTCCAGCTGCATCTGGTGGACACCGGCACCGGCCCAGTCACCATCAACGCCACCATTACCGGGCTGAAGTTCTTCTTCGACATCACGCTGGGCCGGCCGGAGCTCATGCTCAAGATGACGCATGTGGCTGTGCCTCGCAAGCTGCCCGTGATCCTGAGCCCCGAGGAAGTCGGCCGCCTGATCGCCGCCGCGCCCAACCTCAAACACCAGGCCGCCATGTCGGTGGCCTACGGCGCGGGCCTGCGCGTCAGCGAGGTCGTCTCGCTCAAGGTCGGCGACATCGACGGTGAGCGCATGACCCTGCGCGTGGAGCAGGGCAAGGGCCGCAAGGACCGCTACGCCATGCTCAGCCCCGTGCTGCTGGAGCGGCTGCGTGCCTGGTGGAGGCTGGGTCACGCCCAGGGCAAGATCCGCCACGGTGGTTGGCTGTTCCCGGGCCTGGACCCCACAGATCACGTGACCGGGCGCCAGCTCAACCGCGCCGTGCACCTGGCCGCCGCCACGGCCGGCATCGACAAGCGCATCACGCCACACGGCCTGCGCCATGCCTTTGCCACCCACCTGTTGGAGCAGAAGGTCGACATCCGTGTCATCCAGGTGCTGCTCGGGCACAAACGGCTGGACACCACGACCCTGTACGCCGCCGTGGCCACCGACCTGCTGCGCCGGGTCATCAGCCCTCTGGATCACACGTCCGCCAAGCCCGCAGGCGAACCAGCGCCCGAACCTGCACCGCAGCCGCCAGCCCTGTAGTGGTACGCCATCGTGCAGGCGCGACCCGCCTTGGAGGTCGCCGACATCTTCCGTGCCCATGGAAGCACCTGGCGTGACGCCCAGCGCGGCCACCTGAGCCTGGCGCAGCTCAAGGTGATGTCGGCCATCACCCAGTGCCGCACGGCGGCACTGGGCGGCCATGTCCTGCGCTGCGACGGGTGCGGCCAAGACGAGGTCTCCTACAACTCGTGCCGCAACCGGCACTGCCCGAAGTGCCAGAGCAGCGCGGCCAAGCGGTGGCTGGATGCGCGTCAGGCCGATCTGCTGCCGGTGGAGTACTACCACGTGGTCTTCACGCTGCCGGCGCCCATTGCCGACATCGCGTACCAGAACAAGGCGGCGCTGTACGGCTTGCTGTTCGACATCGCCGCCGAGACGCTGCTGCGGATCGCTGCCGATCCCAAGCACCTGGGCGCCCACATCGGCGCCACGCTGGTACTTCACACCTGGGGCTCGGCCCTGACTCATCACCCACACGTGCACGGCATCGTGCCAGGCGGCGGGTTGGCGACCGACGGCACCCGCTGGGTCGCCTGCCGGCCGGGGTTCTTCCTGCCTGTGCGCGTGCTGTCCCGGCTCTTCAGGCGCCGCTTCCTGGAGGAACTGCAGCGCTTGCACGCTGGCAGCAGGCTTCGCTTCTTCGGCGAGCACGCAGCACTGGCCGAAGCCGCTGCATTCAAGGCCTGGCTTGCGCCGCTGCGCAGATGCGAGTGGGTGGTCTACGCCAAGCGGCCGTTTGCCGGACCGCAGGCTGTGCTGGCGTACCTATCGCGCTACACACACCGCGTGGCCATCTCCAACAGCCGGCTGCTCGCGATGGATGAGCGCGGCGTCACCTTCCGCTGGAAGGACTATCGAGCCAAGGGCGGCGCCAAGGGCAAGACGCGTCACAAGGTGATGACGCTGAGCCCGCAGGAGTTCATGCGCCGTTTCCTGCTGCATGTCCTCCCAGGCGGCTTCCACCGGATCCGGCACTACGGCCTGCTGGCCAACAGCAATCGGCGGGACAACCTGGCGCTGGCGCGCCAGTTGTTGCAGGTGACACCGCCACCGCCTGAAGCGGCGGCCGACAATGGGTCGGACTCACCACGTCCGACCTTCGTCTGCGCGCACTGCGGCCACGCGATGACGGTGCTGCAGGTCTTCTTGCGCGAATGCTCGATTCGGGCGCCGCCTGCACCATGACTACGTTCGAAAACCGCCGATCAACTCGACGCTGGACATGGCGTCCGGTGGGCTGCTGCGTGTGTCGCCTGGTCAGCGTCTGCGCAGGCTCGGCCAAGAGCGCCTGCCGTATCGAAGCGGCACACGGATGGTTGCCTGCGGTCATCGATGAGGTGTCGATGCTCAGTCACAGGCTGCCAACTCGCGACCCGCGCGTAGAGCAATCGCCATAGTCACCGCGCTCGACATCTACCGTGGCGGTCGCCGCGGTTTCCTCCCTCGAGGCTTATGCAACACCTGCCCGACAGCAGTACAGGTGCTCGACCGCCTGTGCGACTGGGCAGGTGTCACACAAGCCTTAACTAAAGCCGTCAATCAATAAAAAACCCAGCGCAACTGATAGTTGCGCTGGGTTCTTGAAAATTGAGCGATTTAAGGCAGCACTACTTTGCCCAAGAGTCCTTCAACCCTGTCACCCGGTTGAACACCGGGTTGTTGGCAGTGTGGTCTTTGCGGTCCGCTACAAAGTATCCAAACCGTTCAAACTGGAATTTCTGATCCGGCTTCGCAGCGGCCAGTGACGGCTCCACGTAGGCCGTCACCACCTTCAGGCTGTCGGGGTTGAGGGCGTCCAGAAAGTTCTTGCCGCCCGCGTCGGGGTGCGGGTCGCTGAACAGGCGGTCGTACAGGCGCACTTCGGCGCTCACGCCGCTGGCCACGCTCACCCAGGTGATGGCGGCTTTGGCTTTCACGCTGTCGGCGCCGGGCGTGCCGCTCTTGGTGCCGGCAATCACTTTGGCATGCACTTCGGTCACTTGGCCGTCAGCGTCTTTGGCGCAGCCGGTGCATTCGATGACGTAGCCGCCTTTGAGGCGCACCACGTTGCCCGGGAAGAGGCGCTTGTAGCCCTTGGGCGGCACTTCTTCAAAGTCTTCGCGCTCAATCCACACGGCTTTGCCGATCTTGAACACGCGGTCGGGCGGTGGGGTCTGGCCTTCGGCAATCGCGTTGTGGGGCAGGGCGGGCTGGGTGCAGTCTTCGGTGTAGTCGTCAGAGCCGAAGGCCTCTGCCCAGTTGGTCAGCACCAGTTTCACCGGGTCCAGCACGGCCATGCCGCGGTGGGCCTTGTTTTCCAGGTCTTCGCGCAGGCAGCCTTCCAGCGTGCTGTAGTCGATCCAGCTGTCGCTCTTGGTCACGCCAATGCGTTCGGCAAACAGTTGCAGGCTCTCGGGCGTGTAGCCCCGGCGGCGCAGGCCCACGATGGTGGGCATGCGGGGGTCGTCCCAGCCGCTCACCTTGCCTTCGTTCACCAGTTGGGCCAGCTTGCGTTTGCTGGTGATGACGTAGGTGAGGTTGAGGCGCGCGAATTCGTACTGGCGCGGCGGCGGGGCTTTGAGCAGGCCGCCTTCTGCCAACCTTTCCAGCAGCCAATCGTAGAAGGGGCGCTGGTCTTCAAACTCCAGCGTGCAGATGCTGTGGGTGATCTGCTCCAGCGCGTCTTCAATGGGGTGGGCAAAGGTGTACATCGGGTAGATGCACCACTTGTCGCCGGTGTTGTGGTGGGTGGCGCGGCGGATGCGGTAGATGGCCGGGTCGCGCAGGTTGATGTTGGGCGAGGCCATGTCGATCTTGGCGCGCAGCACGGCGGCGCCGTCGGCCAGCTTGCCGTCGCGCATTTCGCGGAAGCGGGCCAGGTTCTCGGCGGGCGTGCGGGTGCGGAAGGGGCTGTCCACGCCGGGCTTGCCAAAGTCACCCCGATTCACGCGCATTTCTTCGGCGGTTTGCTCGTCCACGTAGGCGTGGCCGGCTTCAATCAGGTGCTCCGCCGCGCGGTACATGAAGTCGAAGTAGTTGCTGGCATAGTAGAGGTGGTCTTCCTTTTTGCCACCAAAGTCAGACGCCCAGCCAAAGCCCAGCCAGTGCACGGCGTCCACGATGGCGTCCACGTACTCCTGCTCTTCTTTCTCGGGGTTGGTGTCGTCAAAGCGCAGGTGGCACACGCCGCCGTAGTCGCGCGCCAGGCCAAAGTTCAGGCAGATGCTTTTGGCGTGGCCCACGTGCAGGTAGCCGTTGGGCTCGGGCGGAAAGCGGGTGCGGATTTTGGCGGGGTCGGGCTGGCCGGCCTGGTGGTGGGCGGCGTCGCCAGGGCTGCCGCCCCATTGGCGGGTGGCGTAGGTGCCCTGGGTCAGGTCTTTTTCAATGATCTGGCGCAGGAAGTTGCTGGCCTTGGTTTCGGTGTCGGCGGGAGTGGGGTGCGCATTGGAGCTCATCCCCAGATTCTAGGGGGCGGCCCTGCTTACTCTTGGGGCTCGCCCTATTGACCGAAGCGCGGCCCGTCCTTCAAGAATTCAAGCTCTTCCGGCGTGCTGTTGCGGCCCAACACGGCGTTGCGGTGCGGAAAGCGGCCAAAGCGGGCCACGATGTCGCGGTGCAGGATCGCGTACTGCAGGTTGTTGGCCAAGATGTCTTTCAAACCTTCGGGCGCGCCCGCGTGCAGGCGCTCAAAACAGGCCACGCAGGCGTTTTGCTGCGCCAGTGTTTCGGCGTGCATCAGTGGCATGTACACAAACAGGCGGCCGGCGCGGGGCAGGGCCGCGTCTTCACCCGCGTCCAGCGTGCGCTGGCTCAGCGCCTGGGCTCGGGCGTCGCCGGCAAAGGCGTGGGCCTGGCCTCGGTAGACGTTGCGGCTGAATTGGTCCAGCAGCAGGATGAGCGCCAGGCGGGCCATCGGGTCGGCCTCCCAATCGGCCAAGCCGCCGGCCATGGCCTCTTCCACCAGCGGGCCAAATTGGGCGCGGATGTTGGCGTCCACTTCGGCGCCGCCTTTGAACCACAGGTCGCCCCGGTGGGGTTGGGGCCAGTCGGTCAGCAGGTCGTCGCCCAGCCAGAAGTGCAGAACCTGGGCGGCGGCGGGGGGTAAGGTGGTCATGGCAGCGTGTTCAACAAAGAGCATCACGGCATTCTAGAAGTGGCGTGTAACATCCGCCGCGCTCTGTCACGCCGCCCACCATGTCCAACGCCCCTTCCCGCCTGGCCCTCATCGACGCCCTCAAGGCCGTGGCCTCGCAGTTCATCGTGCTGCACCACCTGGCGTTTTATGGGCCCATGTCCGACTTCACGCACAAGTTGTGGCCCGGCCTCATCACCTGGCTGAGCCAGGACGCGCGCATGGCGGTGCAGGTGTTTCTGGTCATCAGCGGGTTTTTGTCGGCCCGCGCCTTGGCGCCGCACGGCGTGTTGCGTGGGCAGCACCCACTGCGGCTGGTGATGTCGCGTTACATCAAGATCAGCCTGCCCTACCTGGCGGCGCTGCTGGTGGCCATGGTCTGCACCGAGGTGGCCCGGCGCTGGATGGCGCACGACTCCATCCCCGACACACCGGAGCTGCTGCAGTTTTTGGCGCACGCGCTGCTGCTGCACAGCGTGCTGGGCATGGATGCGCTCTCGGCCGGCGTGTGGTACGTGGCCATCGACTTCCAGCTCTTCACCCTCTTTGTGGCCGTGTTGTGGCTGGCACGCAGCCTGGCCAACGGTGCGGCGCGTGCCACCGCATGGGCCGTCATGTTGTTGATGGCGGCGCTGGCGCTGGCCTCCTTGTTCGTCTTCAACCGCGACTCGGATTGGGACAACTGGGCCTTGTACTTCATGGGTGCCTACACCCTGGGCGCCATCACCTGCTGGGCCAGCCTGCCAGGCCAGCACCGGGCGTGGCGCTGGTTGGCGGCGGTGCTGGTGCTGGCCACGGTGCTGGCGCTGGCGGTGGACTTCCGCGAGCGTATTGCGCTGGCCCTGGTGGTGGCCCTGCTGCTGGGTGTGGCGCAGTGGGGCGGCTGGCTGGCCAGCTACCCGCGCAGCCGGGTGCTGGCTTACCTGGGCCAAATCTCGTACTCGGTGTTTTTGCTCAACTTCCCGATTGGGCTGGTGGTGAACGCGGCCTTCACCCGCTTTGCCCCACCCGACCCCGTGGTGCAAACGGTGGGGGTGCTGCTGGCGTGGCTGGCTTGCAATCTGGCGGGCGCGCTGTTCCACCACCAGGTGGAGCACCGGCTGCGGCGCCTGGGCTGAAGCCGTTACGTTTGCTCACGGTCTTGACACTTGGAGGTGGATTGTCAAGACCGGGCTGAGGTGCAATACGGCAACGGGCTACAGCCCTGCTTCAACCGGAGACCCTCATGACTTCTGACCGACCTTCAACCGCATACCGACCATGGCTGGGCCGTGGCCTGGCCTGGGTGGCCGGCCTGTGCGCCCTGGGAGCCGCCAGCGTGGCGCAGGCTCGCGATGTGAACTGGTCCATCGGCATCGCCTCGCCCGGCGTGTCGGTGGGTGTGTCCAACCACCGCCCGGTGGTGGTGTACCCGCAGCCGGTGTACGGCCAACCAGTCTATGGCCAGCCCGTCTACGTGCACCCGCAGCCTGTCTACCAGGTGCGGCCCATGCCGGGCTATGTGCAGCCGGTGGTGGTGCACCCTTACCCGCCGGTGGTGGTGTACGGCCCGCCCGGCCACGGTCACAAACACAAGCACCGCCATGGGCATCGCCATGGAAACGAACGCTGGGAGCGTGACGACGACCACCGTCGTTGGCGTTGATTTTTTCTCGTTGGTTTTCCAAGGCTCCCGCTGTGCGCAAGTGCAGCGGGTTTTTTCGTTTCCGCTCGCACTTTGCGCCGCCTTCACACCGCTGAAACCCCTGCGGCATGAACAGCGACCCGGGGTTTCTACAATTTGGGCATGAACCTCAAGAAGTGGAGCGCCACGGCGCTGGTGTTGGTGGCGGCGGCAGGCGCGGGCTGGTGGTGGATGCAGCGCGGTGACGCGCCCGCCGTGAGCTACCGCACCGCCAAGATCGAGCGCGGGGGGCTGCAAGCCACGGTGTCGGCCAGCGGTGCGGTCAACCCGGTCACCCAGGTGTCGGTGGGCACCCAGGTCAGCGGTCAGATTCGCGACCTGTATGTGGACTACAACGCCGAGGTCAAGGCCGGGCAGTTGATCGCGCAGATCGACCCCGAAACCTTTGAGTACCGCGTGCGCTCTGCCCAGGCCGACTTGGACGCCGCACGCGCCAACGTGCTGACCGCCCAGGCCAACGCCGCCGCCAGCCGCGCCAACCTGTCGCGCGCGCAGACCGATCTGGCCGAAGCGCAGCGCAGCCACGACCGCAACCTCAACCTCGTGGCCCAGGGTTTCATCACCCAGAGCGAGGCCGACCGCACCCGCGCCCTGGTGGCATCGGCCAGTGAAACCATCAAATCGGCCCAGGCGCAGCTGGGCGTGAGCGAGGCGCAAATCAAATCGGCCCAGGCCACGGTGGCGCAGCGTGAAGCGGTGCTGGCCCAGGCCGGTGTGGACCTGGGGCGCACCCGCATCAAGTCGCCGGTGGACGGCATCGTCATCAAACGCGCGGTGGAGCGTGGCCAGACGGTGGCTGCCAGCCTGCAGTCGCCCGAGCTGTTTGTGATCGCGCAAAACCTGTCGGACATGCAGGTGGATGCCAGCATCGACGAGGCCGACGTGGGGCGCATCCGCACCGGCCTCAAAGCCACGTTCACGGTGGATGCGTTTCCGGGGCAGAGCTTTGACGGCGAGGTGCTGCAGGTGCGCAAGGCCGCGCAAAACGTGGCCAACGTGGTCACCTACATCGCGGTGGTGCGTTTTTCGAATGCGGCAGGGCGCTTGTTGCCGGGCATGACGGCCAACGTGCGCATCCTCACCGACGCGCGCGAAAACGTGCTCAAGGTGCCCAACGCCGCCCTGCGCGTGCGCCTGCCGGGCGTGGAGCCGGCCGGTGCGGCGCCGGCTGACGCAGCGGCGCCCGTCGCTGCAGCAGCGGGCAGCGGTGCTGGCGGACGCAACCCCATGACCGAGTTGCGCGACCGCCTGGTCCAGCAACTCAAGTTGACGGAAGACCAGATTGGCAAGGTCGATGGGATTTTTGCCAGTGCCCGCCCCCAGTTTGCGGCGCTGCGCGAATTGCCTGAAAAAGACCGCCCCAAGGCGCGCGAACGCATCATGGTCGAGGTGCGTGCGCGCATTACCGATGTGTTGAGCCCCGAGCAAAAGCCGCTGTACGCGGCCTTGGTGGCCGAACAGTCGGGGCGGCAGAGCACACGCGGGCGTGTGTTTGTGCTGGGTGCCGATGGCAAGCCACAAGCGTTTGATGTGCGCCTGGGCATCAGCGATGGCAGCATGACCGAATTGATGATGCCCGCCAACTCGCCCTTGGCCGACACGCTCAAGGTGGGCGCCGAAGTCATTGTGGGCACCCAGTCCGCCGCACCGCGCGCGGCGTCGGGCCCGCGTTTCTCGTTCTGATCGGCGCACACCCATGGCACTGATCGAGGTCGAGCACCTGCGCAAAAGCTACACGTTGGGCGGGCAGACGGTCCGGGCGCTGGACGACGTGAGCCTGTCCATCGACGAAGGCGAGTTTGTCGCCATCATGGGCGCTTCGGGGTCTGGCAAGTCCACCCTGATGAACATGCTGGGCTGCCTGGACAGGCCCGACAGCGGCAGCTACCGTTTGGCCGGCGAGCCGGTGCAGGCCATGGGCAAAGACGCGCTGGCGGCGGTGCGCAACCGGCGCATCGGTTTTGTGTTCCAGCAGTTCAATTTG
The DNA here is from genome assembly GCF_042665235.1 of Hydrogenophaga defluvii. NCBI lineage: Bacteria > Pseudomonadati > Pseudomonadota > Betaproteobacteria > Burkholderiales > Comamonadaceae > Hydrogenophaga > Hydrogenophaga defluvii. The sequence goes on along the minus strand of NZ_JBHTBZ010000013.1, from coordinate 172,945 downwards.
TTGCCCCGCACCTCGGCACTGGAAAACGTGGAGTTGCCCATGGTGTATGCCGGCGTGAAGGCTGGCGACCGCCACCAGCGCGCCCTGGCGGCGCTGCAGCGCGTGGGCCTGGGCGAACGCACCGGCCACACGCCAGCCGAGCTCTCGGGCGGGCAGCAGCAGCGGGTGGCGATTGCCCGCGCGCTGGTCAACCAGCCGCAGCTCATCCTGGCCGATGAACCCACCGGCGCGCTCGACTCGCGCACCAGTGACGACATCATGCAACTGCTGGCCCAGCTCAACGCCCAGGGCATGACGGTGGTGCTGGTGACCCATGAGCACGACGTGGCGGCCTGGGCGCGGCGGCGGCTGGTGTTTCGTGATGGCCAACTGGTGGAAGACGCGCGCCAGCCCGGGCGCGTTGCGGCTGCTTCAGCCCAGGAGACCGCATGAACACGCTGGCCGCCGTTCGAAGCGCCTGGCGTGCCCTGCGCGCCAACCTGCTGCGCAGCCTGCTCACCATGCTGGGCATCATCATCGGTGTGGCCGCCGTCATCACCATGATTGCGGTGGGGCAGGGCGCCACCGACCGTGTGCAGGAATACATGAAGGTGCTGGGCTCCAACATCATGCTGGTTTTGCCCGGTGGCGCCAACACCGGCGGTGTGCGCCAGGGCGCGCAGACCGCACAGGGCCTGACCGAAGACGACGCCACCGCCATCGCGCTGGAGGTGCCCGAGGTGCAGGTGGCCGCGCCCAGCTCGCGCGCCACCGTGCAGGCGGTGTATGGCAACAGCAACTGGAGCACGCCCGTGTTTGGCGCCACCAACGACTACCTGGAAGCGCGCGACTGGCCGCTGGAGAGCGGTCGCCTGTTCGAGGCCGCCGAGCAGCAGGGCGCGGCCAAGGTGGCGTTGATCGGTTCGACGGTGGCGCGTGAGCTGTTTGGCGACCAGGACCCGATTGACCAAGTGGTGCGCTTGCGTTCGGTGCCGGTCACCATCGTGGGCGTGTTGTCGTCCAAAGGGCAGAACTCCTGGGGATCGGACCAGGACGACATCATGATCGTGCCCATCAGCACCTTCCGCAACCGGCTGCAGGGCGGCACGGCGGGGCGCATCAAGCGGGTGGCCACCATCTCCGTCAAGGTGCGCGACGGTGCCGACATGAAGGTGGCCGAAGAAAACATCACCGAATTGCTGCGCCAACGTTTTCGGGTGCAACCGGGGGCCGACGAGCCCTTCCGCATCCGCAACCTCACCGAAATGCTGCAGACGCAGGAGGCGTCCAGCCGCACCATGACCATGCTGCTGTCGGCCGTGGCGGGCATCAGCCTGGTGATTGGTGGCATTGGCATCATGAACATCATGCTGGTGAGCGTGACCGAGCGCACCCGCGAGATTGGCCTGCGCATGGCGGTGGGCGCGCGTGGGCGCGACATCCTTTCTCAGTTCCTCATCGAAGCGGTGACGCTGAGCCTGGTGGGCGGTGCCGTGGGCGTGCTGCTGGGGGCGGCAGCCACCTGGGCTGTGGGCGAGTTTGCTGGCTGGAAGGTGAGCATGACCCTGGACTCCGTGTTGCTTGCCGCCGGTTTTGCCGCGTTTGTGGGCGTGTTTTTTGGTTACTACCCGGCGCACAAGGCTTCACGTTTGTTGCCCATTGAGGCCCTGCGGCACGAGTAGACTCCAGGCTTCCGGTTTCCTCCACCCATGCGCGTTCTGCCCCTCCCCCTGCGTTTTGCTGCCGCTCCATTGGCCCGTTGGCACGCGCTGCTTGCCCTGCTGCTGGCGGGCTTGGTGCTGGTGTTGGGAGGCTGTGTCGCGCTCACCGGGCCGCGTGTGGTTTCGGTGTCGGAGGCGCAGCTTGCGCAGCGCATTGCCGAGCAGTTTCCGGTGCGTCGCCGTTACCTGGAACTGTTTGACCTCACCCTGTCGGCGCCGCGTGTTCGCCTCATTCCGGCCGAGAACCGCGTGGGCACCCGCATGGACTTTGCGCTGGGCGACTTCTGGGGCGGCTCACGACGCTTTGACGGGGCGCTGTCCCTGAGCTACGGGCTGCGCTTTGAACCTTCCGATGCCAGTGTGCGCATGACCGATGTGCGCGTGGAGGCCTTTGACGTGCCGCGCCTGAGCGGCCCCATGGCCAACCAGGCGCAGCGTTTGGGTGCGCTGGTGGCCGAGCACCTGCTCAACGATTTCAGCCTGCACCGCTTCAAACCCGAGGACCTCCAGTCCGCGCAACGCCTGGGCTTGCGCCCCGGTGTGCTGAAGGTGGTGCCGGGTGGGCTGCAACTCGAACTCACTCCCCATTCCCACTGATTCATGGACCCAGTTTTGTTGCTCAAGGCCGCCGTTATGGGGGTGGTCGAGGGGCTGACCGAGTTTTTGCCCATTTCATCCACCGGCCACCTGATTCTTGCGGCGGCGCTGCTCGATCTGCACGGGGACAAGATCAAGCTGTTTGAAATCGTCATCCAGACCGGGGCCATCATGGCCATCGTCTCGCTGTACTTTCAGCGGCTGTGGCAAACCGCCAAAGGCCTGGCCACCGAACGCGAGGCCCAGCGCTTCACCGCCAATGTGCTGATCGGCTTTTTGCCCGCGGCCGTGGCCGGCGTGATGTTCATTGGCTTCATCAAGCAGGTGTTGTTCAGCCCCATCGTGGTGGCCTTGGGCTTCATCGTGGGCGGTGTGGTTATTCTCTGGGCAGAGCGCCGCCAGGTGGGCGTGTTGGCGCGGGTGGACAACGTGGACGAACTGCGCTGGCGCGACGCCCTCAAGGTGGGCCTAATCCAGTGTGTTGCGCTGGTGCCTGGTGTCAGTCGCTCGGGTGCCACCATCATCGGGGGCATGCTGATCGGCTTGTCGCGCAAGACGGCCACCGAATTCAGCTTTTTCCTCGCCATTCCCATGTTGTTTGGCGCAGCAGCGTACGACCTGTACAAACACGCCGGGCTGCTGAGCACCGCCGACCTGCCGCTGTTTGCCGTGGGGCTGCTGACGTCTTATGTGTCGGCCTGGGCCTGTGTGCGCTGGCTGCTGCGATTTGTGGCCAGCCACACCTTCGTGCCGTTTGCCTGGTACCGCATCGCGTTTGGCGGCTTCATTCTGCTGTCGGCTTGGGCAGGCTGGATTCGCTGGACGGCGTGAACACCGCCACCCGGTCGCCGCCGCTGTGCGAGGCCTGCTGGCGGGCCTGTGCGGCATGTGCCTGCAGATCGGCCAGGTCGTCCCCGTGGGCCGGGTACATGGCCATCCCGATGCTGGCCGAGACCTGAAGCCAGTGGCCGTCCACCACCAGCGGTTCGTTGATGTGGTGGCGCAGTTTGTCGGCCACGGCCAGGGCGTCTTCGGTGCCCTCGACGTTTTCCAGCAGCAGCACAAATTCGTCGTTGCCGGTGCGGGCCACCGAGTCCGACGCCCGGGTGCAGGTGGCCATGCGGCGCGCGGCCTGGCGGATCACGTGGTTGCCCATCTCGACACCCAGCGCCTCATTGATGGGCGCCACACCTTCGAGCAACACCTCCATGAGCACAAAAGCGCTGCGGTTGCGTCGCGCTGAGGCCAGCGCATGCGACAGCCGATCGGCCAGCAGCGCGCGGTTGGGCAGATCGGTCAGCGGATCGCGCTGGGCCATCACCCCCAGTTGCGACTGCGCCTGTTTGAGCGGCTGGATGTCCATCACCACGCCGGCCAGGGTGTCGGCCTGGCCGTGGGCGTCGCGCGACAACACGCGCCCGCGCCACAACAGCCAGTTCCAGCTGGCAGGCCCCCGGGCGAAGCGCACCTCGCAATCGAGGTGATCACTTTTGCCCGCTAGCGCATCCCGCCAGGCACTGCGCCATGGGTCGAGATCCTGAGGGTGCAGAAGCAGCTCCGTGGCCGCGAGGCTGCTGTGGCCGGCGGTGCCGGTGTCTTTCAGGCCAATCAGCGTGCCCGAGCGTGTGTCCAGCACGAGACGCTGGGTGCTGGAATGCCAGTCCCACAGGCCGGCCTGCGTGCAGTCGAGCGCGTTGTTCAGTCGTGCCAGTTCGGCGGTGGTATCCGTTGCGGTGGGCTCCACCGGTGGGGTGGCCCGGGGCGTGGCGCTGGTGCGCCGGTTTTGGGTCATGGTGTCAGCAAAGCTCTTCTTGCTCGAAGCAGCGAGGTAGGCGCAATTGTGACCAACTATTTCACATTTACCTTTTGTTCACAATATGTTACGCCGCTTGGGCCGGTGTTGCGCTCAGGCCGGAGAGCACGTCTTCGATCAAGGCGGCGGTTTCCTGCGGTTGCTCCATGGGGAACAGGTGGCTGCCTTCCAGCATGCGGAAGCGTTCGGGGTGCTGTTTGCCCACCACTTTGTGTGTCATCGCCATGCCCACCTGTTGCATCTCTTGCGAGTGCGTGCCACCAATGAAGGCCACAGGGCATGGCAAGGGGTGGCGGCGCAGCAGGCGGTCGAGGTGGTGGGGCAGGGTGTTGTAGATCGCCGTTTCGATGTCGCGGTCGAAGTCCAGCACCCGGCGCACGCCGTCGGCGGTGGGCTGGTCGTGGGTGCAGTGGGTCACGTAGTCGCGCAGCACCTGCGGGTGCCAGCGCGCAAAGGCTCGCTTGTGTTGAAAGTGGGCCAGGGCATCGTCCAGGCTGGGCCACTGGTGGCGGCGGCGGCGGCTGATTTTGCCGGGTGAGACCGAGCCCACCAGCTGCGCGCCCTTGATCAAGGCCAGCGTTCGCGCACGCCAGCCGCCCAGCAGCGGTGAGTCAAGCAGCAATACCCCTTGCACACCTTTGCCACCCAGCTGCGGGTGTTGGGCAGCGCACATCACGCTCACAAACCCGCCCAGCGAATGACCCACAAGAAACGCCGGGCCCCGGTGCTTCTCAATCTCGGGGCCGGCGAAGTCGGCCAGTTGGTGCACCAGATGGGGCCAGTTGCTGGTGACGGGATAACGCGGGTCGTGGCCAAACTTGTCCAGCGCCTTCACCGCAAAGCCGCGCGCGCGCAGCGAGCGGAACATCAGGTTGTAGGTGGCGGCGGGAAAGCTGTTGGCGTGGGCAAAAACGATCAGCGGGGTCTGGCTGTGGGGCATCGTGGTCAGATCAACTTGTCCTTCGGGGTGCTGATCTTCTTGAGCGCACGGCGTGCGCTGCCCGTCATCAGGGGCACGGCGGTGTGGCTGCCGTCCCAGGTGGGGTGTTCGATGCTGTCGAACACCTCGCGCAGCTTCTGGCCCCAGGTGTTGTGCAGCATGCGGAAGTAGGGGTTGTTGTCGTCGATGCAGACGATGCGGTCGCTTTTGAGCTGATCGGCTTCGTACACCACCAGGTCCAGCGGCAGGCCCACCGACAGGTTGGACTTGAGCGTGGAATCCATGGACACGAGCACACACTTGGCGGCTTCGTCCAGCGGCGTGTTGGGTGTGATCACGCGGTCCAGCACGGGTTTGCCGTACTTGGATTCACCGATCTGGAAGAAGGGCGTCTCGGCCGTGGCTTCGATGAAGTTGCCTGCCGAATAGACCTGGAACAGGCGCATGCCCTCACCGGCCACCTGGCCGCCGAAGATCATGGAAACGTTGAAATCGACCCCGGCGCGCTTGAGCGATTCGCCGTCGCGGTCGTACACGTGGCGCACGGCGGCGCCCAGCACGCGCGCGGCATCGAACATGCTTTTGGCGTTCCAGATGGTGATGGCTTCATCGGTTTCCGGGTCCTTGAGCTGCTCCACTTGCAGGATTTCGCGCACCGACTGCGAGATGCTCAGGTTGCCCGCCGACAGCAGGCACATGAAGCGCTCCCCCGGCTTCTCGTAGACGATCATCTTGCGGAAGGTGCTGATCTGGTCCAGGCCCGCGTTGGTGCGTGAATCGGACAGGAACACCAGCCCGGCATTGAGTTTGACGGCGACGCAATAGGTCATTTCTTTTCGCTCAGTTTTTTCAGTGTGTAGACCAGCTCCAGGGCCTCCCGGGGGCTGAGTGTATCGGGGTCGATCTGGGCAAAGGCCCGGTCCAGCGCGCTGGGCTCGGGCTCGGCGGTGGCCGGCGGCGGAGCGAACAGATCGACCTGGCTTTGCGCTTGCTGGCTGTGGGCCTCCAGCGCGGCCAGCGCGTGTTTGGCGTGGCTCACCACCGCGCCAGGCACGCCTGCCAGGCGCGCCACCTGCACGCCGTAGCTGCGGCTGGCCGGCCCGGGCTCGATCTGGTGCAGGAACACGATGTCGCGCCCGCCCGACTCCACCGCACTCACATGCACGTTTTGTGCCGCGTGGTGGCTGGCCGGGAACTCGGTCAGTTCAAAGTAGTGCGTCGCGAACAAGGTGAAGGCGCGCACCTTGTCGTGCAGGTGGGCGGCAATGCCACCGGCCAGCGCCAGGCCATCGAAGGTGGACGTGCCCCGGCCGATCTCGTCCATCAGCACCAGGCTTTCGGGCGTGGCGCTGTGCAGGATGTGCGCGGCCTCGGTCATCTCCAGCATGAAGGTGGATTGGGCATTGGCCAAGTCATCCGCCGCACCGATGCGGGTGTGGATGGCGTCCAGCGGGCCCAGGCGGCAGCTTTGTGCGGGCACGTAGCTGCCCATGCTGGCCAGCAGCGCGATCACCGCCACCTGGCGCATGTAGGTGCTTTTACCGCCCATGTTGGGGCCGGTGATGATTTGCATGCGGGCCTTGGGGCCCAGCACCGTGTCGTTGGCAATGAAGCTGCCGCCACTGGTTTCGTTGAGGCGGGCCTCCACCACCGGGTGCCGGCCGGCGCGGATTTCGATGCACGGCTCGGGTGTGAACTGTGGCGCCGTCCAGTTGAGCGTGAGCGAGCGTTCGGCCAGCGCACACAAGGTGTCCAGCGTGGCCAGCGCACGGGCCACGCGGTCCAGCGTGGGCAGGTGGGCTTGCAGCGCGTCCAGCAGCTGTTCGTACAACCACTTTTCGCGCGCCAACGCACGTTCCTGGGCGCTCAAAGCTTTGTCTTCAAAGGCCTTGAGTTCGGGCGTGATGAAACGCTCGGCGTTCTTCAAGGTCTGGCGGCGGCGGTAGTCGTCGGGCACCTTGTCGAGTTGGCCTTGTGTGACCTCGATGTAGAAGCCGTGGACCTTGTTGAACTGCACGCGCAGGTTGGCAATGCCGGTGCGCGTGCGTTCACGGGTTTCGAGGTCGAGCAGAAAGCCGTCGCAGTTGGTCTGGATGGCGCGCAGCTCGTCCAGCTCAGCGTCAAAGCCGTGGTTGATCACGCCACCGTCGCGCACCAGCGCGGCGGGTTCGGGCAGCAGGGCGCGGTGCAGCAGCACGGCGCCGTCGGGCGGCGGTTGCAGGTCGCCAGCCATGGCAAGCAGCAGGCTGGGCGCGTGGCCTGCTGCCAAGGTGGCGTGCAACTGCTGTGCCAATTCGGTTGCCTGCGCGAGTGTGTGGCCCAGCGCCACCAATTCGCGTGGGCGCACCTGGCGCAGCGCGGTGCGGGCGGTGATGCGCTCCACATCGGCCGCGCCTTTCAAGGCATCGCGCAGGCGCTCGCCCCGAAAGCCCTCGCGCAGCCAGCCGATGGCGGCCAGGCGTTGGCGTGCGGGTTCGCGGTCGCGTGGGGGTTCGAGCAGCCAATGGCGCAGCAGGCGGCTGCCCATGCCGGTGCGGCAGGTGTCGAGCAGCGAGAACAGCGTGGGCGCCGTCTCGCCGCGCAGGGTGTGGGTGAGTTCGAGGTTGCGCCGGGTCATGGCCGGCAACTCGATCAGCTCTTGCGGCCGCGCCACCTGCAACTGGCGCACGTGGGCCAGCGCACGGCCCTGGGTGTGTTCGGCAAAGTCCAGCAGCGCGGACGCGGCGGCGTGGGCCAGCGGCAGGTCTTGTGCGCCCCAGCCGGCCAGGCTGCCGGCGTCGAGCTGGGCCAGCAGCTTGCGTTCGCCCAAAGCGGGGTCGAACTGCCAGGCGGGGCGCGGCGTGAGGCTGGGCCGGCCACTGCCGGGCAGGCCAAACCCTTGCTCGAAGGCCGGTGGCGCGTCGGCGCTGTAGAGGATTTCGCTGGGGTCCAGGCGCTGTTGCCAGGCGGCCCAGTCGTCCTTGTCGCACTGGGCCAGGTGCACCGTGCTCTGCGTCACGCTCATCCAGGCCAGGCCCAGTTGGGCGCGCGGACCGTGGTGCACCGCCAGCAACAGGGCCTCGCTTTTGTCCGACAACAACTCCGCATCTGTCAGCGTGCCGGGGGTGACCACGCGCACCACCTTGCGCTCCACCGGGCCTTTGCTGGCGCCCACTTCGCCCACCTGCTCGCACACGGCCACCGATTCGCCAAGCTTGATGAGGCGCGACAGGTAGCTCTCGACCGAGTGGAAAGGCACACCTGCCATCACCACCGGCTGGCCGGCCGACTGGCCACGTTTGGTCAAGGTGATGTCGAGCAGGCGCGCGGCTTTTTCGGCGTCGTCGTAGAAGACTTCGTAAAAGTCGCCCATGCGGTAGAACACCAGCGTGCGCGGGAACTCGGCTTTGATGGCCAGGTACTGCGCCATCATGGGGGTGTGCTGTTCCAGCGGCGCGGACAGGGCTTGTTCGGTCAGCGTCGGGGTGGCGCTCATGTCAGTGCCGCCCGGCTGTCCGAAGGCACTGATGCGCCCCCTTGGGGGGCAGCGATACGCGAAGCGATGAGCGAGGGGGCAGTTTCATTTCAAGGGTCAGACAGCGGGCAATTGGTAGAACTTGCGCAGCCCTTCCCAGGCCTGCAGCGGGTCATCGACGTAGTGGAAGAGTTTGAGGTCGGCTTCCGAAATCGTGCCTTCGTCCACCAGCACGTCGAAGTTGATCAGCCGCTTCCAGAAATCGCTGCCGAACAGGAAGATGGGCACGGGTTTGGCCTTGCCACATTGCACCAGGGTGAGCACCTCGAACAGCTCGTCCAGCGTGCCAAAACCGCCGGGAAACGCCAACAGGGCTTTGGCGCGCATCAGGAAGTGCATCTTGCGCAGTGCGAAGTAGTGGAACTTGAAGCTCAACTCGGGCGACACGTAGGGGTTGGCCTGCTGTTCGTGTGGCAAGGCGATGTTCAGGCCGACGGTGGGCGCGCCGACATCGTGTGCACCCCGGTTGGCGGCTTCCATGATGCCGGGCCCGCCGCCCGTGGAGATGTAGAGCTGGTCTTGCACTGGGCAGCGCTGGCTGTATTGCGCGACATGGCGGGCGAAGGTGCGGGCGTGTTCGTAGTAGGCGGCGTTGCGCACAGCCGTTTGCGCCTTGCGGATGGCCTGGGCATCGCAACCGCGCTGGGCGTGTTCCAGCTCGTGTTGTGCGTCTTCCGGTGAACGGAAGCGGGCGCTGCCAAACACCACGATGGTGTTGTGAATGCCGCGCGAGGCCTGTTCGAGATCGGGTTTGAGCAACTCCAGCTGAAAGCGGATGCCACGGGTTTCGCGACGCAGCAGGAATTCGGGGTCGGCAAAGGCCAGTCGGTAGGCATCGGCTGTCAGCGGGTTGCCCTGATCTGCGTGCGCCTGCAGCTCGGCCCAGGCATCGGCCAGACGGGTTTCGTTGAGGTTTTGTGTGGTTTCCATGCGATGACTGTATCAAGCCAGTAGGTGGTGCCACTGCGCGCAGAAACAAAAAGGGCTCCACGAAGGAGCCCTATCTGCCGAGTGGCAAGGATCAGACGCGCTTGCGGTATTCGCCGGTGCGGGTGTCGATTTCGATCTTGTCGTCTTGCGACACGAACAGTGGCACGGCCACTTCGAAGCCGGTGGCGATCTTGGCCGGCTTGAGCACCTTGCCGGACGTGTCGCCTTTGACGGCGGGTTCGGTCCAGGTGATCACACGCTCAACGCTGGTGGGCAGTTCGACCGAGATGGCCTTGCCGTCGTAGAACACCACTTCGACCGACATGCCGTCTTCGAGGTAGTTCAGGGCGTCGCCCATGTTCTCGGCTTCCACTTCGTACTGGTTGTAGTCGGTGTCCATGAACACGTACATCGGGTCGGCGAAGTAGGAGTAGGTGCACTCCTTGTGTTCCAGAATGATCTGGTCCATCTTGTCGTCGGCCTTGAACACCACTTCGGTGCCCATGTTGTTCAGCAGGGCCTTGAGCTTCATGCGCACGGTGGCAGCGCCACGGCCGCCACGGGCGTATTCGGTTTTCAGGACGATCATCGGGTCCTTGCCGTGCATGATGACGTTGCCGGCGCGGATTTCTTGAGCGATTTTCATGGTGGGTCTGGCTGTTGAAGCTGGGGTTGCGCCGCTGCTGGAGGCGTCCACCCCATGCGGGGCCTTCAGCGGAATGGGGCGGCAGGACTTGCGATCAACCCGCAGCAGCTGGTGTTCTTGAGCCACCCTGGCCGGTTGCGGCGCCTTACCGGCCAGCCCCCAAGGGCCGGCAACCGAGCTGTCGCCGTTCGCAAAACCCGAGATTTTACCCAAGATTGACGACGCCCAGCGTGTGCAGCCGCTGAATCTCGTCCTGTGACAGGCCCAGGGCGGCCAGGATCTCGCCCGTGTGTTGCCCGTGCCGGGGCGCCGGGGCCAGGGCAGCACCGGGCGTGCCGTCGGCCAGGTAGCCGGCGCCAAAATCACACACCGTGCCACGCGGGTAGGGCGTGTGGCGCTGAGGCAGGGTCATGCGCGCTGTGGTGGTGACGGTGGCCAGCGTCTCAGACAGCGTTCGCACTGGCGCACAGGGCACGCCACGGGCGGACAGCGCCGCTTCCAGGGTGGCCAAAGGCAGGCGCCGCATGGCGGTGGCCAGCCGGTTGTGCAGTTCGCTTGCGTCGCGGGCCGCCACAAAACCGCTGGCCGTGGTGGCGGGCTGGTCGATCAGCACCGGGTCGTCGGGCAGGGCGGCCAAGCCCAGCACCTCGCACAAGGCGCGGAACTGCGGCAGCGTGTTCGCGGCGGTGGACAGCCAGCCGTCGGCGCAGGCAAACGTGGCCGCCCCGGGGCTGCCGGTGAAGCCTCGGTTGCCCACCCGCGGGGAGTCTTCGCCGCTGTGTGCCACCTTGGCCACCTCCGGCCACATCAGTTGCAGCGCGGCCTGCGCCATGGAGATGTCCAGGCGCGCGCCCTGGCCTGTGCGCAGGCGGCGCAGCAAGGCCGTGGTGATGGCCTGGGCGGCCACCATGCCGGTGGCGGTGTCCACCACCGGAAACCCCACTTTCATCGGGTCTTGCGTGGCGTCGCCCTGCAGGCTGCTCATGCCCATGGCCGACTGCACCACGTGGTCGTAGGCCGGCCGGCCGGCCCATTCGCCTTGCTGGCCGAAGCCGGAGATTGAGGCGTAGACGATGTCGGGCCGGATTCGGGTCACGTCTTCAGGTCCCAGCCCCAGGCGGGCGGCCGCGCCGGGTCGGTAGTTCTCGATGAACACATCGCACTGCGCGATCAGGGCCTCGACGAGGGGCCGCGACTCCGGTCTTTTGAGGTCGATGGCCAGCGAGCGCTTGCCGCCGTTGATGGCCGCAAAACCAACCGACACACCGGTGTCCAGTGTTTGCCCAGGCCGTCCGTGTCGCAGCACGTCGCCCCGTTTCGGGGGTTCGACCTTGATGACCTCCGCCCCTTCGAGCGCCAAGTAGTGCGAGGCCGTGGGGCCGGCGATCACGTGCGAGAGGTCCAGCACCTTGAAGCCGGCGAGTGCGTTCATGGACATGTGTGGCCTCCCGCCGGGCCACCCCAAGGGATGTCAGCCCCATTGGGGGGCAGCGACAACACGAAGTGATGAGCGTGTGGGCACATCGTCAGTCTGCCTTCACGCCGGCCAGTTGGATGACCTTGGCCCATTTGGCGGTTTCGGCCCTCATGAAAGCGAGGAACGCCGCCGGTGACTCGGAGGTTTCGACGCTGGAGCCGGTGCTGAGGTAATGCGCCTGCAACTCGGGGTCTTGCATGGCTTTGCGAGTGGCCACAAACAGTTGCTGCACCACGTCGGCCGGTGTGTGGGCGGGCACCCACAGGCCTCCCCAGGCCTCCTGCACCATCAGTTCGTCGTTGTAGAGCTCTTTGAGGGTGGGCACGTCGGGCAGGGTGGCTAGGCGTTTGGCTCCACTGACCGCCAGCGCACGTACCTTGCCTGACTTCACCTGTGGCACGGCGGTGCCGGCGATGGGGAAGGCGAACTGGATTTGTTTGCCCAGCAGCGCGGGCATCAGCTCCACCGAGCCCCGGTAGGGCACGTGGATGGCGTCGAGTTTGAGCTGGCTGGTGAAGGTGGCGCCCGCCAGGTGTGCGGCGGTGCCGATGCCGCCCGAGCCGTAGTTGAGTTGGCCAGGGCGGCTGCGGACGAGGGCCTCCAGTTCTTTGGCGGTCTGGATGGGCGAATCGGCCGGCACCACCAGCACCGTGGGCGAGCTGCTGGTTTGTGTCACGGGGATGAAGGTGACCACGGGGTCGAACTGGGCTTTGGGGCGCAGGATTTTTTGCACCACCTGCGACACCGAGCCCGCCAGCACCGTGTAGCCATCGGGCGGGGCCTGGGTCACCACTTCGGCGGCCAGGATGCCCGCCGCACCCACCCGGTTTTCCACCACCACGTTGCCGTTGAGGGTGGCACCCAGCTTGGTGGCCAGGCGGCGGGTTTCGATGTCGGGGCCCCCGCCGGCCGCGAAGGGCACGACGATCTTGACCGGGCGGCTGGGGTAGGCCTGTGCGGCCACCTGTTGGGCCGACAGCACGCCGAGCAGGCACAGGCTGCTGAAGGCCAGTTGTTTGAGCAAGCGCATGGGTGTCTCCGTTGTTGTGTGTTGCCGTGGGAAACGGTGTGGACAAATCTAAACTGCTGATCCATCAAAAACAATTACCAAATTGCTATGGAGACATCACAAAGTGAAATGGTGGAGGTGCTCAACCAGCGCCTCGAACGCCTCAAGATCCGGCACCTGCGCCTGCTCGATCAGGTGGCCAGGCGCGGCTCGCTCAGCGCTGCCGCCAGCGCGTTGGGCATCAGCCAGCCGGGTGCCACCAAGCTCTTGCACGAGCTGGAGGCGGCGCTGGACCAGACCCTGCTGGAGCGCAGCGCGCGGGGCGGGCAGCTCAATGGCCAGGGGCGCTTGGTGCTGGAACGGCTGCGGGTGGCCCTGGGCGCCATGGACGCCACCGCCACCGCGCTGGTGCAAGGCGTGGATTTGCCTTTGTTGCGCGTGGGTTTGTTGCCGCTGGTGGGCATCGAGGCCTTGGGCCATGTGGTGCAGGACCTGATGGCCCGTGCCCAATTGCCCCGGCTGCAATTGCAATTGGGCACGGTGGACCAGCTGGTGCAGTGGTTGCGCGAGAGCGAGGTGGACTGTGTGGTGGGCGTGTTGGGTGGCGATCTGACGCCACAGGCGTTGGCACCGTTCGAGATCACGCCGCTGTGGCAGCAGTCCACCGTGGTGGTAGCCGCGCGCGACCACCCGCTGGCGCAGCGCCGGCGCGTGCCGCTGACCGAACTGCAGGGCGCCGATTGGGTGCTGATGCCGCAGCGCAGCGCCAGCCGCAAGGCCTTTGACCGCGCCTTTCTGGCGGCGGGGCTGGTGCCGCCGAGTGCACGCATCGAGACCGAGTCCTTCTACATCGCCTTGGGGCTGGTGGCGCACACCCGGCTACTGGCCGTGGTGCCCATGGGCGCTTACCGGCAGCAGGCCGCGTTGGTGCGCCGGGTGGCGATGGTGCCGGCATTCGCGCCTTCTGCCGTGGTCATGCTCACCCCCAAGGGTGTGGTGCCCGAGCTGCCCGTGGTGTCGCTGTGGCGCGAGGCCTTTGTGCGCGCCGCCGCGTTAGAGGCGGCTCACCTGAGCGATCAGTTGTGACACCAGGTCTTCCTGGACGGACACCGTGCGCCGCGCGCGCCGCACGGTGTCCGTCCAGGTGCGGGCATCGTAATGGGGCAGCCGGGCAGGGGTGTCGGCGTTCCAGAACAGGTGTTGTGCCCGCATGTCGGCCGGCGCTTTCAGCCAGTCCAGAAAGGCTTGCAGCTTGGTGTGGTGGGCGCCGTCGTCCTGCGGGTAGATGTGCCAGACAAACGGCCGGCCGGCCCACAGCGCACGCACCAGCGAGTCTTCGCCGCGCACCATGTTCAGGTCGCTGGCCCACAGCACGTGGTCGAACTCGGTCTGGCTGCAATGGGAGCGCCAGGTGAGGCGCAGCGGCCCATGCTGGGTGCCCTCGCCCAGGTGTTGGCGCACGGCGGCCATCGGCCGGCCGGGGGCCACCAACAGGTGTGTGGGCGCACTGTCTGGCTGGCGCAGGTGGTCCAGCCAGGTGCCGAGGTTGACGGGCTCGTAGCAGAACAGGCTGACGACCTGTTCACCCGCCCAGCCCGGCGCATGGGTTTGCAGCCACGTACCGCGATCGAAGCGGGCTTGCCGCGCCTGCAGGTCGTCTTCGCGCAGCAGCCCACCGGTGGCTGGCGTGAAGCCGGGGTAGAAGAAATGTTTGGTGCGCCCCGCCAGCGGGCCACGCATCACCGGCGAGGGCAGGCCGTGCATGCGCTCCACATAGGCTTCGGCGCTGAGGTATTCCAAGTTGATCCACGGCCCTGCTTGGGGCGCCACGGCCAGCACCCACGCGTCGGGGATGTCACACCCGAAGGCTTCGACCAGCACGTCACCAGCCGGCAGACCGGTGGGGGGCTCGCAGTGCCAGTGCCGCACGTCCACGCCCTCCGAACCACGGGGGGCCATCCAGGCCAGCGCCGAGGTGTCGTCCACCCACAGCCGCACCCGGTGGCCGCGCTTGGCCAATTGCGCGGACAAGCGCCAGCACACGCCCAGGTCGCCGTGGTTGTCCACGACCTGACAGAAAACATCCCATAGCAGCGAAGGCATGGTGGGCATTGTCCACAATAGCGCCCATGTCCGATGTGCTCCCCGATCCCGAACCCACCGTCGCCCACAGCGATGCCTTGCTGGCCGAGGTGGCCGCCTTGCCGGCGCTGCCAGGCGTCTACCGCTACTTCGATGTGGCCGGCGGCCTGCTTTACGTGGGCAAGGCGCGCAACCTCAAGAAGCGCGTCAGCAGCTATTTCCAGAAAAACCACGATGGCACCCGCATCGGGCACATGGTCAGCAAGATCGTGCGCATGGAGACCACGGTGGTGCGCTCCGAGGCCGAGGCGCTGCTGCTGGAAAACAACCTCATCAAGACGCTGAACCCGCGCTTCAACATCCTGTTCCGGGACGACAAGAGCTACCCCTACCTGCGCTTGAGCGGGCGTTGGCCGGCGCGCGGGCCACAAGATGGCCGCGCCCACCCAGGCGACTACCCGCGCATGAGCTACTACCGGGGCGCGGTGGACAAAAAGCACCAGTACTTCGGCCCGTACCCCAGCGCGTGGGCGGTGAAGGAGTCCATCCAGCTGCTGCAAAAGGTGTTTCGGCTGCGCACCTGTGAGGACACGGTGTTCAACAACCGCACCCGGCCCTGCCTGCTGTACCAGATCAAGCGTTGCACGGGGCCCTGTGTGAACCTGGTCACGCCCGCGCAGTACGAGGAAACCGTGCGCCACGCGGCGGCGTTTCTGCTGGGTGAAACCCAGTCGGTGCTGGACGAATTGCAGGCCCGCATGATGGGCCACGCCGACCGGCTGGAGTTCGAGCAGGCGGCCGAGATCCGCAACCAGATGACGGCCCTGTCGCGTGTGCTTCACCAGCAGGCCATGGACAACGTGTCGGACAAGGACGTAGATGTGCTGGCCGTCAAGGTGCTGGGCGGCCGCGCCTGTGTGAACCTGGCCATGGTGCGCGGTGGGCGCCACCTGGGCGACCGGCCGTACTTCCCCTCGCACGTGGAAGACGCCGCGGTGCTGGCGGTGCTCGATGCCGACGAAGGTGTGGCGCCGGTGCCGGTGGAGCAACAGGTGCTGGAGGCCTTCATCGCCCAACACTATGTGGACAGCGCGCCGCCGCCCACGCTGGTGTTGAGCCACCCCGTGCGTGTCGAACTGGTGGCCGCCTTGAGCGAGCAGACTGGCGTCAAGATCCACACCGTGCACCAGCCCCGCGAGCAGCGCCGCGCCTGGCTGGAGATGGCGCAAACCAATGCCGATATCCAGCTGGCGCGCTTGTTGGCGGAGGAGGGTTCGCAGCAGGCGCGCACGCGCGCGCTGGCCGACGCACTGGACCTGCCCAACGAGGTGTTGGACAGTTTGCGCATCGAGTGTTTCGACATCTCGCACACGGCGGGTGAATCCACCCAAGCCTCGTGTGTGGTGTTTGAGGGCCACAAGATGCAGGGCCGCCAGTACCGGCGCTTTCGTGTCGAGGGCATCACCCCGGGCGATGACTACGCCGCCATGCGCCAGGTGCTCACCCGCCGCTACACCAAGCTGGCCGAAGCCGCGCGCGAGGCCGGTGGTGCGGAGGCTGCGGGCAGCGTGGCCGGGCAGCGACTGCCGGACCTGGTGCTGATCGACGGCGGCAAAGGCCAGGTGGGCGTGGCGCGCGAGGTGTTCGAGGCGCTGGGCCTGGAGCTGGGTCGCATCGTCGGTGTGGAAAAGGGCGAAGGCCGCAAGGTGGGTCTGGAGGAGCTGGTGTTTGCCGATGGGCGCGAGAAGGTTTACCTGGGCAAGGACTCGGCCGCGCTGATGCTGGTGGCGCAAATCCGCGACGAGGCCCACCGCTTCGCCATCACCGGCATGCGCGCACAGCGCGCCAAGGTGCGCACCGGCGGCAGCCAGCTGGAAGACATTCCCGGCGTTGGCCCCAAAAAACGCGCGCGCTTGTTGCAGCGCTTTGGCGGCGTGCGTGGCGTGGCGTCAGCCAGCGTGGAGGACATGGTGACGGTGGAGGGCATTTCGCGTGAGCTGGCGGAGGTCATCTACCGCGCTTTGCACTGAACGCATAATCGCCCCATGTTCTTCAACCTCCCGACCCTGCTGACCTGGGCACGCATTGCGGCCATCCCGCTGATCGTGGGGGTGTACTACATCGACTTGCCGCTGGCGCAGGCCAACCTCATTGCCACGGTGCTGTTCATCGTGTTCGCGCTCACCGACTGGGCCGACGGTTACCTGGCGCGCCGGCTCAACCAGACCTCGGCTTTTGGTGCCTTTCTCGACCCGGTGGCCGACAAGTTTCTGGTGTGTGCCTGCGTGCTGGCGCTGGTGCACATGGACCGCGCCGACGTGTTCGTGGCCCTCATCATCATTGGCCGCGAGATCGCCATATCCTCCCTGCGCGAATGGATGGCCATCATTGGCGCCACCAAAAGTGTGGCGGTGCACATGATCGGCAAGGCCAAGACCATGGTGCAGATGATCGCCATCCCATTCCTGCTGTTCGACGGCCGCCTGCTGGGCGTCATCGACACCCGTGTCTGGGGCACCTGGTTGATCTGGATCGCAGCCGTGCTGACGGTCTGGTCCATGGTGTATTACCTGCAGAAAGCGCTGCCCGAGATCCGCGCCCGCAGCCGATGAGCGAGGCGCGCGACAACGCGTGGCTGCGCGCCATGCCGGTGGTGTTCGTGCTGATCTGGAGCACCGGTTTCATCGTGGCACGTTACGGCATGCCGCATGCACCGCCCTTCAAGTTCCTGGCCTGGCGTTACGCCTTGTCCATCCTCTGTTTTTTGCCCTGGATCGTGTTGGCGCGTGTGCGCTGGCCACAAACACGCACGCAGTGGCTGCACCTGGCCGTCACCGGTGTGCTGATGCACGCGGGTTACCTCGGTGGCGTGTGGGCGGCGGTCAAGGCGGGCATGGGGTCGGGTTTGTCGGCCCTGGTGGTGGGCTTGCAGCCGGTGCTGACCGCCTTGTGGTTGTCGGCCAACGGCGGGCAGGTCAACAAGCGGCAGTGGCTGGGCCTGCTGCTGGGTTTTGCCGGCCTGGTGCTGGTGGTGTCGCGCAAGTTCGGGGCCGGTGGCCCGGGCGACCAGGCCACGTGGTTGAACCTGTCGTTTGCCGTGGGGGCGCTGCTGTGCATCACCGTGGGCACGCTGTACCAGAAGCGTTTTGTGGCGCCGTGTGACGTGCGTTCGGCCAATGCCGTGCAGCTGGGGGCCGCGTTGATGGCCACGTTGCCGTTGGCGCTGATGGAGCCCGAGGCCATGGCCTGGAACGGGGAGCTGGCCGGCGCCATGGCGTGGTCGGTGCTGGGGCTCACCCTGGGCGGCAGTTCGCTGCTCTACATGCTGATCCAGCGCGGCGCGGCGGCCTCCGTCACCAGCCTCATGTACCTGGTGCCACCCTGCACGGCGCTGATCGCCTGGGTGTTGTTCTCCGAGCCCATCACCGCCGCCACACTCGCCGGCACCGCGCTCACCGCTTTTGGCGTGAGTCTGGTGGTGCGCGCTTCACGCTGACGGGCCGCCAGGGCTCTTCAGCAAAACGCTGGGCCAGAAAGTCCACCAGCAGGCGGATGCGACGGGGCACCTGGGCCCGGTAAGGCGCCAGCCAGTGCACGTCCGCGTCGGGCATGGACCACTCGGGCAGCACCCGCACCAGTTCGCCGCTAGCGAGTTGGGGTGCGATGTCCCACAGGCTGCGCAGCATGAGGCCGTGGCCGGCCAGACACCAGTCGCGCACCATCTCCCCCGAGTTGCTGGACAGCGGCCCGGCCACGGGCACGTGGTGCACGTGCGGATCGCCCGATCGCTGCAGCCGCCAGTGGTCGAAACGCTGCTGGCTGGCCACGCCGCCGTCTTTGCCGCCCCAGCCGCCGTTCTCGCGCACCACCAGGCAGGCGTGTTGCTGCAGGTCGTTGGGGTGGTGCGGTGTGCCGTGCTGGGCCAGGTAGGCGGGCGCGGCCACCAGCACGCGCTGGTTGCTGGCCAGTTTGCGCGACACCCATTCCCCCGCGCGGCCGCCCGGCGCGTTCCACAACCAGATGGCGCCGTCGAAGCCCTCCAGCGCGAGGTCGGGCAGGTGTTCGGTGAGCTGCAGCTGGACGTGCACGGCGGGAAAGCGGCGCTGGAAATCGGCCAACGCCGGACCCAGCCAGCGACGCCCAAAACCGAAGGTGGCGGCCAGGCGCACCGGGCCAGCGGGTTCGAGCCGGCGCTCACGCAGCTCGGCCTCTGCCAACGCAAAACCTTGCAACAACTGGGCCGCGTGTTGGCACAGGCTGTCCCCCTCAGCGGTGGGGCTCACGTGGCGCGTGGTGCGCTGGAACAGGCGCAGGCCCAGGGCTGCCTCCAGTGCGGCCAGCCTTTTGGTGACCACGGGGGCTGCCAGGTGCAGCGCACGTGCCGCCCCGGCGAGGCTGCCGTGCTGGCGAATGGCCAGCACCAGTTCAAGATCGGCTCGGTCCAATTGTTGCCTTGATGGAAAGATTGGCTTGCTCAATTGTTGCCGATGTTGCGCGTAAGCTTGGGCGCCATGTGGGAAACATTCAAGCCGCTGGTGGTGGAACGCAACGGTGTGCGTCTGCAGGTGCGCGTGGCCGGTGGTGGCCCGCCCCTGTTGCTGCTGCACGGCCACCCGCAGTCCATGGCCATGTGGCACCGCGTGGCGCCCACGCTGGCACGCCACTTCACCGTGGTGCTGATGGATGTGCGGGGCTATGGCGATTCGTCGCGCCCCGCGCCCGACGCGCAACACCTGGCCCACAGCAAACGCGAGATGGCGCTGGATGCGCTGGCGGTGATGCAGCACCTGGGCTTCGATCATTTCGGCGTGCTGGCCCACGACCGGGGTGCGCGTGTGGCGCACCGCCTGGCGGCCGACCACCCCGAGGCCGTGAGTCGCCTCATGTTGCTCGACATCGCGCCCACGCTGGCGATGTACGCCCAGACCAGCGAGGCGTTTGCGCGCGCCTACTGGCACTGGTTCTTCCTGATCCAGCCACCGCCTCTGCCCGAGGCCTTGATAGCCAGTGACCCGGTGCGCTACGTGCGCAGCGTGATGGGTGCGCGCCACGCGGGCTTGGCCGCGTTCGATGCCGCTGCGCTGGCCGACTACGAGCGCTGCGCCGCGTTGCCCGGCACCGCCACGTCGATTTGTGAGGACTACCGCGCCAGCGCCACCATCGATCTCGAACACGACCGCGCCGATGTGGCGGCGGGCCGCCTGCTGCCCATGCCGCTGCATGTGTTGTGGGGCGAACACGGTGCGGTGGGGCGTTGTTTTGATGTGCTGCCCTTGTGGCGCGAGCGCGCCCGTCAGGTGAGTGGCCACAGCCTGCCGTGTGGCCATTACCTCGCCGAAGAATCGCCCGAGGCCGTGTTGGCCGAGGCCTTGTCGTTTTTCAAACCCTGAAGGAGAACCCCATGAGCACCACCCACCGCATCGCGGTCATCGCTGGCGACGGTATTGGCAAGGAAGTCATGCCGGAGGGCCTGCGCGTGATGGAGGCGGCTGCCTCGAAGTTCAACATCCCGCTGCAGTTCGATCACTTCGATTTTTCGAGCTGGGACTACTTTGAGAAACACGGCCAGATGCTGCCCGACAACTGGAAAGACCAGATCGGTGGCCACGAGGCCATCTACTTCGGCGCCGTGGGCTGGCCTGAGAAGATCGCCGACCACGTTTCGCTGTGGGGTTCGCTGTTGTTGTTCCGCCGCGAGTTCGACCAGTACATCAACCTGCGCCCGGCGCGCCTCATGCCCGGTGTGACCGCCCCCGTGGTGCGGCGCGACGGCAGCCCGCGCCAGCCCGGCGAGATCGACATGATGATCGTGCGCGAGAACACCGAGGGCGAGTACTCCAGCATCGGCGGGCGCATGTACCAGGGCACACCGCGCGAGATCGTGATGCAGGAAACGGTGATGTCGCGTTTTGGTGTGGACCGCGTGCTCAAGTTCGCCTTCGAGCTGGCGCAGTCGCGCCCCAAAAAGCACCTCACCAGCGCCACCAAAAGCAATGGCATCGCCATCACCATGCCCTATTGGGACGAGCGTGTGGCCGAGATGGCCAAGGCCTACCCGGGCGTGAACGTGGACAAGTTCCACATCGACATCCTGACCGCGCACTTTGTGCAGCGCCCCGATTTCTTTGATGTGGTGGTGGCCAGCAACTTGTTTGGTGACATCCTCTCGGACCTGGGTCCGGCCTGCACCGGCACCATCGGCATCGCGCCCAGCGCCAACCTCAACCCCGACCGCACCATGCCCTCGCTGTTCGAGCCGGTGCACGGTTCGGCGCCGGACATTGCCGGCAAAGGCATCGCGAACCCCATCGGGCAAATCTGGTGTGGCGCCATGATGTTGGACTTCCTCGGGTACCGCGCCGCACACGACGCCGTGCTGGCGGCCATCGAGGCGGTGTTGTTGCCAGGCAGTGGCGCACCGCGCACCGCCGATCTGGGCGGCACCGCTGGCACCCGCGATGTGGGCCTTGCCATCGAGCAGATGTTGCGCGCATCAGCCTGACGATTTCCTTACAGCTCGATGGGCGTGCGAGCGCAAGCTTTGCGTCTAGAATGCCCGCTCGCTTGGCGCTCAGCGCACCCACAGGTCAGTGGCGTATTGACAGGCTCGGCGGCCCATAGGTGTAATTGTCAAACGCCTCGCCGTGCCTCGGTGCTGTGGGCGCAAGCCGGTTTTCTTTGCTTACGGCCGCAGTCTTCCCCTGCGGCCGTGGTTCTTTCAACCAAATCCAATTTTGAGGGGCTTCTTGTGAACAAATCTGAACTGGTCGAACACATCGCCAACCAGGCCGACATCTCCAAGGCCGCAGCCACCCGTGCACTGGACGCCATCACCGGCGCCGTGCGCACCACGCTGAAAAAAGGTGGCACCGTGTCGCTGGTGGGCTTTGGCTCGTTTTCCGTCACCAAGCGCCCGGCCCGCACCGGCCGCAACCCGCGCACCGGCGCTGCGATTAAAATCAAGTCCGCCAAGGTGCCGAAGTTCCGTCCAGGCAAGGCGTTGAAAGACGCCCTGAACTGAGCAGGCACACCCTGTTGACAGGGGGTCCTTAGCTCAGTTGGTAGAGCGGCTCCTTTACACGGAGTAGGTCGGCGGTTCGAGACCGTCAGGACCCACCACCCACCCAAGGCGAACCCCGGTTCGCCTTTTTGCTGTTGCCCTCAGGGCTTCATGCCTTCACCGCAGGTTCACGCATGTTCGATTCGATCCGCAACCACAAAAAGTACCTGATGGGCTTTTTGATGATCCTCATCATTCCATCGTTTGTGCTGTTTGGCATCGAGGGATACAGCCGCTTCAACGAAGGTGGTCAGCGTGTGGCGCAAGTGGCAGGACAGGACATCACGCAGCAGGAGTGGGATGCCTGGCATCAGCGCTACGCCGAGAACGTGTTGGCGTCGTCGCCCACCTTGGACCGCAGATTGCTTGACACAGAAGCGGCGCGCTACAACAGCCTGCGCCGCCTGGTGGACGAGCGGCTGTTGGCGCTGGCGTCGCAAAAAGACCGCCTGCTCACCAGCGATGCCCGCTTGGCACAGCAGCTGCAACAGGACCCCGTGGTGGCGTCGCTGCGCAAACCCGACGGCACGCTGGACATGAGCCAGTACCGGCAACTTCTCAGCACCCAGGGCATGACGCCTGAGATGTTCGAATCCGGCTTGCGCGCCGAACTGTCGCGCCGCCAAGTGCTACAGGGCTTGCGCGCTTCGGGTTTTGTGTCCCCGGCCGTCTCCAAGGCCATGGGCGATGCCTACTTCGAACGCCGCGAGATCCAGTGGCGTCGCCTGTCGCCCCGTGATTTCGAGTCGCGTGTGCAGGTGACTGACGCCGATGTGGCCGAGTTCTACAACGCCAACAAGACCTTGTTCCAGTCCACCGAGCAGGCCGACGTGGAGTACGTGGTGCTGGACTTGGACGCCGTTGCCAGCGGCATCACCCTGGCCGAGGCCGACCTCAAGGCCTATTACGAACAAAACCTGGCCCGGCTCTCCGGGGGCGAGCAGCGCCGTGCCAGCCACATCCTGCTGACGGTGGCGTCAGGCGCGTCGGCCGACGACAAGGCCAAAATCAAGGCCAAAGCACAGGCCTTGCGTGAGCAACTGCGTGCCACACCGGCCAAGTTTGCCGAACTGGCCCGTGCCGAATCGCAAGACCCGGGTTCCGCCCGCAACGGCGGCGACCTCGACTACTTCGCCCGTGGTGCCATGGTCAAGTCCTTCGAAGACGCGGCTTTTGCGCTCGAAAAGGGGCAAATCTCTGACGTGGTCGAAAGCGAGTTCGGCTTCCACATCATCCAGGTCACTGATATCAAGAGCCCGCCCAAGCGCAGCTTCGAATCCATGCGTGC
Source organism: Hydrogenophaga defluvii (assembly GCF_042665235.1). Classification (NCBI taxonomy): domain Bacteria; kingdom Pseudomonadati; phylum Pseudomonadota; class Betaproteobacteria; order Burkholderiales; family Comamonadaceae; genus Hydrogenophaga; species Hydrogenophaga defluvii. The sequence goes on along the minus strand of NZ_JBHTBZ010000013.1, from coordinate 149,889 downwards.
CGAACTCGAGCCCGAGTTGAAGAAGCAGCAGGCACAACGCAAGTTTGCCGAGGTGGCCGAGCAGTTCAGCAACCTGGTGTACGAACAGGCCGACAGCCTGGCGCCCGCCGCCGACAAGCTCAAACTCAAGGTGGTCACCGTCAAGGGCCTCACGCGCGAGGGGCGGCCCGGTGTGTTGTCCAACCCCAAGTTGCTCGAAGCCCTGTTCGCAACCGACTCGGTGCAGAAGAAGCGCAACACCGAGGCCGTGGAACTGGGGGCCAACCAGTTGGCCGCCGCGCGCGTGATGCAGTACGCGCCAGCCGCCACCCAACCGCTGGAGGCCGTGGCAACGCAGGTGCGTGCCCGTTTGGTGGCCGAGCGTGCCGCCGCCCTGGCCAAAGCCGACGGCGAAGCCAAGCTGGCTGCCTGGCGCGCCCAGCCGGGTGATGCCCAGCTGCCCGCAGCGATCACCGTTTCGCGCGACAGCAGTGAAGGCCTGCCCCTCAAGGTGCTGACGGCCGTGTTGTCGGCCGACCTCGCTTCTGGACCGGCGTGGCTGGGGCTGGATGAGGGGCCGGCTGGCTACGTGATCGCCAAAGTCGTCAAGTCGGTGCCGCGCACGGCGCCTGCTGCGGAGGTGGCGCGCCAGGAAGCCAATGAGCTGGCAGAACTCTGGGTAGGTGCTGAGGCCGCCGCCTACATGGCCCACCTCAAAGCCAAGTACAAGGCCGAAATCAGCGTGCCCGAACCCAAGGTCAACGCGTCAGGATCGTGATCTCTGCGAGGTTCGTGAAAAAACGAGCAAATCACACGCTATAATTGCAGGCTCTGCGGTGGCTGTAGCTCAGTTGGTAGAGTCCAGGATTGTGATTCCTGTTGTCGTGGGTTCGAGTCCCATCAGCCACCCCATATGATTCAAGCACTTAGCCCGGTTTTGACCGGGCTTTGTCGTTGCTGGCCCCGTAAAAATTTCCCAAATGGGAAAATGTGGCACCAGGGCACACACCGTTCACGTCATGGCTCCAGTCACACCGGGTGTTTGGCTCAGCGAGGCGTGCGCCCGCACCGGGGCAGAATCAGGCCGTGCTTTTTGCCTGGGCCAGCGAGCCGGCGCCAAACACGATACCCATTACGGTTCCTGCCACCACGTCGAGTGCCACGTGTTGGAGGGTTGCCATGGTTGACCAAATGATGGCGGTGCACAGAACCAGCGACGTCCATTGAAGGGCGGCCGGCGTCCTCAACTCTTTGAATATGCGCTGCAGCCAGCACAAGCTGAACACCGCGGATGCGACATGCAAGGAGGGACATGCGTTGCCGGCGCCGTCCACGCCTTTGATCAGGGCCAGGCCCGGATAGAGGCTCCAGTCGATGTTGACGGTGGGTGTGCGGGTGGGAAACCACCAGAAAATCGCCAATGACAACAGGCACATGCTGCCCATGCCCAATCCAAACCAGACCAAAGCGCGCTTGTTGCCCATCACCGCTGGTGCCAGGAAGACATACAGCCACAGTGAGAGGTAGACCGGAAATGCCGACGGGACAAATCCTATCCATTGGTCCAGCCAGATTTCTGGCATCACTGTTGCCGGGCGGTCGAGGTTGGCAAGTATCCAGAAGTAGGCCCAAAAAAACAGCAGTGTGATGGTGGTGCTGCCGAAAGATTTGAGGGGCCAATCGATGGCAAAACGCCTGCCCAATCGAGCCAGCCAACCCGAGGTGTCGGGCGTGTTCGTTTCTGAGTTCGCGGCCCATGGGGAAAACGGCAGTTCGCGTGCGCGTGGGATCTCGCGCTGTGGGTCGGTCATGATGGCTAAAAGTGCGGCAACGGGCGATGTAACCCCACATTGTGACGGTTGTACAATCAATTGTGAGGAGAGGTCAGCCCGTTTGCGGTGCGCGCCAGGCTCGCGCTTTGAGCAATTCATCCGCTGGCAGGGCTTTGTAGGCGAGGGCGTCGTCGGCGCAATGCCCATCAAAAAAAATTCATCTCATGCAACCGACCGAACTGATTCGCCAATTTTTATTCGAGCGTCTGGGCGCGACACCTGATCAAGTTGTGAACGAGGCCTTGCTGGTCGATCTGGGTGTGGATTCACTTTTGCTCGCCGAGCTGATGTTTGAGGCAGAGGACCAGCTGGGTCTTTCGATCAAATCTGATGTGGCCGTTCCGAAGTCGGTGGGCGATATTGTCGAATTGATTGAGCGCCTGCTGGCGGTCAAAACCGCTGACGCTGCGCAGTGATGGATCGACGCCGTGTGGCCATCACCGGTCTGGGGGTGGTGAGTCCGTATGGGGGCGGCGTGGACGCGTTCTTCGAGCATTTGCTTGAAGGTCGTTCGGCGGTCCGTCTCGTGTTGACCGAAGACAAAACGCGACCTTTGGCCATGCCTTTTGTGGCCTGCCAAGGTTTTGATGCGGTGGCTGCTCTGGGCAAACCCCTGGCCATGATGATGGAGCGCTTTGCCCATCTTGGCGTGTCGGCCGCATTCGATGCCTGGCACGACGCCGGTCTGGAGCGGGTGCCTACCGACCCCGATGACCGCAATGACTGGGCCTGTATTTGGGGCACAGCATTGGGTGGCGTTCTGGCCTTTGAAAAAGGTTACCGCGACATGTGGCAAAACGGGCGTGATCGCCTCTCGCCTTTGTCGGTGGTGCTGGGCATGAACAACGCTGTCAACGCCCACCTGTCCATCCAGCTGGGGCTGGGTGGCATCAGCATGAGCCACACCGTTGCGTGTGCCTCGTCGACGGTGGCCATTGGGGAGGCGTTTCGCCGCGTGCGCTCGGGCGAGGCCACGGTGGCCATCACGGGTGGTTCGGATGCGACGCAGGCTTATGGTGTCGGCAAAGCCTGGGAGGCCATGCGGCTGATCGCGCCGGGCGACGTCGAGACCGCACCAACGGCTTGCCGGCCGTTTGCTGCCGACCGCGCCGGGTTGGTGCTGGGCGAGGGCGCTGCCGCGATGGTGCTGGAGGACTGGGGCCATGCCGTGGCCCGCGGCGCCCGCATCCATGCCGAAGTGGTGGGCTATGGCGCGAGCTGTGACCGCAGCCACTTGGTGCGCCCCCAGGCCGAAGGCCAGGCGCGTGCTTTGCGTGCCGCGCTGTCAGACGGTGGTTTGAACGGCAGCGATGTGGGCTATGTCAACGCACACGGCACCGCCACGGTGGAGGGCGACCCGGTTGAAGTTCAGGCACTCAAAACCGTGCTGGGCGCACACGCGCCTTCGGTGGCCGTGAGTGCCACCAAATCCATGCATGGCCACCTCATGGGCGCTGCCGGGGCCATGGAGGCCTTGGCCACTGTCTTGGCGTTGCGCCAACAGGCGATTCCGCCCACCGCCCATTTGTGTGGTCGCCTGGACCCCGCCTGCGAGGGTGTGGATCACGTGTTTGAAGGTCGGCGCCGGGTGCCGTTCGCGGTGGCCTTGTCCAACTCTTTTGCCTTTGGTGGCAGCAACGCCGTGTTGGCGTTTCGTGCGACTTCTTAAATCCAACTCTCTGCGAGCCGAGCCATGTCTCTAGTGTCCACCCAGTCCATCGATGATCTCTTGATCGAGGTCGCTGCGTTGATCATCGAAGCCCTCAACCTGGAGGTGTCGCCACAAGACATCAACCCAGACGATCCGCTGTATGGCGATGGATTGGGTTTGGACTCCATCGACATGCTGGAGATTTCGCTGGTCATCTCCAAGCACTACGGTTTTCAGTTGCGCTCAGACAACGAGCACAACGATCAAATCTACGCATCGCTGCGGACGCTCACCGCCCACATTGCCAGCCAGCGAACCAAATGAGACCGGTGTTGTTGGAGCGCCGCTGGACCGTCAGCGGTCAACAGGTGTGGGCATGACGACCTGCCCTTTGATCAGCGGCCGCGCCATGGACGACGTCATCGCGTGGCGTCCCAGTGGGCCCGTGCGGGTGCGGGCGTTTTTGAGCCACGCTCAGGCCGTCGCCGCCGTTTTGCCCGAGGGCACGGGGGTGCTCAACCTGTGCGAAGACCGTTACCACTTTGCCGTGTTGTTTGCCGCCTGCTTGTTGACCGGCAAGACCAGCTTGCAGCCGGCGTCGCACGCGGTCGAAACGCTTCAACGCTTGGCGCACGACCACCCCGGCACGTTCGCGGTGGTTGACAGTGCGTTGGATGTGGCCGGTGTGACCCGCATCGATTTCCCCGACCTGAACACCTTGCCCTTGAGCGACGTGACCGTGATGCCCGAGATCGAAGCGGATCGTGTGGTCGCGATTCTGTTCACATCCGGTTCCACGGGCGTGCCCCAACCTCACGCCAAAACCTGGGGGCGGCTGGTGCAAAACGGCCAGGCCGAAGCCGCTGGCTTGCGCCTGGGCGACCACCCGCCGGTGCTGGTGGCCACCGTGCCCGCACAGCACAGCTACGGTTTCGAGTCCAGCTTTTTGCTCGCCCTGCATGGCGGCTGCAGTTTCTGGAGTGGCAAGCCCTTTTACCCCCAAGACGTGGCGGACGCATTGCACGCCGTACCGCGCCCGCGCATGCTGGTCACCACGCCGTACCATCTCTCCGCATTGCTCGCGTCCGATCTGGTCTGGCCGGCGCTGGACATCTGCCTGTCCGCCACCGCGCCGCTGGGTGCCGACCTCGCTGTTCGCGTCGAGCAACGGGGCGGGGCGCCGGTGCACGAAATTTACGGTTCCACCGAATCGGGGCAGTTGGCTTGCCGGCGCACAAGCGACGGTCCGCCGTGGCACCTGTTGCCCGGTGTTGTGCTGGAGCAGGAAAACGACACCACCTACGCCCGCGATGGCCACGTGGAGGGCCGCGTGCCCCTGTCGGACATCATCGAACTCCAGCATGCCGGCGCGTTTTTGTTGCATGGCCGGCACGCCGACCTCGTCAACATTGCGGGCAAACGCAGTTCATTGGCGTACTTGAACCACCAACTGTGTGCCATCGATGGTGTGTTGGATGGGGCTTTTTTTCTGCCCGACAACAGCCACGACGAGGTCGGTGCCATCACACGTTTGACCGCTTTTGTGGTGGCGCCCGGGCTGTCGGCCGAGACCTTGCAGCGTGCCTTGCGCGAACGCATCGACAGCCTGTTCCTGCCACGTCCCCTGGTGTTTGTGGATGCGCTGGCGCGCAACAGCACCGGCAAACTGTTGCGAACCACGCTGCAGGCGCTGTACCGAGAGCGGGTGGGCCATGGCCAGGCTTGAACGGGTCTGGCGCGTGCCGTTCGACCACCCCGCCTTGGCCGGGCACTTTCCGGGGCACCCCATCGTGCCCGGTGTGGTGGTGCTGGACCAGGTGCTGTGCCTAGCGCAATCCCATTTCGATGGCGCCGTCAGCACCTGGCAGGTGGGCCAAGTCAAGTTCCTCAGCCCGAGCGGTCCCGGCGACGAGCTCTCGTTCATGCTGGAGGCGGGTGCGCGTGGCGGGCTTTCGTTTGTGGTTCGCTGTGCCGAGCGCGACGTTGCGGTGGGCAGCCTGACACCTGGATCGCCGTGACCACACACAGCCCCCAGACCCAAGGGCCCCAACCCGAGTGGTTGCGGCGCCAGGAGCGCAGCAACCTCGCCATCTTGCGCCTGATGGTTTGGATCTCGCTGTCCTTCGGACGCCGAATGGGGCGCCTGGTGCTGCACGGCATCGCGGTCTATTTTGTGTTGTTTGCGCCGGCCGCGCGCCGTGCGAGCCGCGCGTATCTGCACAAGGTCCTGGGACGCTGGGCGACGTGGCGCGATGGCTACCGCCATGTGTTCAGTTTTGCCAGCACCATCCACGACCGCATCTACCTGCTGAACGACCGCTTTGATCTCTTTGACGTGGAGGTGGTGGGCGACAAGGCGGTGTTGGAGCAACTTCAGCGGCAGCCTGGCGCCTTGCTCATGGGGGCACACCTGGGCAGTTTTGAGGTACTGCGTGCCATGGGGCGGGGCAAAAAAGGCTTGCGTGTGGCCATGCTGATGTACGAACAGAACGCGCGCAAGCTCAACGCCACGCTCGCGGCCATCAACCCCAAGGCCATGCAAGACATCATTTCGCTCGGGCATCTGGAGTCGATGCTGGAGGTGCGCGACAAGCTGGACCAGGGTTTCCTGGTGGGCATGCTGGCCGACCGTTCGCTGAACGATGACCCCGCGTTGTCGGTGGAATTCCTGGGCGAGCCGGCCGCGTTTCCACTCGGGCCGTGGCGCATGGCCGCACTGCTCAAGCGCCCGGTGTTCCTGATGGCCGGCCTTTACCTGGGTGGCAACCGCTACCAACTGCACTTTGAGCCCTTGGCCGATTTCTCGCACGTCAAACGCGGTGACCGCGACGCGGCGATTCACAACGCGGTGCAGGCCTACGCGGACAGCCTGGCGCGGCTGTGCCAACTGGCGCCCTACAACTGGTTCAACTTTTTCGATTTTTGGCAAAAAAAATGATGAAACGTTTTGGTCTGGTGGCCTTGTTGTGGCTGGGGTTCGCCGGTGTGGCCCAGGCCGCCTACGACATCGAACAGTTGATGAGCGACCTGGCCAGCCACAAAGGCGGGCGGGCGCGGTTTGTCGAGAAGCGCCACATGGCCGTGCTGGATAAGCCGGTTTTGTCCAGCGGTGAGATGGTGTACAGCCCGCCCGACCGCTTGGAAAAACGCACGCTGTTGCCCAAACCCGAGACCATGGTGCTCGACAAGGACACCCTCAGCATGGAGCGAGACAAGCGCAAGCTCTCCATCAACCTGCAAAGCCGCCCGGAGGCTTTGGCTTTTGTGGACAGCATCCGCAGCACCTTGTCGGGCAACCGCCACGTGCTGGAACAGAACTACCGGCTGAGCCTGCAAGGCGAGTCTGGCCAATGGGTGTTGACCTTGGTCCCGATCGAGCCGGCCATCGCGGCGCTGCTCCAGCGCATCACGGTCAGTGGCGCCCAACGCCAGGTGCGCCACATCGAATACCTGCAGGTGGACGGCGACCGGTCGGAGATCAGCATCGACCCCATCGAGACCCCATGAGCCCGGCCCGTTCGCGCGAAGGGTTTTTCACCGCAGTGCACCCGATGGGGATGGTCCAGTGAGGTCGACCGCGGTCAGGGTGTTTTTGATTTGGCTGGCGCTGATGCTGGCTGGGGTGGCTGTGGTGTGGAACAGCCGCTTTTCGGCGGACATGTCGTTTTTTCTGCCGTCTGAGCCCTCGATGGAGCAACAGGCATTGGTGGAGCAGATGCGTGACGGTGCGGTGTCGCGCCTGTTGATGCTGTCGATTGAAGGCGGTGACGCGCCACAACGTGCCGCCGTCTCGCGCGGGTTGCGCACCCAACTGGCCAGCAGTGGCGCTTTTGTCTCGGTGCAGAACGGTGAGGCTGGCGGGCTCGAGGGCGAGCGCGACGTGCTGCTGCGCTACCGCTACCAGCTCAGCCCGGCGGTCTCGCCCGAGCGTTTCACCGAAGAGGGCCTGCGCACCGCCGTTGCCGACACCATTGACCTGCTCTCTTCGCCGGCAGGCGTGTTGCTCAAGCCCTACCTCGCGAACGACCCCACGGGGGAGGTGCTCGCCGTGCTGGGTCAACTTGACTCGGCCGCGCAGCCGCAGATGCGGGCGGGTGTCTGGGCTTCGCGCAATGGCGAGCGTGCCATGCTGCTGCTGCAGACGCGCGCCCCCGGCTCCGACACCGATGGTCAGGCCGCCGCCATCGACACGGTGCGCCTGGCCTTCGCCCAAACGCTGCAGGCCACCGGGCATTCGGAACTGAAATTGAACCTGTCGGGGCCGGGCCAGTTCGCTGTGCAATCGCGCGCGACCATCAAGGCCGAGGTTGCCCGCCTGTCCCTCATCAGCTCCGTCGCCATCTGGCTGGTGCTGTTTGCGGTCTACCGTTCCTTCCGCTTGCTGCTGTTGGGTTTGATTCCCGTGCTGAGCGGCACGCTTGCCGGCATCGTCACGGTGAGCTTGGTGCATGGCACGGTGTTTGGCATCACCGTGGGTTTCGGGTCGGCTTTGATTGGCGAGGCGGTGGACTACGCCATTTATTACTTTGTGCAGGCAGGGCACCAGGGGGTCCACCAATGGCGCCGGGTGTTCTGGCCGACCATCCGGCTGGGCGTTTTGACCACGGCCATCGGTTTCGGTGCCTTGTTGTTCTCGGGTTTTCCGGGGCTCGCGCAGCTGGGCCTGTACGCCTTGTCGGGTGTGGTCACGGCGGCCCTGGTGACCCGTTTTGTGTTGCCCGCACTGACCAGCGCAGGTGTCAACGTGCCGCAGTCGGGGCCGTGGGTGAAACAGGGCTTGTTGCTGTTGAACCAGGCCCACCGCCTGCGCTGGCTGGCGGTGGTGCTGACGGTGGCGGTGGGCGCCTACCTGTGGCAGGTGCGCGATGGTTTGTGGGATGGCAACCTGTCGGCGTTGTCCACCGTGAGCGCGGCCGAAGCCTCGGCCGATTCGCGCATGCGAACCGACCTCGCCGCGCCCGACGCGCGTTACCTCGTGACCGTGGCGGCGCCCGATCAGGAGGGCGCCTTGCAGGCCGCCGAACGTGCTGGCCAGCGGCTGGACCGGCTGGTGGAGGCCGGCGTGATCGGTGGCTACGACAGCCCCGCACGTTTTCTGCCCAGCGAACAATTGCAGCGCCAGCGGCTGGCCAGCGTGCCCGAGCCCGCCGAATTGCAGGCCCGGCTTGACCGGGCACTGGCCGACTCGCCCCTGTCTTCGAGCAAGCTCGGGCCTTTCCTGGCCGACGTGACGGCGGCCCGCAGCCAGGGTGTGGTGCGCCGCGCCGACCTGGAGGGCAGTGCGCTGGCCCTGGCGGTGGACTCGATGTTGACCCGCAACCAGCACGGTGGATGGACCGCGATGCTGCCGCTGCGGCCGACGGCGGACGCACCTGAATCCAGCCTGCCCACCGACCAGATTCGTGCCACGCTGGCAGGCAGCGGGGCCGTGTTTGTGGATCTCAAGACCGAGTTCGAATCGCTCTACAGCGGCTACATGAGTGAAGCGGTGCAACTGTCGCTGGCGGGTGTGGTGGCCATTGCGGTGCTGCTCGGTTTCACCATGCGCTCGGCCCTGCGTTTGTCGCGGGTCTTGTTCACCCTGGCGCTCACGGTGGCCTGCGTGATCGCGCTGCTGCACCTCTCCGGTGCGCGGCTGCACCTGTTGCACCTCGTGGGCATGTTGCTGATCGTGGCCGTGGGCTCCAACTACGCGTTGTTCTTCGACCGCGCGGCGGCAGGAGAACCGCTGGACCAGGCGACATTGATGTCCATGTCGGTGGCCGTGCTCACCACCGTGATCGGTTTTGGCACCTTGGCCAGTTCCAGCGTGCCCGTGCTGCAGGCCGTGGGCATCACGGTCGGCCCGGGGGCTTTGCTGGCGCTGCTGTTGTCTGCGGTGCTGGTCTATCCCAAGGGTGGCAAGTGAACGCGACGGAGCGACATGAATGTGGCGCCACCAGCGTGCTGATCATGCTGCCGGGCGCCTTGATGACGCCGCAGCACATGCGCGGCGCCGGGCTGTTTGCCGAGGTGGCGCAGCGCGCGTTGGCGCTGGACCTCATCGCGCCCGATCTGCACGCCGAGGGGGCCGACAACCGGGTCGCGCTGCAACGCTTGGAGCAGGACTGGCTGGCACCGGCCCGCGAGCGCTACCAGCGTGTCTGGCTGGGGGGCATATCGCGTGGTGGTCAACTGGCTTTGTCGTGCCTGGCCGGGCGGCACGGCACGATGCATGGCCTGTGCCTGCTCGCGCCCTACGCGGGTGGGCGCATCACCACCAACGCCATCCGCCGTGCGGGCGGGCTCCATGCCTGGCAGCCCGCTGCCGACCAGCAATCCGACCCCGATGTGCGCCTGTGGACGTGGCTCAAAACGCCACTGCCGCCGGTTCCGGTGTTCATGGGCTACGGCGAACAGGACCGTTTTGCCGACGGCATGCAGATGTTGGCCACTCAACTGCCAACGGCCACCCACGTCACGGTGCCGGGGGCCCACGATTGGGCGGCGTGGCTGCCGCTGTGGCAGCGTTTTCTTGACCAGCGTCACTTTCCTGTGTTGGCATGAGCCGCGCCTGGACGATCTCACCCGCGCTCAAAGCCTCGGCCGCCCTCCATTTGGGGGCCGTGTTGGGCACCGCTGCCGTGCCGGCGATCTGGCCCTGGGCGCTGGGTGCGCTGGCGCTCAACCACGCGGTCATTACGGGTGCCGGACTGCTGCCGCGAACGAGCCTGCTGGGGCCTAACCTCACCCGTCTGCCGCCCGCTTCGCAGGCGCGGCACGAACTGGCATTGACGATCGACGACGGTCCCGATCCGCACGTCACGCCGCGTGTGCTGGACCTGCTGGATGCCGCAGGCGCCAAAGCCACCTTCTTTTGTATTGGCTGGCGGGCACGGGCACAGCCCGCCTTGTGCCGCGAGATCGTCGCGCGGGGCCACCGGGTCGAAAACCATAGTGACGCGCATTCCAACCTGTTCTCGCTGTTTGGCCCAGGCCGCATGCGGGCCGACATCTCAGCCGCGCAGGCCAGCCTGAGCGACATCACCGGCCAGGCGCCGCTGTTTTTTCGCCCGACGGCAGGCCTGCGCAACCCCTTCCTGGAGCCGGTGCTGGCCAGCCTGGACCTGCATCTCGCCGCGTGGACGCGCCGGCCTTACGACACCCGCGATGGCCGCCCGCAGCAGGTCTTGCAGCGGCTGACGCGTGGGCTGGGTCCGGGGGACATTCTGCTCATGCACGATGGCCACGCCGCGCGCACGCCCGAGGGGCAAGCCGTCATCCTCGCCACCTTGCCGGCGCTGTTGGCCTGCATCAAAGCCCAGGGACTCCACACCGTGACATTGCAACAGTCGCTGACATGACCGATTCCGTTTTTAGAACCCTGCTTGACGAAGCGACCCAGCCGTTCAAAGTGGCCGGGCCATTTGCTTACCACTATGCGCGTGGCAAGCTCGGCTCCGACCCGATTTTCCGGGAGGTGCTGCGTTTGGGTTTGTTGCCCGCCACAGGTCGTTTGCTGGACCTGGGTTGTGGGCAGGGCAGCCTGTTTGGCTGGCTGTTGGCCGCTCAACGCATGCACGCGCGTGGCCAGTGGCCCGCCGACTGGTCCCCAGCGCCCCATTTTCAAAGCATGCGTGGCATCGAGCTCATGCAGAACGACGTGGACCGCGCGGCCCGCTGCTTTGGCGCCAACCACGCGGTGGTTCGCGTCGAACGTGGCGACATGAACCAAGCCGACTTTGGGCAGGTGGATGTGGTCACGGTGCTCGACGCACTGCACTACTTTCCCCACGAACAGCAGGCCCAGGTGCTGCAGCGCATACGCGCGGCCCTGCCACCCGGTGGCCTGTTCCTCACCCGCATTGGCGACGCCAGTGCGGGCCTGCCTTTCCACATTTCCAACTGGGTGGACCACCTGGTCACGTTCGCGCGGGGGCACCGCCTGCCGCGCCTCTACTGCCGCAGCCTTGCCGAGTGGACAACGCTGCTCACGGGGCTGGGCTTTGTGGTCGAGTCCGAGCCCATGAGCCACGGCAAACCCTTTGCCAACGTGATGCTGGCGTGCCGTGTGCCCGCCTGATCCTCAACCCATGGCCTTGTTGCCCCGCTTGTTGTGAACCCTGTCCAGCTCTCTGCCTACACGCTGACCACCGCCCTCGGGCGTGGCCTGCAGGCGCACCGTGAGGCCTTGCGCGCCGAGCGTTCCGCGCTGACCGCTTGCGCCTTCGAATCGGTCGCGCTCAACACCTGGGTCGGTGAGGTGCCCGGTGTGGATGCCCAACGTTTGCCCGACGCGCTGGCACGCTACGACTGCCGCAACAACCGCCTCACCTTGATGGGGCTGGAGACCGATGGTTTTGCCGATCGCGTGCGCGAGGCGGCCGCGCGTTACGGCGCCGACCGCGTGGGCGTGTTCCTGGGCACCAGCACCGCCGGCATCCTTCAGACCGAGCTGGCCTACCGCCGGCGCGACCCGGAGCGTGGCGCGCTGCCCGACGACTTCCACTACCGCAGCACCCACAACGCGTTCTCGCTTGCCGAGTTCACGCGCGACCACTTTGGGTTGGAAGGCATGGCGATGGCGATCTCCACCGCCTGCTCGTCCAGCGCCAAGGTGTTTGCCGCAGCGGCGCGCCACCTCGCATTGGGCACCATCGATGCGGCCGTTGTCGGTGGTGTCGATTCGCTGTGCCTGACCACGCTCTACGGTTTTGCCTCGCTGCAACTCACCTCGACACAACCCTGCCGGCCCTACGACGCACAACGCGACGGCATCTCCATCGGCGAGGGCGCGGCCTTTGCCCTGCTGGAGCGCCAAGCTGCCCCAGCGGCCGGCGCGGTGCTGCTGCTGGGCGTGGGCGAGTCCAGCGACGCGTACCACATGTCGGCGCCCCACCCGCAGGGCCTGGGCGCACGCCTGGCCATGGAGGCCGCGCTGCGCTCGGCGGGCCTGCAAGCACAAGACATGGGCTACATCAACCTGCACGGCACCGCCACGCCCGCCAACGATTCGGCCGAAGGCCAGGCCGTGAGCGCGCTGTTCGGCGACACTGTGCCGGCCAACTCCACCAAGGGCTACATGGGCCACACCTTGGGCGCTGCCGGCGCCATCGAAGCCATCATCTGCGCGCTGGCGCTGACCGACGGGCGCCTGCCCGGCAGCCCCGGTACCGGCGTGCTCGACCCGTCCATCCCGATCCGCTACCAGCGCCACGGTGCCGATGCGCCGCTGCGCCACGCGCTGAGCAATTCGTTCGGATTTGGTGGCAGCAATTGCAGCCTCGTGTTGGGGGTGGCGCAATGAACCCCACACCTTTGCAAGCCTGGATCAACGGCGTTGGTCTGATCGCACCCGGTTTGCCCGACTGGCCAACCGCAGCGGCGGTGCTGCGCGAAGAGACGGCCTATGTGCCGGCCCCGAGCGTGCTGCCCGCGCCCATGTTGCTGCCCCCGGCCGAACGCCGCCGCGCCAGCCGCGTGATCCGGCTCAGTCTGGGGGTGGGCTTGGAGGCGGTGACCCATGCGGGCGCCGACGCCGCCACGCTGGCCACGGTGTTTTCGGCCTCGGGCGCCGACGGCCACAACTGCCACGCGCTGTGTGAGCAGCTCGCGGGCGACGACCGCCAGATTTCGCCCACACGTTTTCACAACTCGGTGCACAACGCCGCCGCCGGCTACTGGGGCATCGCCACGCGCAGCATGGCGCCTTGCCAGGTGCTGGGCGCGTTCGATGCCAGCTTCGGCGCTGGCCTGCTGGACGCCCTGGCCCAGGTGGCCCTGGGCGGCGGGCCGGTGTTGCTGGTGGCCTACGACAGCGAATACCCCGCACCGCTGCACGCCAAACGCGACACGCCCGACTGCGGCGGCGTGGCCTTGTTGTTGAGCGCGCAACGCAGCGAGCGTTCGCTGGCTTCTGTCGCGGTGACGGCTAGCCGCGAGCCGGCCGACGTGTTGGCGGTGCCGGCGCTGGAGCAGTTGCGCCGGAACATCCCGGCCATGCGCGCCTTGCCGCTGTTGCATCGCCTGGCGCATGGCATGGCGGGCGCCGTGGTGCTGGACTACCTGGCACCCATGCAGCTTCAACTGGAGCTTCAAACGTGCTGAACCACGCGTGGATTGCCGCGCACATTCCCCACCAGGGCAACATGTGTCTGTTGCAGAACGTACTCGAATGGAACGGGGAGCGCATCGTTTGTGATGCCATCAGCCACAGGGACCCGGCCAACCCCTTGCGTGCGGCCGGGCGCCTGGGTGCTGCGGTTGGTGTGGAGTACGCGGCGCAGGCCATGGCGGTGCACGGCGCTTTGCTGGCGCCATCCGACGCGGCGCCCACCCGAGGTTTTCTGACCAGTGTGCGTGGCCTGAGCCTGCACGTGAACCGCCTGGACGATCTGGCCGGGCCGCTGCATGTGGCCGCCGAGCGGCTGTCGGGCGACACCCGCCTCATCCTTTACCAATTCCACATCCACCACGGCGAGCGCTGCGTGCTTGAAGGCCGCGCCTCGGTGGTGCTCGACGCACAATCCCTATGACTTCTTCATCCACCCGCCGACGTGCTTTGGTCACCGGTGGCAGCGGCGGCATCGGCGCCGCCATTTGCCAGCGCCTGGCCGCCGACGGCCACCACGTCATCGTGCACGCCAACCGGGGCTTAGAGAAAGCGCAGGCCATCGCCGCGCAGATCGTGGCCGAGGGTGGCAGCGCCGAGGCCGTGGCCTTCGATATCACCGACCGTGCCGCCACCGCCGCTGCGCTGGAGGCCCTGACCGAAGCGGGCGCGATCCAGATTCTGGTCAACAACGCCGGCATCCACGACGACGCGGTGTTTCCGGGCATGAGCGGCGCGCAATGGGACCGTGTGCTGAACGTGTCGCTCAATGGCTTTTTCAACGTGACCCAGCCGTTGACCATGCCCATGATGCGCACGCGCTGGGGCCGCATCGTCAGCATCTCGTCGGTGGCCGCCGTGGCGGGCAACCGGGGGCAGGTGAACTACGCCGCGGCCAAGGGCGCGCTGCACGCGGCGAGCAAATCGCTGGCGCTGGAACTGGCGAGCCGGGGCGTGACGGTCAATGCGGTTGCGCCGGGGCTCATCGCCACCAGCATGATCGAGGGCAGCTTCGATGCGGATATGGTCAAGCGCCTGGTGCCCATGCAACGTGTGGGCCAGCCGCAAGAGGTCGCCAACCTGGTCGCCTTTTTGGCCTCAGACCAGGCAGGCTACATTTCCGGACAGGTCATTTCTATCAATGGGGCGATGATCTGATCGCTCCCCTGCAGGCTCGATGTGGGCCGGAAAACGAAACACATGCGGCACCTCCGACACCTCCGACACCTCCGACACCTATCCTGCCTCTTGGCCACCTGCCTCACATGGGCGGCTGCAGGCCCGAGCCACGCGCAAGACAATGAGGGCGGCGCGCTTCAGGCCTGCCTGGCGGCCTGGGGTGAACACCCCTTCGGCCCCAATCCCAGCTACAGGACGCTGGCCACCTCGGTCAAGGTGTTTGGCATTGGCCCGGGCACGGCGGACCGCGAGGTCACGCCCGGCCCGAGCCTTGTGATGGTCAACCCGGGCGTCAACGTCATGGGAGGCTCCGCCATCGAGTTGCTCAACCCCCAGGGGTGGTACTGCCTGCGTGCGGCGGTCAATGTCATGGGCGGCATGGACATCAAGCTGCATTGCAGCGCCCGCTTGGCGTCGTCCAGCAACGGCGCCTCGGTCATGAGCGGGGAGAACACCGCCAAGGGTGTGTCGGTGATGGGCGCGATCAAAGTCGAGCGGGTGGGCTGCAGCAACTCGTAGACGTTGGCGCAGGATCAGGTGCGTTGATTGGCCCAACCGGCCAACGCGCGCGCACGCCGCATCAGCGGCTCCACCATGGGCACGGTCAGCATGGTGCTGGCCACGGCCATCAGCAGCAGGGCGGTGAAGGTTTCGTTGGTGATCACCTGCTTGTCGAGCAGGATGTTGGCGAAGATGATCATGATCAGGGCCTTGGTTTGCAGCAGCCAGCCAATGATGGAGGCCTCTCCTGCGGGCCAGCGCAACACGCGCGCCGCCAAGCGCACACCAACGAGTTTGCCGGCCACCGATGCGACCAGCAGCAGCGCGGCTGCCGCGAAGACCTCGGTGCCGCCCACGGCCCAGTTGGTGCGCAGGCCGGTGGAGAGGAAAAACACGGGCATCATGATCAGCAGCACGTGGTGGCGCAGTTGGTCGAGCTTGTCTTGGTTGAACCAGTGGACGTCCATGATGGCGCCTGCGAGGAATGCGCCAACCATGAAATGCAGCCCCGCCCAGTCAGAGCCCAGCCCGCACAAGGCGAGCCAGATGGGTGCCACGTACCAGCGGTCTTTTTCGTCCAGCCACGCCATGAGGCGGCGAAACGCCCAACCCAGCACCACAAACCCGACCAGGAAGGCGAGCTGTTTGCCGATGCGGCTCCAGTCCATCAGGATCAAGGCGAGCACGCCCCAGATGGCGATGTCGTCCAGACTGGCGTAGCGCAGAATGCGCTGGCCCAGGGGGTGGCGCAGGATGTCGAGCTTCTCCATCAGCAGGATGAGTATGGGCAAGGCGGTGACGGCGCAGGCCATGCCAATGCCCACGACAAATTGCCAGGGCTGCGCTTGCTGACCCACCCAGCCGTCAAAACCCAACAACACGGCGGCAGCGGCACAGCCCAGCAGCAAGGGTGCGCCCAGGGCAAAGCCCGCTGTGATGCCGCTCTCGCGGCGGTGTTGCCAAGCCTTGTTGAGGTCGAGCTCGACACCCGCAATCATCACAAACAACATGACCGCCCACCAAGCGATGCCGTTGAGGGAGTGCACCACGGTGGGTGTGAACACAAAGTCGTAGTACGCCGGAAACCAGTGCCCCAGCACGCCGGGGCCGAGCACGATGCCCATGACGATCTGCACGACCACCAGGGGGGCGTAGTAGTCGGTGTTGCACAGGCGCCAGACCAACCAGGGGATGCTGAAGATGATCAGCATCGCGATGAGAAAAATTTCGGTGGTGTTCACGGGCGGCGTCCGGTGTATTCGCGAAAAACGCCCAGGGTCACCGAGCAGGCCACGTCGACAAAACCGGCTCGTTTCAACGCGTCCAGTATGGGTTGTGGCTCCAGCGCGGATTCGATGGTGTCGCCGTAGTAGGCCCACAGGCGCTGCACGTCGGCGTGGCGGCGTGTGAGGCGCGCCAACACCGGAACAATCACGGAGAGGTGAAAGTGCAGCAGGCCACGCAGCACCCGGTTGTTCGGGCGGCTGATTTCCATGATGCAGACACGTCCCCCCGGGCGCAGCACACGCAGGTACTCGGCAAATGCCAGGTTCAGGTCGCTCACGTGCCGCAGCGCGTAGCCCATGGAGACAAAGTCGACCTGGGCATCGGGCAGTGGGATGGCCTCGGCGTAGGCCACGAGCGTCTCCACCTTCACCTTTTTGCGCAGTTCAGACAACATGCCGGGCGAGGGGTCCAAGGCCCACACGCGGCCCTGGGGGCCGACCAGCTCGTGCCCGGCCACCGTGACCAGCCCGGTGCCAGCGGCCACGTCCAGCAAGGCCATGCCGGGTTTGAGGCCATTGCGTTGCAGCACGTCGCGGCGGTACCAGGCGCCACTGCCCATCGCGGTCAGGGCTTCGGCCTTGTCGTAGCCCGAGGCCGCTTCGTCGAACATCGCTTGTGTCATGGCGCGGCGTTCGGCTTCGGACTTGAAGTAGCGCTGCATGCGCGGGTCGGACTTCAGCGCGGCGGTGCGTTCTGGGGTGGGGTTCATGTCATTCTCCGAAGGTGCGCAGTCGGCGCCAGATCAGCAGGGGAAGTCGGGCCACGAAGCCGAGGAAGAGGCGGGTGTGCATCCACGTCAGCAGGCTGTTGTCGCGCAGGTATTTGAAGTGCGAGACGCCACCTTCTTCGGCGCTGAGGTAGCGCACGGGCGCGTCGATGTTGATGGGCCGCACGCCCGCCCAACAGAGCCGCACCACCGCTTCGGGGTCGAAGTCGAAACGCCGCATGAATCGGTTGGCGTGCATGATGCGGGACAGGGGCGCGATGGGGTAGACGCGAAAGCCGTAGAGCGAGTCGCCGATGCCCATCCACAAGGTTTCCAGGTTGGCCCAGCCGTTGGACACCTTGCGCCCGTTGACGCGCAGGGCGGGCGCTTCCGGACCGAACACCGGTTTGCCCAGCACCATGGCCGCAGGCGATTGCGAGGACGCGGCCATGAAAGTGGGAATCAGATGGGCCGGGTGCTGGCCATCGGAGTCCATGGTCAGGGCGTGTGTGAAGCCGGCCCGGGCGGCTTGATCGATGCCTTCGAGCACGGCTGAGCCTTTGCCCCGGTTCTGTGGCAGCACAATGACCCGCAAGCCTGGGTCGTTTTGGGCCATGGCCTGCAGGCTGGCGTCGGTGCCGTCGGTGCTGCCGTCCACAACGACCCAGACAGGCGTCCATTGCGCGCGGGCCTGGCGCACGGTCTCCAGCACACCGGCGCCGGGGTTGTAGCTCGGGATCAACACCACATGGGTGGTCGAAGGGGCGGGTGGGGTCTCAGTCATCGTGGATGGCCTGTGCAGGCGGGGTCAATTCCTGTCGAAAGTAGGCTTCCAACGTTTGGGTGAATAGGGCGTGGTCGGTGGGCGCGTCGAATCGGCGTCCCAGGCGCGCGCGGCAACGCAGCGGCAGCATGGGCTTGCGCCACAGCGGCCAGGCTTTGCCCAGGTAGGGCGTGGAGTACTCCAGGATCACGGTTTGCACGGGCACACCCGAGCGTTGGGTGATCAGTCCCAAGGTGGGCGTCAGGGCGCCCAGGGGAAACGTGCCCGTTCGTGTGCCTTCGGGGAAGATCAGCACCTGCGCGCCGGTCGGCAGCGCCTCGCGGCTTTGTTGGACGATTTGCAACATGCCGTCGTTGCGGATGTAGCGCGCCAGCCGCGCGGCGGCGCCGAACAGCGGGTGGTGCATCAAGCTGGCCTTCATGACACAGAGCACATTGGGCAAGCGGGACACGATCAGCACCACATCCAGCAGGGACGGGTGGTTGGCGGCGATGATCAGCGGGCCGTCGTGTTGCAGGCTGTCGAGTTCGGAGAGGTCGAAACGGCAGCCACACACGGCACCCAACACACGCAGGTAAACGCGAAAACCCCACATGATGGCTTGGCGGCCCAGCCGCTGCCCCGTGGCAGGCGGCAGCACGGGGCCCAGCAACATGGCAAAAGGCAACCACGCCAGGCACATGAGGGCCAGGCTCCCCAACCCAACGACCATGGCGACGTGCTCGTACACCGCCCACAGCGGCCGGCGCTGCGCAAGCTGCTCAGTCATCAACGGCGACACGGGTGGCGGACGAACCCAGGACCCAGGACACCGCCACCCCGGCCGCCACATGGTGTCGGGTTCTCACCAAAGGGCTGTTCACAAAACGGGCGCCGTTGAGATTGTCGTAACGCAAAAACGCCCCCACCCAGTGGTTGGGGTAGCGTTTGGACACGCCAACAACGTACTGCATGCCCCCGAAACCAGCAGCGGCGGCATAGGCGGGCCGCTCGCCTGTGGCGTAGGGTGTGGCGACGCTATAAAAGTGGTTGTGTTGCCTGCGGTCACCCCACAGGGGGCCGGCCTGCAGCCCGAGGTTCCAGCCCGCCAGGCCGGCCACATGCGCGACGTCGAGGTTGAGTTTGGGGTGAAACACCCAACCCACGTGTTGGGGGCGTTGTTCCAGCGTGAAGGCTGCGCGCACGGGCAACAGCAGCTTGAGTGTGGTGCCGCGCCGCTGTGCTTGCCACAGGGTGAGGTCGAGCTGGGGGCCTACTTCGAAGGTGGCTCGCAGATCCGGCATGCCGGCGCGTGCGCGCACGTCGCGCGTGGACGCTGGCGGCGAGAGTGCTCCCGAGAACGTGAGTTCCACCCGGTCCGAATCGAACAACTGCGCGCGAACGCCGTCCCTGTCCACCTTGAAGAAATCGCCTCGGTAGACCAGATAAGGCACAGGCAGCAGCAGGCCTTGGCCCTGGTCCGACCCCCGGTACGCCGGGAAGTGGAGGGCGGCTGCGCCCAGCCCCACCTCCCACAGAGGTTGCTCCGGGGCGGCTTGTGCGGTGTGCCCGGCGGCGGCCATCAGCAGCATACAGCCCATGAGCGCACGTGCGCGATGCCGTGCCTGTGGTGTTGGCAGGCGCGTCATGCGTTGTACAGGCTGGGGTCGTCCACCTTGCGGATGTTGACGCGGCGGCGCTGCCAGGCGAGGTAGGCGCGCCTGGGCTGGACGATGTTGGCGATGTAGTACATGGCCTTGAACACCAGGAGGGAGCGCCAGATGGGTGTTTTGCCGAACACGTCGCCCGCCAACACCGACAAGATCGCTTCTTTCACCCGCAACACGTTCTTGGGGCCCATCAGGAAGTCGCGCATGATGGGGTTGGTGACCCGGTAGATGAACCAGGAAAACGCCTTGGGACCGTGCCGCATCGTGCGGTCGAACCGCTTGAGCGCGGCGCCCGCGCGGTGGGGCTCTCGCAGGCAGGTGTCTACGGTGTCTGCCCCCACCACGGCGCTGTGCATGGCCAGCCACACACCCGATGAAAACACCGGGTCGATGAAGGCGTAAGCGTCGCCCAGCATCACGTAGCTGTCACCGTGGGTGCAGGTCGAGACGTAGGAGAAATTGCCTGTGGCCTCGGCGTCGCTGACCTGTCGCGCCTGTTTCAGCCGCTCCAGCAGCGGTGGGCAGGTGGCGATGTTGTCGTCCAGGAACTGCTGCAGGCTGCGCCGAGCACGCGTTTTCATGTGGTAGGGCCAGGTCACCATGCCAATGCTGGTGGTGCCGTTGGTCAGCGGTATGAACCAGAACCAGCCGTGGGCAAACCAAAAAATGCTGATGTTGCCTTCGTCCGCGCCGCCATGCCGCTGTGCGCCTTCATAGTGGGCGTACACCGCCGAGCTGTTGTGGCGCGGGTTGCGCTGCTTGGTCTTGAAACGGTTGGCGAGAAAGGTGTCGCGCCCAGAGGCGTCCACCACAAACCGCGCGTGCCACCGTAGGTCCTGTCCGTCGTTGTTGCGGGCGCTGACCACGGCGCCACCTTGGGCTTGAAAGTCCACCCCGGTGACTTTGACCCCTTCGTGCACCTCAGCCCCTTGGGACGCCGCGTGCCGGAACAGGATGTTGTCGAAGTCGGCCCGGCGCACTTGGTAGGCATGGGGCATGGACTTGTCCCAGGCTTCGGCGAAATGCACCGTCTGCGCCCGGTTGTGCTCCATGGAGACAAATTCGGCGCCAGGCTTGTGCATGCCAATCGCCTTGATTTGGTCCGCGATGCCCATTTTTTCAAACAAGGGCAGGTTGGCCGGCAGCAGGGATTCGCCGATGTGAAAGCGGGGGTGGTGGGCCTTCTCCAACAGCACCACACGGTGGCCTTTTTGGGCCAACAGGCTGGCTGCGGTCGATCCGGCGGGGCCGCCGCCAATCACCAGGACATCGCAAGTGGGGCCGGTGTCTGCCAGGGCCATTGAATTCATAAAAATAGACGTGTGGGTGTCGGCCGGAACCAAGGGTCGATCATCGGAAGGCAACCCGGAATGATAGTCCCTCCACTGCCACCCGCCCTTGGGGCGTGCGGTGTGCGGGCATGTGCGTGTGTGTGGCGTTCAGGGCAGGGTTTCGTGCAGCATGGGTTCGTTTGTCCCCGTGGCATCGGCGGTGGCTGAGAGGCATTGGGCCAACGCGCTGGTGTCCAATGGGGGGTGCGCTGCTTGCGCTCGGCGGAGGATTTCGGTCGCCAGGCGGTTCAGGCGTTCATGTGACTCGCGTATGCGGGCGATGAAGCCGTTGGCATCGAGCTTGTCGGTCAGGCTGCGGTTGAGTTCGGCGAACCAGGGCATTTGTGCTTGGTCCAGCATCACCGCCGGATTGCGTTTGAGGCTCAGGCCCGACCACTGGCGCAGGAAGTTCTGCATGCTCGCATTGAGCTGTTGGCATTGGGCCAGCTCGCCACGCAGCGCTGCCAGCGCGGACAAATCGGTCAGCCGGTCGTGGAAAAAAAACTGGGCCAGCACCCCCCAGTAGTAGGTGTAATCCCAGATCACCTTGACCGGCAGCACCTCGGGGTCGCCGAACAGTGTGTACTGGTCTTGGTACAGCGCCATGGTGCTGTCGTAGAACGAATGGAACAGCTGGTCAAAAATCTGTGCGCGGGCGCCCAGGCGCTCGCTCCGCCGGTCCATGGCAACCAGTTCGGTGATGTAGGTGTTGCCTATGGCAATGAAGTCGCTGCCCGGCGAATAAAACGGGTCGAGGAACAGCCCGGCCTCGCCGGTGAGGGCCCATCGTTCGGCGGAAAACACCTGTTTGCAGCCATACGAAAACCGTTTGAAGCAGGCAAAGTCCTGCAGCAGGTGGCGTTTTTGATCGAGCTCGTCGAACAGCAGCGGCTGGCGGTGTTCCAGCCAAGCCATGGCCTTGTCGAAGCTGTTCATGTCCGTGAAGGGATGCATCGAGGGGTCGGCCACAATGCCCACCGAGTGGGAGCCTGAGGCCAGGGGGATGAGCCAGACCCAGTAGCCCGCGCCCACCAGGTGGTTGGTGGACAGCCAACGCGCTTGTGGATCGCAGCGTGCACGCCAACGTGGGTCGCTGCTCCAGCGATCGAGGTGGATGTGGTCTTTGATGCGAAACCACACGGCGTGGGCCAGGTGCTGGTTGGGTTCGGCCAGGCCGAGTTGGCGTTTGAGCAAACCGGCGCGCCCACTGGCATCCACCACCCAGCGCGCCTGCACCGTGTGGGTGTCGCCCCCGTGCTCAAAACCCACTTGGTGTGGGCCATCTGCTTCAGCTGAGGCGCTGTTGAGTGCCACCTGCCGAACCGTTGCGCCTTCGATGAGCCCGATGCCCCGGCGTTTGGCCTCAAGTGCCAGGTGGTTCTCAAAGATGCCCCGGTCGATTTGGTAGCTGGGCACCGAGAGATGGCGGCTGGCGCCAATTTCAGTTACCTGGTCGATGTCTCGGCGCCCCTCGGAGAAGAAGAAGCGGAAACCGAACTTGCGGAGCTGGTGCTGTTTGAGGTGGTCACCCAGGCCCAGCACCTGATCGAAATAGTGCGCGCCGATTTCAACCGACGACTCGCCCACTTTGTGGGTCGCGTCGGGTGCCGGGTCGGCGCGCCGCTCCAGGACCAGCACCTGGGTATCGGGGTCTCGTTTTTTGAGTTGCAGGGCCAGCGTCAGGCCGGCCAGACCTCCGCCGAGAATGACGACGTCGGTGGGGGAATGTGTGTTGCCCATGGGCAGAGTATCGCTTCACGCCTTGCCCGGTTTGGCCGGGGTGTCTGCCAGCGGTGCCCCAGCGCTACGGGCGGCGGTTGCGGGCTGATGAGCGCAGTGTGTGGCGCAGCGTGGGGCACCAAGCACCTAAAATCCGCGCTTGGTGCTCCTGCCTTGCCCACGCCCCACGCTGCCGATGTCCTCCCGCCCGCCCGAAATCCTCGACGCCTTGCCGGCCGGGTTGCCCTGTGAAGCGGCAACCCTCGACACTGAGGATACGGCAGGTGCAGCCGACTCACTGTGGGGCCACGCGCGGGCCGTCGGGGTGGTGGTGCTGGCGGTGGTGTGGGCTGTGGCCTCGCACTATGCCAGCACGCATCCGGGATCAAGCGGCTGGGGTGCGGTCCTTGCCTTGGCGCCCATCACATCGGCGTTGGCGGTGGGCTTGTCGCGCCTGCCGCATCGCTGGCTGGGTGCGCTGCTCGGGGTGGGCGCGATCGGCTTGCTGGTGGGCTTTTGGCCCCACCTCAAAGGCCAGGTGGCGCTGTTGTACTACCTGGAGCATTTGGGGGTTTATCTGATGATGGCCCATCTGTTTGGGCGCAGCCTGCGTGGCCCGGGGGAATCGCTGGTCACACGCATGGCGCGCAGTGTGCATGGTGGTGTGCTGTCGCCGGCCCAACTGGTCTACACCCGGCGCGTGACCGGTGCCTGGTGTGTGTTTTTTGTCGGCATGGCGGTGATGTCCACATTGCTGTTTGTCTTGGCGCCGGTGGTCGTGTGGTCGGCCTTTGCCAATCTGTTGGGCGGCCCGTTGATTGTGTTGATGTTTGTGGGCGAATATTTCTGGCGGCGCCATGCATTGCCAGACGACAAACCTTCCACCATGGCGGATGCCGTCCGTGCCTGGAAAGCCCAACGCGCCAACAGCGTGAAGTGAGCTTGCCCCTGAGGCGAGGCGTTCTGGGCCCTTGTTCTGGGCCCTTGTCAAAAAGGCGGCAAGGCGTCCGGGCCGTCGGGTGCCGGATGTGCGTCAAAATTGCCACGTCATGATGTTTACCCTTCCCGAACTCTCGCTGGCCCTGGGCTTGGTCAATTTGCTGCTGCTGCTGTGGCTGGTGCTGCGCAAGCCGACCGTATCTGAGGAAACCCCGGCGCAGGCGCTGCACCGCCAGCAGTTGATGGACGCCGTCAAAGGGGGCGATGAGCGGCTGGAGCGCGAGTTGCGCCACGAGGTTACCGAGTCGGCGCGCGCTGGCCGCCAGGAGTTGTTGCAGACGCTGAGCGCTTTTCAGGGCAGCCTGTCGCAGCAAAGTGCCGATGCCACCCGCACACAAAACGCGCAGATCGACGCCTTTGCCCAGCAGCTGCTGCAGTTGCGTGGCACGCTGGCCGACACCCTCACCAAACAACTGCAAGACCTGAGCGAAAGCAACGCGCGCCGTCTGGCCGAGGTGCGGGCCACGCTGGAGCAACAGCTGGCCCAACTGCAGCAGAACAACGCCGCCAAGCTCGACGAGATGCGCGCCACAGTGGACGAAAAGCTGCACGCTACGTTGGAGGCCCGGCTGGGCGAGAGCTTCAAGCAGGTGGCTGAGCGCTTGGAGCAGGTGCACAAAGGCTTGGGCGAGATGCAGACCCTGGCCCAGGGCGTGGGCGATTTGAAACACCTGTTGAGCAACGTGAAAACGCGTGGCATGTTTGGCGAAGCGCAACTGGCGGCGCTGCTGGAGCAGGTGTTTGCGCCCGACCAGTACGCCACCCAGGTGGCCACGCGCCCAGGCAGCAAAAACGTGGTCGATTTCGCCATCCGCCTGCCGGGCCGGGGGGACGATGGCGCACCCTGCTGGTTGCCCATCGACGCCAAGTTTCCCAACGAAGATTACGAACGCCTGCTCGACGCCCAGCAACGGGCCGACGTGGCGGGCGCCGAAGCGGCGGGCAAGGCGCTGGAAGCGCGCATCCGGCTTGAAGCCAAAAGCATGGCCGAGAAGTACGTGGAGCCACCGCACACCACCGACTTCGCGTTGATGTTTTTGCCGACCGAAGGCCTCTACGCCGAGGTGCTGCGCCGCCCTGGCCTGATGGAGGCGCTGCAGCGCGATCACCGCGTCACGCTGGCCGGGCCCACCACGCTGCTGGCCATGCTCAATTCGCTGCAGATGGGATTTCGGACCTTGGCGCTGGAAAAGCGCAGCTCCGAGGTGTGGCAGGTGCTGGGGGCGGTCAAGACCGAGTTCGGCAAGTTTGGTGACGTGTTGGCCAAGGTCAAGGCCCAGACCCAGACGGTGCTCAACACCCTGGACAGCGCCGAAGTGCGCAGCCGCGCCATGGGGCGCGCGCTCAAACAGGTGGAGGCCTTGCCCGCCGAACAGGCGCAGGCACTGCTGCCCCTGCCCGAGCAGGACGAATGAAGCAGCAGCTCCTGCGCCTGATCGCAGCCCACGTGTGCCTGCACGTGTGCATGGCGGGCACCCGCATGGCCGCACCTTTGTTGGCCTTGCGCGAGGGCCACAGCCCGGTGGCGGTGGGTGTGCTGTTGGCCTTGTTTGCGCTGGCGCAGGTGTTTCTGGCCTTGCCTGCCGGTCGCTACGCCGATCGCCACGGCCTGCGTCGGCCGGTCGGCTGGGCCGTGTTGGTGGCCATGTTAGGTGCGGGGGCCGCCGCCGCTTGGCCCACATTTGGTGTGCTGTGTTTTGCCGCGCTGTTGACCGGAGGCGCCACCGGCGCAGCCTCGATTGCGGTGCAGCGCCAGGCCGGTGTGCTGGCCACCAACCCCACCGAGCTCAAGCAGGTGTTCAGTTGGCTGGCCATTGGCCCGGCCTTGTCCAACTTCGCGGGTCCGTTTGGGGCTGGGCTGTTGATCGATCACGGGGGCTTTCGGCTGGCCTTTGCCGTGCTCGCGCTGGTGCCCTTGTTGAGTTGGTGGTGGGTGCGCAGCCAGCAAGCGCCCGCCCGCGCCGCGCCCAGCGCCACAGCCGCAGCCGGCCCCGGTGCCTGGGACCTGATGCGCGAGCCACCGTTCCGACGCCTGATGATCGTCAACTGGCTGTTGGCCTCCTGTTGGGACGTGCACACCTTTCTGGTGCCCGTGCTGGGGCACGAACGCGGCATGAGTGCGTCGGCCATTGGTGCCGTGCTGGGCGGTTTTGCGCTGGCGGCCACCGCCGTGCGTGTGCTGATGCCTTTGCTGGCCGCCCATTTGCGGGAAGCGGTGGTGGTGTCGGGGGCCATGGTGGCCACGGCACTCTTGTTCGGTGTCTACCCGCTGGCGCATTCCGCACTGGCCATGGGCGGCCTGTCGGTGCTGCTGGGCGTGGCCTTGGGGTCGGTCCAACCCATGATCATGAGCACCTTGCACCAGATCACGCCCAGCCATCGCCATGGTGAGGCGCTGGGCCTGCGGCTGATGGCCATCAACGGTTCCAGCGTGTTGATGCCACTGCTGTTCGGCAGCGCCGGTGTGGTGGTGGGGACGGCTGGTGTGTTCTGGGTCGCGGGTGCCGCTGTGGGCCTGGGCGCACGGCTGCCACTGCGGCGCTGAGGCCCGGCGTGGCGCTGCCCTTTTTGGGCCGGTGTGCGGAACTTGTCTGACGCAGCTTTATCTTGCGTTAGATTCGAAGTTTTGGGAATAAAGCCGTGTTATTGCTGATCGTCATGTTGCCCCTGGTGCTGGGGGTGGGGCTGACGGCATGGGGCGGGCGCCATTGGCGGCCGGCCTCTGCTGCTTTTGCCGGTGCCATCACGCTGGGCTGCATCGCCTTGCTGTTGCAGCAGGGCGGGGCCGTGTTCGACGGTCAAGCCGTGATGAACGCTTGGGCCTGGGTGCCCGAGATCGGCCTGAACCTCACATTCCGGCTCGATGGCCTGTCGCTGATGTTTGCGCTTCTGATCACCGGCATTGGCCTCTTGATCGTCGTCTACGCCCACTTCTACCTCGCGCCCGAGGACTCTGCGGCCAAGTTCTACAGCCTCATGATGTTGTTCATGGCCGCCATGCTGGGCGTGGTGCTGTCGGACAACCTGTTGCTGCTGGTGGTGTTCTGGGAGCTGACCAGCCTGTCGTCCTTTTTGCTGGTGGGCTACTGGAGCCACCGGCCTGACGCACGTGCGGGCGCCCGTCAGGCCCTGGCCGTCACCGGCGGCGGCGGCCTGGCCATGCTGGGTGGTTTTGTGTTGCTGGGCCAGATCGCGGGCACTTTTGAGTTGAGCGAGATGGCGGGCCGTGCCGCAGAAATCCAGGCCGATCCGCTGTTCCTGCCGGCCCTGCTGCTGATCCTGCTGGGCTGTTTCACCAAAAGTGCGCAGTTCCCGTTCCACTTCTGGCTGCCTGACGCCATGGCCGCACCCACGCCGGTGTCGGCTTACCTGCACTCGGCCACCATGGTCAAGGCCGGTGTCTTTTTGCTCATGCGCATGTACCCGGTGCTGGGCGGTTCGGGTTACTTCGAGGCGATCGTGACCACCGCCGGTTTGTTGACCGTGTGTTTCGCGGCCTTCATCGCGCTGTTCAAACACGATCTGAAGGGCTTGTTGGCCTACTCCACCGTCAGCCACCTCGGGTTGATCACGTTCCTGATCGGTCTGGGGTCGCCGCTGGCGGCCGTGGCGGCGGTGTTTCACGTGCTCAACCACGCCACCTTCAAGGCGCCGCTGTTCATGGTGGCGGGCATCGTCGACCACGAGACCCACACGCGCGACATGCGGCAACTGGGTGGCCTGTGGAAGTTCATGCCCTGGACAGCGACATTGGCCATGGTGGCGGCAGCGTCCATGGCCGGTGTGCCACTGACCAACGGTTTTCTGTCCAAAGAGATGTACTTCACCGAGGCCGTGGTGGGCACCGCCGCCGCCGGTGTGCTGGCCTGGCTGGTGCCCGCGTTGGTGACGCTGGCCGGTGCCTTCAGCGTGGCCTATTCGCTGCGCCTCATCCACGACACCTTCTTCAACGGCCCGCCGGGCGACATGCCCCACATGCACCCACACGAGCCCCCGGTGGGCATGAAAGCGCCGGTGGCGCTGCTGGCCGCCATCTGTCTGGCGGTGGGGCTGTTGCCGGCCGCGCTGTTTGGCCCCATGGTGCAGGTGGCCGCCACCGCCATGACGGGGAAGGCGCTGCCCGAATACCACCTCGCCATCTGGCACGGCTTCAACCTGCCGCTGCTGATGAGTGCCATCGCCTTGGTGGCCGGCGTGGTGCTCTACCTGTGGCTGGCGCGTGGGCGTTGGCTGCACCGCATCCAGTCCGAACACTGGTTCGGCGCGCTCACGGGGCGCAGTCTGTTTGAAGGCAGTGTGGACCGCCTGTTTGGCCTCGCCGGCCGGCTCACCGATGCGCTGGAGAACGGCTCGCTGCAGCGCTACGTGGCCATCACCCTGGGCGCGGCCATTGTGGGTGCGGCGGTGGTGCTGGTGGAGCAGCCGGTGGTGGGTGGTGCGCGCGCACTGTTGCCGGCTTCACCGCTGGCGGTTGTGTTGTGGCTGTTGTTGGTGGTGGCGCTGGTGCTCATCGTGCGCGATCACCACCAGCGTTTCCGCGCCGTGGTGCTGGTCGGGGTGGTGGGGCTGGTCACGGCGGTGTCGTTCATTGGCCTGTCGGCGCCCGATCTGGCGCTCACCCAGCTGTCGGTGGAGGTGGTGTCCACGGTGTTGTTGCTCATGGGCCTGGCCTTGCTGCCGGCCACGTCGCCGCGCGAATCCAGTGGCGCGCGCCGGGGGCGCGACGCCTTGCTGGCCCTGGCCGGCGGCGGTGGTGTGGGCTGGCTGGCCTGGCTGGTCATGACCCGCGACCACGACTCGATCTCGTGGTACTTCCTCGACAAATCCTTGCCTGCGGGCGGCGGCACCAACGTGGTCAACGTCATCCTGGTGGACTTCCGGGGTTACGACACCTTTGGCGAGATCACGGTGCTGGGCATTGCGGCACTGGGCGTGTACGCCCTGATGCAGGGCATGCGCACGCGCCGTGCCGGCACCGATGCGCAAGGTCTGGCCTGGACCTTTGCCGAACAACCCCTGCTGCTGCGGGTGGCGGCGTCGGTGGTGCTGCCGCTGGCGCTGGTGTTCACGCTCTACATCTTCATGCGTGGCCACAACCTGCCCGGTGGCGGCTTCATTGCCGGCCTGATCACCGCCGTGGCCCTGGTGCTGCAGTTCATGGCCCTGGGCCAGGCCCGTGCCGAAGCCATGCTGCGCGCGCGTTTGGGGCGCCGCTTCATCCAGTGGATTGGCGCCGGCCTCGGCATCGCGGGCCTGACCGGCATCGGCGCCTTCGTCTGGGGGCGCCCCTTCCTCACCAGCGCCCACGGCCACCCGCACGTGCCGGTGCTGGGCGAACTGCCGCTGGCCACGGCCGCCTTGTTTGACCTGGGCGTCTACCTCACCGTGGTGGGCGCCACGTTGTTGACCGTGTCGGTGCTGGGCAACGCCAGCCGCGACACGGCCCCGTCCGCCACCACCGGAGCCACGTCATGAACAGTTGGATGAGCCTCGAATTTCTGCTCGCATCTGGCCTGGGCCTGGTGGCCGCGGCCGGCATCTACCTCATGCTGCGCGGGCGCACCTTCCCGGTGGTGTTGGGCCTGTCCTTGCTGGGCTACGCGGTCAACGTGTTTCTGGTCGCCATGGGCCGGCTGTGGCACAACGCGCCGCCCATTCTCACCGGCGGTGCGGCTGTGGCCGACCCGTTGCCCCAGGCCCTGGTGCTGACCGCCATCGTGATCGGTTTCGCCACCACCGGTTTTGTCATCGAACTCGCGCTGCGCAGCCGACATGAGAGCGGTAGCGACCACGTCGATGGGCACGAGCCTGCGCCACAGCGCGCGAAGGCGGGGGACCGCTGATGGCGATGCTGATGGAACTCTGGCTGCAACACGCGCCCGTGTTGACGGTGCTGCTGCCGGCCATGACCGCGGTGGTCTTGCTACTGCTGGGCGACAGTGGGGGCGAACACGGGCACGATGGCGACAGCGTGGGTGTGTGCCGCCGTGTGTCGCTCACGTCGGTGGCCTTGGGGGGGCTGATGGCGGTGGGCCTGGTGGTGCACGCGAGCACAGGCGAACTGATGGTCTATCGGCTGGGCGAGTGGCCGGCGCCGTTTGGCATCGTGCTGCTGGTGGACCGCCTCTCGGCCCTGATGCTGTTGCTCACCGCCACCGTGGCGCTGCCGGTCTTGTGGTACGCCTGTGGGGGCTGGGACACACGGGGGCGCTACTTCCACGCGCTGTTCCACTTTCAGTTGATGGGCCTCAACGGCGCGTTTGTCACCGGCGACCTGTTCAACCTGTTCGTGTTTTTCGAGGTGCTGCTGATCGCCTCCTACGTGCTGTTGGTGCACGGGCAGGGGCGCGAGCGCTTCCGCATGGGCGTGCACTACGTGGTGCTCAACCTGGCCGCCTCGGCTTTGTTCCTCATTGGCCTGGGCCTTGTCTACGCCACCACGGGCACCCTCAACATGGCCGACGTGGCGCAGCGTGTGGCCCAGTTGCAAGGCGATGACGCGACCCTGGCCCATGTGGCTGCGGTCATCCTGCTGGTGGTGTTCGGCCTCAAGGCCGCACTGGTGCCGCTGTACGCCTGGCTGCCCGCCACCTATGCGGCGGCCAGCGCGCCGGTGGCCGCGCTGTTTGCCATCATGACCAAGGTCGGTGTCTACAGCATCCTGCGGGTGCACGGGGTCATCTTCGGCATCGATGCGGGCGCCTTGACCGAAAGCGTGGCCGGCTGGCTGCTGCCGCTGGCGCTCACCACCAGCGCGCTGGGTGTGTTGGGTACGCTGGCCGCGCCCAACATGGCGCGTCTGGTGGCCTACCTCACCGTGTCGTCGGTCGGCACCATCCTCGCGGGTGTGGCGCTGTATTCCACCCAGGCCTGGTCGGCGGCGTTGTACTACACGCTGCACAGCACGCTGGTGGTTGCTGCGCTGTTCCTGCTGGTGGAGCTGATCGCGGCCCAACGCGGCGACACCTGCGACCGCTTGCAGCCCGCGCCCGCCGTGCGCGAGCCCGTGTTGCTGGGCCTGATGATGTTGTTGGGCGCGGCGTCTGCCGCTGGCCTGCCGCCCTTGCCCGGTTTTCTGGGCAAACTCATGATTCTGGAGGCCTCGCACGGCCTCAGCGCCCAAGCCTGGGTCTGGAGCGTGGTGCTGGTGGTGGGCTTCTTCACCATCATCGGCCTGGCCCGCGCAGGGGCCATCGTGTTCTGGCATGTGCAGCCCTGCGAGGCCGATGCCGTTGGCCACGCGGGCCACAGCGCGCGCCTGATCGCGCCCACCGCCTTGCTGTTGTTGCTGGGTGTGGTGATGGCGGGGCTGGCCTCGCCGCTCAAACGCTACACCGACGCCACCGCCCAACAGCTGACCGACAAGGCCGCCTACGTGCGCGCCGTGTTGGGTGAGGGGGCCGCGCCCACCACACGCCCCTACCGTGGGGAGCCCGCACGATGAAACCCCTCCACACCGCCACCACCGCCGCGCGCCGTGGCTGGCTGCCCCACCCGATCCTCTCGGCGCTGCTGGCGGCGAGCTGGTTGGCCTTGTCTCACAGCCTGGCCGTGGTGCACCTGTTGTCCGCCGCGCTCATCGGGTGGGGTGTGCCGCACCTGATTGCCCCTTTCCTGGGGCCCGCCAACCACATCCACTGGCCCACGGCTTTCCGTCTGGCGGCCGTGGTGTTGTGGGACATCGTCTTGTCCAACATCACCGTCGCGCGCCTGGTGCTGGGCCCCATGGCGCGGCCACAACCGGCCTGGATTGCCGTGCCGCTGGACAGCGCCCACCCCTGGGTCAACGCCTTGTTCGCCAGCATCATCACCACCACGCCCGGCACCGTGTCGGCGGTGGTCGATGAAGCCGGCGCGCGCATCTGGGTGCACGCGCTCGACTGTGGTGACGCGGCCGCCATGGCGCGTGACATGAAGGCCCGCTACGAGGCGCCGCTGCTGCGGATGTTTGGCGCGCAACCAAGGAGTTCGACATGAACGTGATCGACATCGCTTTGAACATGGCCCTGGGCGCGGTCGCCCTGGCCATGCTGCTGTGTGGCTGGCGCCTGCTCAAGGGGCCAGCCGCCACCGACCGCATCCTGGCGGTCGATACGCTTTACATGAACGCGGTGGCGCTGATCGTGCTGCTGGGCTTGCGCTGGGACACGCCGCTGCTGTTCGAGGCCGCGCTGCTGGTGGCCATGCTGGGTTTCGCCTCCACCGTGGGGCTGGCGCGTTTTCTCACGCGCGGTGACGTGGTCGAATAAGGAGAACAACCGTGCCTGTGCTGATCGAATGGCTGGTGGCCGCGCTGTTGCTGGTGGCGTCGTTTTTTCTGCTGGTGGGTGCCATTGGCCTGGTGCGCCTGCCCGACTTTTTCATGCGCCTGCACGCGCCCACCAAGGCGTCCACCCTGGGCGTTGGCGGGGTGCTGCTGGCGTCCATGCTGCTGAGCTGGCAAGCGGGCCGGCCCGGCGTGGCCGAGTTGCTGATCACGCTGTTCGTGTTTGTCACCGCGCCGGTGTCGGCCAACCTGCTGGCGCAGGCCGCCCTGCACCTCAGGCTGCGGTCACAGGCGCCGCTGCCGCCCGACGTGGTGCCCGAGCGTTCG
The DNA here is from genome assembly GCF_042665235.1 of Hydrogenophaga defluvii. NCBI lineage: Bacteria > Pseudomonadati > Pseudomonadota > Betaproteobacteria > Burkholderiales > Comamonadaceae > Hydrogenophaga > Hydrogenophaga defluvii. The sequence continues at coordinate 117,589 of NZ_JBHTBZ010000013.1, read as the reverse complement.
CCCAAGTGAAACCCAGGCCGCCGATGTAGGCATCAAAACTCTGCCGACCGGCGGCCTCTAGGTCAAAAGCTTCGGGCGCCAGCAGCCAGTTCTGGATCAAACCGTCGATCAGCGCGTGTAACCCGTGCGCTGCCGTGATGGCGGGCATGGGCAGCTTCACATCGCCCAGGCGCGCGGCCTGCAGCAAGCCCGCGCGGGTCATGGCCACACACTTGTCGCGCGCCTTGAGGTGGCGGTCGCGCACGTCCAGCATTTCGGCCACGTACTCCACCTTGTGGGTGGCGATGTCGAACACCCGCCGCGTTTGTGTGTCGTGCACGGTTTTGTGCAGGGCATTGAGAAAGGCCGAGCGCATGCGCTCCAGTGGCGCCGTGGGCGTGTCGTCGTCTGAGGCCTGGCCGGCGCAGGCCAAGGTGTCCTCCAGCGGCAGGGTCACCCGCTCCATCATGGCGTTGAACAGGGCGGCCTTGTCCTGGAAGTGCCAGTAAATGGCGCCGCGTGTGGTGCCCGCCGCCACCGCGATGTCGTTGAGCGAGGTGCGCGACACCCCCCGTTCGGCAAACAGCAGTTCTGCCGCGTCGAGCAGCTTGTCACGGGTTGCCAGTGCGTCGGCTTTGGTGCGTCTGACCATGTCTCTCTTTTTGTGGGGGCATTTGAAACGGGTCTCCACTATACATTCAAGCTTGTATGTATACTGCCGGGCTGTTTCAAATTCCACATTTCTCCAAAGGTTGACCATGTCTGCATTGATGCATGTCAAACCCCTGGCGCCGCGTTTGCGTGCGCCTTTTGTTTTGTCGGTGGCCGTGTTGGCCGTCGCCGGTTTGTTGTCCGCCTGTGGCGGCAAAGACGCCGCCGCTCAGGGCGCGGGAGGTGGTGGTGGCATGCCGCCGGTGGAGGTGGGCGTGGTCACGGTGGCGCCGGGTGACGTGGGCCTGACCACCGAACTGCCCGGTCGCCTCGAGGCCTCGCGTGTGGCCCAGGTGCGGGCGCGTGCCGCTGGCATCGTGCAGCAGCGCCTGTTCAAGGAAGGCAGCGACGTGAAGGCTGGCCAGGCCTTGTTCCGCATCGACGCCGCGCCCTACGCCGCCGCCCTGGCCAGCGCCGAGGCGCAGGTCGCCAAGGCGCAGGCCAACCTGGCCCAGGCCACCGCCACGGTGGAGCGTTACCGCCCGCTGGTGGCGCAGCGTGCCGTGAGCCAGCAGGATTTTGTCAACGCCGAAGCGGCGCAAAAGCTGGCGCAGGCCGACGTGGCGGTGGCCCAGGCCGCCGTGCAGACCGCCCGCATCAACCGCGATTACGCCAACGTCACTTCGCCCATCTCGGGCCGCATTGGCCGCGCGCTGGTGACCGAAGGTGCGCTGGTGGGGCAGGGCGAAGCCACCCCGCTGGCGGTGGTGCAACAAATCGACCCGCTGTACGTGAACTTCACCCAGTCGGCTTCCGAGGTGCTGCGGTTGACCCGCGCCATCGAGGCCGGCCGATTCAAGCGCAGCGGTGCCCAGGCCGCGCAGGTGCGTGTGGTGCTGGACGACGGCAGCGAACACCCGCAAATGGGCAAGCTGCTGTTTGCCGATCTGTCGGTGGACAGCACCAGCGGCCAGGTGACCTTGCGGGCCGAGGTGCCCAACCCGGGTGGCAAGCTGCTGCCCGGCCTGTACGTGCGCGTGCGACTCGAACAGGCGCAGGCCAGCAACGCTTTTGGCCTGCCGCAGCAGGCCGTCACCCGCACCCAGCAGGGCGACACCGTGACCGTGATCGATGGTGCGGGCCAACGGGTGCCACGCACCGTCAAGATCTCGGGCCAGCAGAACGGTCTGTGGGTCGTGACCGATGGCCTCAAGGCCGGCGAACAGGTGATGGTGGACGGCTTCCAGAAGCTGATGATGCTGCCGCCCACCGCACCAGTGAAACCCGTGCCCTGGTCGCCCACGCCCGCAGCGGCGGCGCCCGCTGCAACGGCCAAGCCTTGAGGGAGTTGAGGCATGGCCCGATTTTTTATTGACCGCCCCATCTTCGCGTGGGTGATCGCGCTGTTCATCCTGGTGCTCGGTGGCGTGTCCATCACCCAGTTGCCGATTGCGCAGTATCCGCCGGTAGCGCCGCCTGCCATTGTCATCAGCGCCGCCTACCCAGGCGCGTCAGCGCAGACCCTGGAGGACAGTGTGTTGTCCGTCATCGAACGCGAGATGAACGGCGCGCCTGGCCTGATCTACATGGAGTCGGTGGCACAAGCCGACGGCAGCGGCAACATCACCCTGAGCTTTGAGCAAGGCACCGACGCTGACCTGGCCCAGGTGGAGGTGCAGAACCGCCTCTCGCGCGCCACACCGCGCCTGCCCTCGGCGGTGACGCAACAGGGTGTGCGGGTGGACAAGTCGCGCAACAACTTCCTGTTGTTCGCCATGATCTCCAGCGACGAACCGTCGCTGGACCCCGTTGCGCTGGGCGACTATTCCTCCCGCAGCATCGTGCCCGAACTGCAGCGCCTGCCCGGCGTGGGGCAGGTTCAGCTGTTCGGTTCCGAACGCGCGATGCGTGTGTGGGTGGACCCGGCCAAGCTGCTGGGCTACGGCCTGAGTGCGGCCGATGTCACCAACGCCATCCGCGCGCAGAACGCCCAGGTGTCGGCCGGTGAAATTGGTGCGTTGCCCAACATCGCGGGCCAGCAGGTGGCCGCCACCGTGGTGGTCAAAGGCCAGCTCACCAGCGTTGAGCAGTTTGGTCAGGTGGTGCTGCGCGCCAACGCCGACGGCTCGGCGGTGCGCCTGAAAGACGTCGCCCGCATCGAGTTGGGCGGCCAGGCCTACGCCACCTCGGCGCGCCTCAACGGCCAGCCTTCGGTGGGCATTGGTGTGCAGCTCTCACCCAGCGGCAACGCCCTGGCCACGGCCACGGCCGTGCGCGCCAAGATGACCGAACTGGAGCGCTTCTTCCCCCAGGGCATGAAGTGGGACATCCCTTACGACAGCTCGCGTTTCATCAAGATCTCCATCCAGCAGGTGGCCGAAACGCTGGTGGAAGCCGTGGTGCTGGTGTTCCTGGTGATGTTCCTGTTCCTGCAGAACTGGCGCTACACCCTCATTCCCACCATCGTGGTGCCGGTGGCGCTGATGGGCACCATGGGCGTGTTGCTGGCCATGGGCTACTCCATCAACGTGCTGACCATGTTCGGCATGGTGCTGGTCATCGGCATCGTGGTGGACGACGCCATCGTGGTGGTGGAGAACGTCGAGCGCATCATGAGCGAGGAGGGCCTGCCGCCCAAACAAGCCACCCACAAGGCCATGGGCCAGATCTCCAGCGCCATCGTGGGCGTCACCGTGGTGCTGATCTCGGTCTTCGTGCCGCTGGCGTTTTTTGCCGGCTCGGTGGGCAACATCTACCGCCAGTTCTCCACCGTGATGGTCGCGTCCATCGCCTTCTCGGCTTTCCTGGCGCTCACGCTCACGCCCGCGCTGTGTGGCAGCCTGCTCAAGCCGGTGGAGGCGGGCCACGCCCACGCCAAAACCGGTTTCTTTGGCTGGTTCAACCGCGGCTTTGCGCGCACGGCCGAAGGCTACGAAGGTTTTGTGGCACGCCTGCTGCCGCGCGCCGCGCGTTACCTGGTGATCTACCTCGCCATTGGCGTGGCCGTGGGCTGGATGTACATGCGCCTGCCGACGTCCTTCCTGCCCGGTGAAGACCAGGGCAACATCATCGTCAACGTGCAGTTGCCGCCCGGCGCCACGCAGGAGCGCACGCGCCAGGTGATGGAGCAGGTCGAGGACTTCATCCTCAAGCAGCCCGAGGTGCAGAGCATGGTGGGCGTGATGGGCTTCAGCTTCTCCGGCCAGGGTCAGAACGCTGGCCTGGCCTTCGTGACGCTGAAGGACTGGTCCGAACGCACCGCGCCGGGCAGCAGCGCGGACGCGCTGGCCGGCCGCGCCTTCGGTGCATTGATGGGCATACGCGACGCGTTCATCTACCCGCTGAGCCCGCCGCCCATCCCCGAACTGGGCGCCTCGTCCGGCTTCAGTTTCCGCTTGCAGGACCGCGCCGGCCTGGGCCACGACGCGCTCATCAACGCACGCAACCAGTTGCTGGGCATGGCCTCGCAAAGCAAGGTCATCACCCAGATGCGCCCGGACGGCCTGGAGGACGCCCCGCAGCTTCAGGTGGACATCGACCGCGAGCGCGCCTTTGCGTTGGGGGTGGGGTTTGATGGCATCAACAGCGCCATCTCCACCGCCCTGGGCTCGGCCTACGTGAACGACTTCCCCAACGGCGGCCGTCTGCAGCGTGTGGTCGTGCAGGCCGATGCCACGGCCCGCATGCAGCCCGAAGACGTGCTCAAGCTCAACGTGCCCAACAGCCGGGGCCAGATGGTGCCGCTGTCCGCTTTTGCCACCACCCAGTGGGTGACCGGCCCCATGCAGACCGTGCGCTACAACGGCTACCCGGCCGTGCGCCTGAGCGGCAGCGCCGCCCCGGGCTACAGCACCGGTGCGGCCATGGCCGAGATGGAAAAACTCGCCAGCCAATTGCCGCAGGGCTTTGGTTTTGAGTGGACGGGCCAGTCGCGCGAAGAAAAACTCGCCGGCTCGCAAGCCCTCATCCTGTACGGCTTTGCGGTGCTGGCGGTGTTCCTGTGCCTGGCCGCGCTGTACGAGAGCTGGACCATCCCGCTGGCGGTGATCCTGGTGGTGCCCTTGGGCGTGTTGGGTGTGCTGGCGGCCACCTGGGGCCGGGGCTACGCCAACGACGTGTACTTCCAGGTCGGCCTGATCACCATCATCGGCCTGTCGGCCAAAAACGCCATCCTGATCATCGAGTTCGCCAAGGACTTGCAAGCGCAGGGGCGTGGTCTGGTGGAGGCGGCCCTGGAAGCCGCGCACTTGCGTTTCCGTCCGATTCTGATGACCTCGCTGGCCTTCACCCTGGGTGTGTTGCCACTGGCCATTGCCAGCGGTGCGGGCGCGGCCAGCCAGCGTGCCATCGGTACCGGCGTCATCGGCGGCATGATCACCGGCACCGTGTTGGCTGTGGTGTTTGTGCCCCTCTTCTTTGTTGTCGTGCGCGGCATCTTCAAGGGCAGTGCGCGCCAGCGCCTGGTGCATGCCCACGATGCCGAGCACCTGGGGGTGAAGCATGATTAAATTTATTTCCCCCCGCGCCGCCTTCGGCGTCACCCCCCAGGGGGCAACACCAGCCGTCTGGCAGAGCCAGCCCGGCGGTGTTCCCGGACGGGTCACTTCGCTGGGCGTGTTGTTGTTGGCAGGGCTGTTGTCGGCCTGTTCGCAACTGCCGGTCTACCAACGGCCTGCGGTCGATGTGCCGGCCGCCTTTCCCGCAGCCACGGCGCCCGCGGCCACGCCCGCGCGTGACCTGGCCTGGCAGGACTTTGTGCGCGAGCCCGAGCTGCGCGCGCTGATTGCGCGTGCCATCGACCACAACCGCGACCTGCGCGTGGCGGTGCTGCAGATCGAACAGGCCCGCGCGCAGTTTCAAATCCGGCAAGCCGATCAGCTGCCCACCGTCAACGCGGTGGCCACCGGCAACCGCCAGCCGGCCGCCAACGGCGACGGCATCAGCAGCTCCTACACGGCGGGCCTGGCCCTGGCCAGTTGGGAGATCGACCTGTTTGGCCGTGTGGCCAGCCTCAAGGAAGCCGCGCTGGCCCAGTTCCTGGCCAGCGAAGAAACCCGCAAGGCGGTGCAGGTCAGCCTGGTGGCCTCGGTCAGCAGCGCCTGGCTGGGCCTGCAGAACACCGACGACCAGATCGCACTCACGCGCCAGACCTTGGCCTCGCGTGTGGACGGGTTGTCGCTGACGAAGCTGCGCTTTGACAACGGCACCGCCACGGCGCTGGACCTGCGCCAGGCGGAGTCGCTGGTGGCGTCGGCTCAGGCCACGCTGGCCCAGTTGCAGCGCCAGCGTGCGCAAGAGGCCAACGCCCTGGCCTTGCTGGTGGGGCAGGGCGGTGCCTTACCGCCCGCCGCTACCACCCGGGCGCCGGTTTTTGATGCAGCGCTGCCGCTGGCCGAGGTGCCGGTGGGCCTGCCGTCGGATGTGCTGTTGCAGCGCCCCGACGTGCGCGCGGCCGAACAGCAACTGGTGGCTGCCAACGCGCAAATCGGTGCTGCCCGGGCGGCCTTTTTCCCGCGCATCAGCCTGACTGCCAGCGTGGGCACGGCCAGCAACCAGCTCTCCAACTTGTTCTCCAGTGGCTCATGGGGCTGGACGCTGGCGCCACAGGCGCTGCTGCCCATCTTCGATGCCGGGCGCAACCAGGCCGGGCTTGCGTCGGCGCAGGCCGCGCAACAAATGGCCGTGGCTCAATACGAAAAAGCCATCCAGACCGCGTTCAAGGACGTGGCCGACGCGCTGGTGGCGCGCGAGCCCCTGGCGGAGCAATGGCGCGCCCAGCAGGCGTTGCTGACGTCTGAGGCCGAACGTGCCCGCCTGACCGATCTGCGCGTGAATGGTGGTGTGGCCAGCCAGCTCGAACTGTTGGATGCCCAGCGGTCGCTGTTCAGCGCCCAGCAGGCCCTGTTGCAGACCCGACTGGCGCTGGCACAGAACCAGGTGGCCTTGTACAAGGCTTTGGGTGGGGGCTGGAAAACGCCGGGCTGATCGCTCGCGCTTGCCTGTTCTCAGTGGCTGGTCACGTGCCCCAGCCGCTGTGACAACATGCGCCCTGTCTCCAGCAGCGCCCGCGCTTGCGGGCCATCTGCTTGCAGGTCCAGGAGGGCGCTCGGTCCGATGGCGGCGATGGCCAGCGCCACGCGACCAAAACCGTCGAACACCGGCACCGCCAAGGCGCTGAGGCCGGGCAACAAATCGTCCCGCACGCGGGCGATGTGCTCGCGCCGGATGTCGGCCAGCTCGGCCGCAAAGGCGGGTTCATCGAGCGCGCCGGCGGCACCCTCTTCGGCCAGGGCGGCGGCGATTTCGGCGCGGTCGCGGAAGGCCGCGAACACCTTGCCCGTGCCGGTGCTGCGCAGCGACGCGGGCAGCCCGTGCCGCATGGACACGCGCACGGGTGTGGGGCCGTCTTCCACCCGGATGATGACCGGTCCATGGGCACCCCACACGGCGGCCGATACGGTGCAGCCGGTGCGCAGGGCCAGGCCGGGCATTTCGGCAATCACCAAACGCACCGGGTCCAGCTGCTGCAGGCTGATCAGGCCCAGCTGCATGGCCAGCGGCCCCAGCCCGTAGTGGCCACTCAGCGGGTCCTGCTCGATCAAGCCCACCTTGCCAAAACTCACCAGGTAGGGGTGTGATTTGGCCGGTGTCATGCCGGCCTCGCGCGCCAGGTCCTTCAGGGCCATGGCGCGGCCCGAGCGCGCCAGTGCCTTCAGCAACTGGCTGCCCACTTCAATGCTCTGGATGCCCCGCGACCCCCGGCCGCTGGGGGCCTCGGCGTCGTTGTCCGGGTCGTCGTGGTCTGGGCTGGGGGCGGGGGCGTTTTTCATGGCGGGCAAAAGGTTGCGCGGATTCTGCCAGTCTACGGGTTTTCACCTAAACAAAGACATTCGACATTGACGAATTTTCTCGCTACCATCCGCGCATTCGTTTTTGATAAACAAATTCGTCATTGACAAATATTCAGCCATGAACACCAAAACCTTCGCCTCCGCCGCCGACCTGGAAGAAAAGCAGGTCAGCTTTGACCGCCTGTCCGAACACGCCTACGCCTACACCGCCGAAGGCGACCCCAACACCGGCATCATCATTGGCGACGACGCGGTGATGGTCATCGACACCCAGGCCACGCCGGTGATGGCGCAAGACGTGATCCGCCGCATCCGCGAAGTCACCGACAAGCCCATCAAGTACGTGGTCATGAGCCACTACCACGCGGTGCGCGTGCTGGGTGCCTCGGCTTACATGGCCGAAGGCGGGCAGCACATCATTGCCAGCCGCGACACCTACGACCTGGTGGTCGAGCGCGGCCAGTTCGACAAAGACAGCGAGATCGGCCGCTTTCCGCGCCTGTTCCAAAACGTGGAGAGCGTGCCGCCCGGCCTGACCTGGCCCACGCTCACGTTTGAAGGCCGCATGAGCCTGTGGCTGGGCAAGCTCGAAGTGCAGCTGATCCAGCTCGGCCGGGGCCACACCAAGGGCGACACGGTGGTGTGGATTCCGTCCGAAAAAATCCTGTTCAGCGGTGATCTGGTCGAGTTCGATGCCACGCCCTACGCGGGCGACGCCTACTTCAAGGACTGGCCCCAAACGCTGGACAACATCGCCGCGCTGAAGCCCGAGAAGCTGGTGCCCGGCCGAGGTGCGGCTCTGCAAACACCCGAGCAGGTGCAGGCCGGCCTGGCCGGCACGCGCGATTTCATCCGCGACCTCTACGCCAGCGTGCAAGCCGGCGTTGCAGCAGGGCAGGATCTGCGTCAGGTGTACGAGGCCACCTTCGCCGCCCTGCAACCCAAGTACGGCCACTGGGTCATCTTCAACCACTGCATGCCGTTTGACGTGACCCGTGCCTATGACGAGGCTACCCAACACGCAGACCCGCGCATTTGGACCGCCGAGCGCGACCGCCAGATGTGGCAGGCATTGGAAGGTTGAGCTTTTTTCCCCACATCCACCCCGGAGACAAACCATGCAACGCAAAACATTCATCCAATCGCTGCTGACCCTGGCCTTGGCCACCACCGCTTCCTTCGCATCCGCGCAAGACAAACCCATCGAGTGGGTGGTGGGCTACGCGGCGGGTGGCGGCTCTGACGTGGTCGCCCGCATCCTGGCCGAGGCCATGTCCAAGCCGCTGGGTCGCACCATCATCGTGACCAACAAGCCGGGCGCCGGCACCAACATCGCGGCCGACTACACGGCCCGCTCCAAGGACTTGGGCAACATCGTCTTCACCGCCGACTTTGCAACGCTCGCTGCCAACCCCACGCTGTTCACCAAGCTCAGCTACAACGCCGAGCGCGACTTCCAGCCCGTGGGCCTGCTGGTGCGTTTCCCCATGTTCCTGGTGGTGTCCAACACCGTGCCGGTGAACAATCTCAAGGAATTCCTGGCCTGGGCCAAGGCACAGAAAGACCCGGTGAGCTGGGGCTCGGCCGGCCTGGGCAGCCCGCACCACCTGGTGGGCGAGCTGTTCCGCGAGCAGAGCGGCCTGAACCTCGTCCACGTGCCTTACCGGGGCGCAGCCCCCGGCGTGCAGGACGTGGTGGGTGGCCAGATTCCGGCGATGTGGCTGGACAGCGCCAGCGCTTACCCGTTCATCCATGGCAAGAAACTCAAGGCCATCGCCGTGGCCAGCCCGGCCCGCCTGAGCACCATGCCCGACGTGCCCACCGCACACGAGCAAGGCCTGAAAGGTTTTGAGGGCTACGCCTGGCAAGGCTTGGTGGTGCCCACCGGCACCCCGCCCGAAGCCACGGCCAAATTTGCCCATGCGCTGCAGCAGGCCTTGGGTCAGACGGTGGTCAAGGCCAGGCTGCAGGCCATGGGCCTGGAAACGCTGCCCGGCACGCCCGAACACATGGCCAGCTACGCCCGTGCCGAGCGCGACAAATGGGGTGCCGTCATCACCAAAATCGGCGTCAAGCTGGACTGAGCAGGCACTTTCACAGGAGGCTTGACATGCAGAAGACCTACACCTACCCCGAATACGCCTACGAACAAAGCGATGAGCAGCGTGCCGGTGTGCTCAAGCGCCACCCGGTGGTCATCATCGGCGCTGGCCCCATGGGCCTGACCCAGGCGCTGGACCTGGCGCAGCGTGGCGTGCCCACGGTGTTGCTCGACGACAACAACACCGTGAGCGTGGGCTCGCGCGCCGTGTGCTACGCCAAACGCCCGCTGGAGATTTGGGACCGCCTGGGCGTGGGCCAGGACTTTGCCGCCGCCGGCGTGCAGTGGCAGGTGGGCAAGGTCTTCTTCCGCGACGAACTGGCCTACCGCTTCGACCTGTTGCCCGAGACGCAGCACAAGATGCCGGCCATGATCAACTACCAGCAATACCACCTGGAAGAACGTCTGGTGCGCGCCTGCATGGATGCACCCCTGGTGGACCTGCGCTGGAAACACAAGCTGCTGGCCATTGAGCAACACGCCGACCACGCCACCCTCACGGTGGAGACGCCCGACGGCATCTTCAAGCTGGAGGCGCAGTGGGTCATCGCCGCCGACGGTGCCAACAGCGACACCCGCCGCATGATCGGTGCCGACTTCAGTGGTCAGTTTTTCCAGGACCGTTTCCTCATCGCCGACGTGGTGATGAAGGCCGACTTCCCCACGGAAAGGTGGTTCTGGTTCGACCCACCCTTTCACAGAAACCAGAGCGTGCTGCTGCACAAGCAGTGCGACAACGTCTGGCGCATCGACTTCCAGCTCGGCTGGGACGCCGACCCGGTGGAGGAGAAAAAGCCCGAGAACGTGATCCCGCGCATCCAGGCCATGCTGGGCCCCGATGTGGACTTCGAGCTGGAGTGGGTGTCGGTCTACCAGTTCGCTTGCCGTCGCATCGACCAGCTTCGCCACGGCCGTGTCATCTTCATCGGTGATGCGGCCCACCAGGTCTCGCCCTTTGGCGCACGCGGTGCCAACACCGGCGTGCAGGACTGCGACAACCTCGGCTGGAAGTTGCAAGCCGTGTTGGCCGGCAACGCCCCGCTGGCCCTGCTCGACACCTACCATGAGGAACGCGCCTTTGCGGCCGACGACAACATCGGCCACTCCACCCGCGCCACCGACTTCATCACCCCCAAGAGCCGCAGCTCCCTGCGCCTGCGCAACGCGGTGCTGGAGCTGGCCCGTACCGAGCCCTTCGCGCGTCCGCTGGTCAACAGCGGCCGCCTGTCCACCCCCACGCCGTATGTGACGTCGTCGCTCAACACGCCGGACAGCGAGCCGTTCGCCGGCCACATGCGCCCCGGCACCAACTGCGCCGACGCGCCCGTCGAACGCAACGGCCAGGCCGCCTGGCTGCTCAACCAGTTGGGTCAGGGTTTTGTGTTGCTGAGCTTTGGTCCGGCGGCCCCGGTGAGCGTGGGCGGCGTGACCGCCCAGGTGCTGGAGGTGGGCAAAGACATCATCGACCGAGCCGGTGTGTTGACCGAGCGCTACGACGCGTTGCCCGGCACCGTGTACCTCATCCGGCCCGACCAGCATGTGGCCGCCCGCTGGCGCACGTTCGACCCCACCCAGGCCCAGGCCGCGCTGGCACGCGCACTGGCCTTGCAATGAACCGCGAGACAAGCATGGCACTCAACCGACAACCCAACATCGCCAACCCCGACGTGTTCTACGCCGAACTCATCAACGCCCAGCGCGAACTCAGCGACGAGCAAGCCGACATGGTGCTGGCCAAACTGGTGCTCATCCTGGCCAACCACGTGGGCGACCGCGCGGTGCTGAGCGAGGCCATTGCGCTGGCGCGCGAGAACACGTTGGCCTCGGCCGCCTGACGTCAGGCCGAGGCCCATTGGGCCAACACCCCGGCCACCGCCGGCACAATGCTGACCGCGTTGCTGGGGTGGGGGATGCAGTCGGTGCTCCACACGTGCCGCGCGCCCGCTGCCTTCACCTGGTCGATGGCGTCGCCCGCGAACAGCGCGTGGGTGACGGCCACGTCCACACTGGCGGCGCCGGCCGCCCGCAGCAGGCGGGTGGCCTCCACCAGCGTCTGGCCCGAGCTGGCCACATCGTCAAGCAGCACCACAGCGCGCCCGGCCACGGGCAGGGCGGGCAGGGCAATGGTGACGTGGCGGTCGCCGTGCCGTTGTTTCACACAGGTGGCGTGGTCCCAACCACGCGCTTGGGCGGCGCTGGCCACCCACTGCAGCGATTCTTCGTCGGGCCCCAGCAGCAGGGGCGCGCTGTGGTGCTGGGCGATCAGGTCGGCCAGCAGCGGCGCGCCGCTGAGCACCACGGCACGCTCCGCATCGCGCAGGGGCACGGCTTCGTGCAGGGTGGCCACGCGGTGCAGGTGCGGGTCCACGGTCAACACGGCGTCAAACAAATCGGCCAGAAAGCCGCCCACCACGCGCTGGCTCACCACCTCGCCGGGGTGGAAGGCGATGTCCTGGCGCATGTAGGCCAGGTAGGGCGTGACCAGGCCCAGCCACTGGGCGCCCAGGGCCCGAGCGCCGCGCGCGATCAGCAGCAGTTCCACCAGTTTTTCGTTCGGTTGGTGCAGGCCGCGCCAGACCACCACACGCGCAGGCAGTTCAGGCGGCAGTTGCAACCGCAACTCGCCGTCGGGGAAGCGGTGGCGTTGCACCACCTGCAGGGGCAGGTGTGCGGCGTGTGCGGCGCGGCTGGCGATCTCGGCTTCGTCTTCCAGGCACAGCAGGCAAAGGGGGGTGCTCATGCTCAAAACTCCACAAACACGTGTGGCATCTGGCTGGCGTCACCCAGCGCAAAGGCGGTGCTGCGCTGGGTGGCCTGGCGCGCAAACTCCAGGTCGGCCGGAAAGTCGGCGTACACGCGGTACAGCGGTTGACCGGCTTGCACCGTGTCGCCGAGTTTGTGGAACAGATCCACGCCAGCGCTGGGCACTTTGGGTGCGCCGGCCAGGCGCGCAATGCGCGCGATCTGCAGGTTGTCGATGCCAATCACCACACCGTCGGCGGGGGCCAGCACATCAAAATGGAGTTTGCCCAGCGGCGGGTGGTGGTGGTCGAAATGGCGCGAACCCTGGGCCTCGATCAGCGCGTTCATCTGTGCCAGGGCGCGGCCCGAATCGAGGATGTCGCGTGCAATGGTGAAGCCGTCGCCCCCGCGCACGTCCGGGTTGCATTCGATCAGCCGGCCGGCCAGGCGCAGCGATTTCTGCCGCAGGTCGTTGGGGGCCAGCGGGTCGTTTTCCAGCACCCGCATCACGTCGCGCGCTTCCAGCACCGGGCCAATGCCTTGGCCGATGGGCTGGCGGCCGTCGGTGATGACCACATCCAGCGAGAGGTGCAGGCGCTGTGCCACGTATTCGAACAGGCGGCGCAGGCGTTGCGCCTCGGGCATGGAGCGCACTTTGGCGGTGGGGCCGATGGGGATGTCCAGCACCAGGTGGGTGGCGCCAGCGGCGATTTTTTTGGACAGGATGGAGGCCACCATCTGGCCGGGCGAGTCGATGGACAGCGGGCGCTCGACCGAGATCAGCACGTCGTCGGCCGGCGACAGGTCGGCCGTGCCGCCCCAGGCGAGACAGGCCTTGTGCTTTTGCACGATGGCGGTGAGCTCGTCGAAGGGCAGTTCCACCCGCGCCATCACTTCCATGGTGTCGGCCGTGCCGGCGGGTGATGTGATGGCGCGCGACGAGGTTTTGGGAAACACCAGCCCCGCCGCCGCCACGATGGGCACCACCAGCATGGAGGTGCGGTTGCCGGGTATGCCGCCGATGCAGTGTTTGTCCACCACCAGCGGGGCGTGCCAGTCCAGCCGGCGGCCGGTGGCCACCATCGCTTCGGTGAGGAAATACACCTCCTCGCGGTCCAGCTCGGCGCGGTTGCAGGCCACCACAAAAGCGGTCAGTTCGATCTTGGAATACCGGTGCGCCGCGATGTCGCGCACGATGGCCAGGAAGTCCTCGCGGCCGAGGCGCTCGCCTTCGATCTTGCGGAACAGCGCCGGGATGGACTCGGGCGGTTCGGCTTGCGAGATGGTGACCGGGTGGCCCTTCTCAACACCCAGGCGCTCGAAGGCGTCTTGCGAAAGGCCCAGCTCGTGGCACTGCACGATGCGCGGGTCGCTGCTGACGTTGAGCACCGCGAGGATGCGTTTGCCGTTGGCCCGCACCTCCACCTTGGCCAGGGCCTTGAAGCCCTCGGCGCGGTAGATGGCGCAGTCGCGGTGCAGGTAGGCGACGTTCTCGTGGTGGGTGTCGATGGCCACGCGGCGCAGGGCCAGGGTGTTGCTGTGCTCGGTGGCAACGGCGGCCGCATCGGGGCCGGCTCGGCTGGTGGTGTTGTTCATGGTGCGCTGCAGGAGGGCTGTCTCTGCGTTCATGCTAGCGCCAAAGTGCGCTGGCGGCTGTGGCTTCTCTGACGACTTGCGCTTCACGGTGGGGACGCGGTGGCCAGGTTGTGCAGCAACGCCCGTTTCATGGCTTGCGCGGCATCTTGCATGGGCATCAGGACGCGGCGCACGGTGTCTTCGGTCGAGGCAATTTGCAGCAGCCACGAGCAAGAGACGCACGCCAGCACCTGCTGCCCGTTGGTGACGGGCACCGAAAGCGCGCCGTAACGTTCGGGCGAGTCGGCTGGCACGACCGACACATCCCGCAGCGCGTAGCCGCTGGTGCGCACGTCGCGCAGGCGTTGCGGCAGCCTGCCAGACCGCAACATGGCCTGATCCCGTTCATCGGCAGAGTGCGACAGCCGCTGCAGCAGCGCATCGCGTTCGGCGGCAGGGCAGAACGCCAGGTAACACAAACCCAGCGACGACCGCAGCATGGGGGCCTGGTAGCCCAACTGGCGGTGGTTGGCCGCCAAGCCCAACACCATGGCGTCGGGTTCATCGACGATGAGCATGTGCTCACCCTCACGCACACCCAGGTTGACGGGCCACGGCACGGCTTGCTGAAGCCGCGTCATCGCGGGATGTGCGAGTTGCGCCACGCGGGCCAGGTGGGCGCGCTGCGCTGGTGGCAGGCCGGGCGAGGTTTCCATGACGTAGCGACCGCGTGTGCCCTGGCGCCTGATCCAGCCGCTCTCCACCAGCGTGTGCAGCAGCCGCACCAGCGTGGCCTTCGGCAGGCCGGTGGCGTCCCTCAGTTCGGTGAAGGACAGGGACGACGCGCGCCGCACGGCGCTCAGCACCTGCAGGCCACGCTGCAGCGATTCGACAGTCGGTGGAGGTGGCATCGCCGGTCAGAGAAGTTCCGTTGAGTGGAACTATAGCTGCCACCCTGCGGCGAGTCTTCCTACAGTGCAACGCCTTGCACACACAACTTTCCCATCACACAACCCCATGAAGCACGATCCCATGAAAACGCTGCGCATTGCCTTTGTCACAGGTGGTGCCTCCGGCATCGGCCTGGCCACCGTCGAGCGCCTGGCGCGCGACGGCCACCGGGTGGTCGCCATCGACCGCAACGAGGCCCAGTTGAGCGAGGCCGTCGAACGTTTGCAACAGCTCAAGCTCGACGTCGAGGCCGCACCTGCCGATGTGTGCGACCGCACGGCCATCGCCCACATCCTGGACACCCAGCCTTCGGTGGATGTGGCGGTGGCGGTGGCGGGCGTGTACCGCTCGCGTGCTTTTGATGAGCTGAGCGATGCGGATTTTCAGCGCACGCTGGACGTGAACCTTCGCGGCGTGTTTGTGCTGGCCCAGGAGGCGGCGCGGCGCATGCAGGCGGGCGGGCGCATCGTCGCGGTGTCCTCACGCGGTGCGCTGGGCATGCACCGCGCGGCAGACTACGTGGCGTCCAAGGCCGGTGTGGTGGGCCTGGTGCGCGCCATGGCCATGGACCTGCGCACGCGGCAGATTGCCGTCAACTCGGTGGCGCCCGGCTTCACCGACACGCCCATGACCCGCAGCATGCCCAGCGACTTGTACGCGGCGGCTGAGGCGCTGGAGCCCAGCGGTGCGGCGACCTCACCCGATGACATCGCCCACGCCATTGCATTCCTCGCCGCGAAGGAAACCCGGTTCATCACCGGTCAGACCCTGATGGTGGACGGTGGCAAGTCGCTGGGCGGCCTGGGGGTATGAGGCGGTTTGGGTGTTGCCAGGCGACACAACCGCCGCGCTCGCCGCGCTTTGGGTCACCCGTGCCCGGTGCCGCGTGACAGCCGGTTGGCCATGCTCCAACGGTGCACCTCCGATGGCCCGTCGTAAACGCGGAAGGCGCGGATGTCCTTGAAGATGCGGGCGACGATGGTCTCGTCCGACACACCGCTGGCGCCCAGCACCTGCACCGCGCGGTCCACCACGCGCCACTGCGCCTCTGAACACAACACCTTGGTCAAACTCGACTCGTGCCGCCCCTTGTGCCCCTGGTCCAGCACCCAGGCGCAGTGCCAGATGGCCAGCCGTGCGCTGTGCAGGTCCATGTCGTTGTCGGCCAGCATGAAACCCACGCCCTCGTGTTCAATGAGCGGCTTGCCAAAGGCATGGCGGCTGCGGGCGTAAGCGGTGGCCACGTCGTGCGCGCGCCGCGCCTGGCCTTGCCAGCGCATGCAGTGCGTGAGCCGTGCGGGTGCCAGTCGCACCTGGGCATAACGAAAGCCCTCGCCGATTTGCCCCAACACATCGCTGGCGGGCACACGCACATTGGTGAAGCGCACCACACCGTGGCCACCTGTGAAGCAGCTGTCGAGGGCGTCGATCTGGCGTTCAATGACAATGCCTTCGCGGTCCATGTCGCTCAGGAACATGGTGGCGCTGCCGTCTTCCATGCGCGCCATGATGATGGCGAAGCTGGCCCCGGTGGCGCCGGTGATGAACCATTTGAGGCCGTTGATCACATAGTGGTCGCCGTCACGCACGGCCGTGGTCTGCAGCATGGACGGGTCGGAGCCGGAACCGGGCGCCGGCTCCGTCATGCAGAAACACGAGCGGATGTGTCCTTGTACCAGCGGGCGCAACCAGCGTTCTTTTTGCGCGTGGGTGGCCACCACCTCCATCAGGTGGATGTTGCCTTCGTCGGGGGCGTGGATGTTGAGTGCCACCGGCCCGAGCGGCGAGTAGCCGGCTTCCTCGAACACGATGGCCTTGTCGATGTGCGACAGGCCCAGACCGCCCAGGTCGGGTGATGCATGGGGGGTGAGCAGCCCGGCCACACGGGCCTTGGCGACCAAATCACGGCGCAGGGCTTCGTGTGGGCCGTGGCCGTCCTGGCGCGGATCGCGCTCCATCGGAATGACCTCATCGGCGATGAAGCGGCGTGTGCGTTGCTGCAGTTCGAGCTGTGCGGGGCTGAGGCTGAAATCCATGGTCGGCGCGGTGGGGTCGGTGGGAGCCGGAGTATGAGATTCAGGCCATTCTGAAGGCTGTCGCCATCGGGTCAGCGCGGGTGCCTGCCGCCCTCAGCTTGCGTGACCCAGCGCTTGGTTGTAGATCGCGCGGCTCTGCTGGTAGCAGCTGCAGCTTGCCTGGAGCAACGCCGGCCGGTCGGCGATGAAGATGTGCCCGCGGTTGTAGTGAATCAACCCCTGTTGCTGCAACCACCCGGCCGCTTCGGTGACCCCCGCGCGCCGCGCACCCAGCATGTGGGCCAGGTGTTCGTGGGTCAGCCAGAGGTCGCGCGAACGCATGCGGTCCTGGCTCATCAGCAGACAGCGCGCGAGCCGCTGTTGCAGGGGGTGGAAATGGTTGCACACCGATTGCAGCCCCAACTGGCGCAGCTCCGCGTACAAGTAGTGACTCACCAGCCACACCAGATGCGGATGGTCGCGGCCATGACGCGCCAGCCGGGTGGCTTCGATCTTCCAGGCCATGCCAGTTGCGCTCACCACCGCGCCGCACGCCGAGACAAATATGCCCAGTGCACAGCCACCGCCGTACAGACCTTCGGGGCCGGTCAGGCCCAGGTTCAGGCGTTTGCCGTCCAGTGTGGGGGCCAGCAGCGAGATCATGCAGGTGGTGGGAAAGTACGCGTGGCTTTGAAGCGTGCCACCTTCGCCCAGCACGGTGGATGCGCTCAGCTCCACCAGTTCCGCCTGAGCCAGCAGGCCCTGGCGGTCGTGCGGCTCCAGCTGCTTCAGGATGCGGTTGGCCAGCGTGTGGTTGATACAGGCTTTCAACCGGCCGGGTAGGCTGTTTGGGAAGAGCCTGCCAGGCAGCAGGCGCCTGCGCACTGACCGCCTGCGCACCTGGGGTGGGTGGCGCGCTTGGCGTCGTGTGGGTGTTGCATCGGCGTTTCCTTGAACCTGCCACAGGGGCGTGAAGAGCGTCCGACCAGGGACGCTCTGTTCAAGGGAATTCTGCGGAGAAAAAGGGACAAAAGCGGCCAGCGTACGTTGCCGTACAGAAGCCGTTGTCACGCAGGCGGTCGTGGCCACCTGGCCTGCTCCCGCAGGCGGCTGTCCGATGTCAGGAGGCCGTCTGCTGACCGGTCAGCCGGTGGTGGCCAGTGCCCGTTGCCGCGACGAGGTGGTCATGACGTTGGCTTCGCCGTCGATCACCACCTTGTCACGCACGCGGCAGGTGGTGGACAACACGGCGCGCGCGCGTTCCAGGTCCACCGACACCACTTCCACCGTCGCATGCACCGTGTCGCCAGGGCGCACCGGCGCCCGAAACTTGAGCTGCTGGCCCAGGTAGATGGTGCCTGGCCCGGGCAGCCGGTTGGCGATGGCGGCCGAGATCACGCTGGCGCTCAGCATGCCGTGCGCGATGCGCCCCCCGAAGGGGGTGCTGCGCGCGAACTCCTCGTTCAGGTGCACCGCGTTGTTGTCACCCGAAACGCCGGCAAACAACACGATGTCGGCCTCGGTGATGGTGCGCGAGAACGTCGCGCTCAAACCGGGGCGCAGGTCCTCGATGTCGTGGCCGTTGAGTTCGTTCATTTTTGTTGTCTCCCTGAATGTGCTTGTGTGAGCCGGTGGATGTCAGTCCGGCACCACCGCCGTGACTTCGATTTCCACTTTGGCGCGGTCTTCCACCAGCGCTGCCACCTCGACCGCCGTCATGGCGGCGTTGAAGCTGCCGATCAGCTCCTTGAAGGCCTTGCCAATTTCGGGGTAGGCGGCCACATATTCTTTTTTGTCGGTCACGTACCAGGTCATGCGCACGATGTGCTCGGGCTTGGCGCCACCAGCGGTCAGCACCTCGACGATGTTTTGCAGCGCCTGGCGTACCTGGCCGGCCATGTCGTCGGTGTGGAAAACGCCCTGGGCGTCCCAGCCGATCATGCCGGCAACAAACACCATGCGGCCTTTGGCGGTGACGCCGTTGGCGTAGCCGCGGGGACGGGGCCAGCCGGGGGGAAGCAGAACTTGCATGTGGTCTCCAATCAGGACAGTTTCAAGAAACGGGTTTCGATGGCGTGGCGCACATCGTCGGGGGCGGGTATGGGCTGGTGGGTGTCCAGGCTGGTGAACACCAACACCTTGTGGGCTTTCATGCGCAGCTGGTCGCCGGCGCGGATGTCGAAGTCGAGTGAAAAGGAGCTGCGACCCAGGTGTTTGACTTGCAGGCCAAGCACCACCTCGTCGCCGGGGCGGCTGATGGCGGTGAAGTCACACTCCAGCCGCACCGTGGGCGTGCCCACGCGGCGCGGCCCCAGCAGCTCGGCGTAACTCACGCCCAGGCCTTCGGTGAACCAGTCCTCCAGGTGGCCATTGAGCATCACCAGGTACTGTGGGAAGTAGACAATGCCGGCCGGATCGCAGTGGGCGAAACGGATGCGCAGCGGCTTCTCAAAACGTTTCATGTGTCCAAGTCCTCAATGGCCGCAGCGCAGGGCCGCCCCAAGCAAGGCCCGTCCCCTTGGGGGGCAGCGACCCGCGCAGCGGTGGAGCGTGGGGGCGTCATGCTTCGTGCAGTTTGAAGCGCTGCAGCTTGCCGGTCTGGGTGCGGGGCAGCTTGTCGACAAATTCGACGGCGCGCGGGTACTTGTAGGGCGCCACGGTCTGTTTGACGAAGTCCTGCAGCGTTTTGACCATGGCCGCGTCCTGCTCCTGGCCGGGGCGCAACACCACAAAGGCTTTCACGATCTGGCCGCGTTCTTCGTCGGGCACACCAATCACCGCGCACTCGGCCACCGCCGGGTGCAGCATCAGCGCGTCTTCCACTTCGGGCGCGGCGATGTTGTAGCCGGACGAGATGATCATGTCGTCGGTGCGTGCCTGGTAGAAGAAGTAACCGTCGGCGTCCATCAGGTAGGCGTCGCCGGTCACGTTCCAGCCGTTTTTCACATAGGTCTTCTGGCGCTCATCGGCCAGGTAGCGGCAGCCGGTGGGGCCTTTCACCGCGAGTTTGCCTACGGTGCCAGGCGGCACCTCGTTGCCGTCGTCATCCACCACCTTGGCCTGGTAGCCGGGCACGGGTTTGCCGGTGGCGCCGGGGCGGGCCTTGTCCTCGGTGTGCGAGATGAAGATGTGCAGCATCTCGGTGGCACCGATGCCGTCGATCAGTTCGATGCCGGTGGCTTCTTTCCACAGGGCGCGGGTGGAAGCGGGCAGGGCCTCGCCGGCCGACACACATTTGCGCAGGTGGGTC
The DNA here is from genome assembly GCF_042665235.1 of Hydrogenophaga defluvii. Classification (NCBI taxonomy): domain Bacteria; kingdom Pseudomonadati; phylum Pseudomonadota; class Betaproteobacteria; order Burkholderiales; family Comamonadaceae; genus Hydrogenophaga; species Hydrogenophaga defluvii. The sequence continues at coordinate 97,474 of NZ_JBHTBZ010000013.1, read as the reverse complement.
CGCTTCAGCTCAATGCCCCGTGCCGCCAGCGTGCGGTAGGACGTGGGCGCGGTGAACAGCACCGTGGCGTGAAATTCCTTGATGCCGTCGAGCAACTGCGGCGGGCTGGCCTTTTCCAGCAGCACGGTGGACGCGCCCACCGACATGGGAAACAGCACCAGACCACCCAGGCCAAAGGTGAAGGCCAGCGGCGGGCTGCCAATGAACACGTCGTCGGCCGTGGGCTTGAGCACGTGCGGCGGCCAGCAGTGGCAGATCGCCATCACGTCGCGGTGGAAGTGCATGGTGGCCTTGGGCACACCGGTGGTGCCCGAGGTGAAGCCCAGCAGGCAGGTGTCGTCGCTGGCGGTGTCCAGGTTGTCGAAATAGGGCGAGGCGCGCTCCATGGCGGCTTCCAGGCTGTCCGGCCCTTCGTAGTTGAAGTGGCGCAGGTGGCGCAGCAGGGGCGTTTCCAGCGCGGTCAGGCGCATCTCTTCGGCCAGCGCAGCGTCGCACAACGCGTGGCTGACCTGCCCAATGTCAACGATGGCTTTGAGTTCCTTGGCGCGCAGCAGCGGCATGGTGGCCACGGCGATACCGCCGGCCTTCATCACCGCAAACCAGCACGCCACCAACATGGGGTTGTTGGGTGCGCGCAGCAGCACGCGGTTGCCGGGCACCAGGCCCATGTCCTGCACCAGCACGTTGGCGATGCGGTTGGCCTTGTCGCGCAGGTCGGCGTAGGTCCAGGTCAGGCCGGGTGCACGGATGCAGACACGGTCGCCGTGGCCGGCGGCCACATGTTTGTCCAGCAACTCGGTGGCGCAGTTGAGGCGCTCGGGGAACTGCAGCTCGGGCAGGTCGAACACGAATTCGGGTTGCTGATCGGCCGGCGGCAGGTTGTCGCGGGCAAAGGTGTCGACGTGGGCTGTGGTCGCAGCGTGTTTCATGGCGTGTCTCCCTGGTTGTTCAGCGGGCCACTTCTTTGAGCAGCTCGCGGCCGATGATGAGCTGCTGCACCTCGGTGGCGCCTTCGTAGATGCGCAGCGAACGGATCTCGCGGTACAGGCGCTCCACCGGCTGTTCGCTGACCACGCCCAGGCCGCCCCAGATTTGCACGGCCGCGTCGATGACCTGCTGCGCGTTTTCGGTGGCGGTGAGCTTGGCCATGGCGGCTTCCTTGGTCACGCTGTGGCCCTGGTCGCGCTTCCAGGCGGCGCGGTAGGTCAGCAGCGCGGCGCTGTCGATCATGGTGGCCATCTGCGCCAGCTTGGCCTGGGTGAGCTGGAAGTCGGCCAGCACGCCGCCGAACATCTTGCGGGTGGTGGCGCGGTGCAGGGCCTCGTCGAGCGCGCGGCGGGCAAACCCCAGCGAGGCGGCCGCCACCGAGGTGCGGAACACGTCCAGCGTGCGCATGGCCACCTTGAAGCCTTCGCCGGCCGCGCCCACGCGCTGCGTGGCGGGGATGCGGCAGTTGGTGAAGCGCAGGCGCGCCAGCGGGTGTGGCGCGATGACGTCGATGCGCTCGGCGATCTCGAAGCCCGGTGTGTTGGCCTCGACGATGAAGGCACTGATGCCACGCGCGCCAGGCGCTTCGCCGGTGCGGGCGAACACCACGTAGAAATCGGCAATGCCGCCGTTGGAGATCCAGGTCTTTTCGCCGTCGAGCACGTAATGGTCGCCGTCGGCCACGGCCGCGCAGGCCATCGCCGCCACGTCGGAGCCGGCCTGCGGTTCGGACAGAGCGAAGGCCGAGATGGCTTCGCCGGTGGCGACTTTGCTCAGGTATTTCTGGCGCTGTTCGGGTGTGCCGTGCAGCGAAATGGCGCCCGAGCCCAGGCCCTGCATGGCAAAGGCAAAGTCGGCCAGGCCGCTGTGGCGTGCCAGGGTTTCGCGGATCAGGCAGATGGCGCGTGCGTCCATGGTCTGCGAAGACTCGCCCACCGCGTGGCGCAGCCAGCCGGCTTGGCCCAACGACTTGACCAGGGCCTTGCACTCGGCGTCCACATCGGGGCCGTGGCCGTGTGGGATGTTCTCGGTCGCCCAGGCATCCAGAGCGCGCGCGAGTTCGGCGTGGCGCGGTTCGAAAAAGGGCCAGTCGAGGTAGGTGGTATCGCTCATGCCGCGTCCTTGTGTCAGTTGCCTTGGAAGACCGGTTTTTGCTTGGCCACAAACGCGTGGTAAGCGCGCCCGTAGTCCTCGGTCAGCATGCAGATGGCCTGGGCCTGGGCTTCGGCTTCAATGGCCTGTTCGATGGTCATGGCCCATTCCTGGTGCAGCATGGTTTTGGTGATGCCGTTGGCAAAACTCGGACCGGCGGTCAGGTCGGCGGCCAGTTTGTGGGCGTCGGCCAGCAGCGCTTCGGGTTCGCTCAGGCGGTTGAAGAAACCCCAACGCTCGCCTTCTTCACCACCCAGGCTGCGCCCGGTGTAGAGCAGTTCGCTGGCACGGCCCTGGCCGATGATGCGCGGCAGCATGGCACAGGCACCCATGTCGCAGCCGGCCAGGCCGACGCGGTTGAACAGGAAGGCGGTTTTGCTGCGGGCCGTGCCCAGGCGCATGTCGGACGACATGGCGATGATGGCGCCGGCGCCGGCACACACACCGTCGATGGCGGCAATGATGGGCTGCGGGCACACGCGCATCATCTTCACCAGCTCACCCGTCATGCGGGTGAACATCAGCAGCTCGGGCGCTTTCAGGTCGATCAGCGGGCCGATGATTTCGTGCACGTCGCCGCCCGAGCAGAAGTTGCCACCCGCGCCGGTGACCACCACGGTCTTGACGTCGGTCGCCCACTTGAGGTTGTGGAACAGGTCGCGCAGTTCGGCGTAGCTGTCGAAGGTCAGCGGGTTCTTGCGCTCGGGGCGGTTGAGCGTGATGGTGCCCACGCCGTCTTTCACTTCCCACAGGAAGTGCCGGGCTTGGTAGCCGGCCAGGGGCTTGTGGTTACCGGCTTGCAGCGCGGGATCGAGGGGCTTGTTCATGAGGCACTCCAAAGTGGTGGGCTGTAACTCGTGTTTTTTTTCGGGGACACCGCCGGGCCGGCTTTGCCGGACGGCTGGTGTCGCCCCCTGGGGGGAGGCGCCGAAGGCGCTTCGGGGGGTACTCATCTCACATGACTTCGCCGCCAGCCACCGAGATCGATTGGCCGGTCACGGCAGAGGCGCCTTCGCCACACAGCCAGGCCACCGCGTCGGCCACCTGCTCGGGCAACACCAGCTTGCCCTGCGGGTTGGATTTGACGAATTCGGCACGGGCCTCTTCGGCGCTGCGGCCGGTCTTGGCCACCACACGTTCAATGCTCTCGCGCACGATGTCGGTTTCGGTGTAGCCGGGGCAGACCGCGTTGACGGTGACACCCTTCTTGGCCATCTCCAGCGCCAGCGACTTGGTCAGCCCGACCACGCCGTGTTTGGCCGCGCAGTAGGCCGACACGTAGGCGTAGCCCACCTGCCCGGCGGTGCTGGCCACGTTGACCACGCGGCCCCAGCCGCGTGCCACCATGCCCGGCAACACAGCCTGGGTGCAGACCAGGGTGCCGGTGAGGTTGACGCTGAGCATCTGGTGCCACAACGCCAGGTCCATCTTGAGGAAAGGCGCGGTCTGGGCCTGGCCGGCGTTGTTGACCAGCACGTCCACCGGGCCAAAGCGGGCCTCGGCCTGCGCCACGGCCGCCGCCACCTGGGCCGGGTCGGCCACGTCGGCGCTCACGGCCAACAGGTGCTCCGGGTTGGTGTCGGCCAGGGCCTGCACCACGGCCAGCCGGCGGCCCAGCACGGTGACGTTCAGGCCACGTGCCACCAGGGCCTGCGCGATGGCCGCGCCTATGCCCTGGCCGCCGCCGGTGACGAGGGCGTGACGGGGGGCGCTCATTTGGCCGATGCCGCTGCGGCCATGGACTTCTCGCGGGCGAAGATGGATTCCATCTGGCCTTTGGCCGAGCGGTACTGCTTGGGCCAGCTCACCGGCGTGAAGCCGATCTTGGCCGCTTCGGTCAGCGTCCAGGCCGGGTTGGCCAGGTGCGGGCGGGCCACGGCGCAGAGGTCGGCGCGGCCGGCGGCCAAGATGGAGTTGGCGTGGTCGGCTTCGCTGATCGCGCCCACCGCGATGGTGGGAATACCGGCTTCCTGGCGGATGCGGTCGGCAAACGGGGTCTGGAACATGCGGCCATAGACCGGCTTTTCCTTCTTGCTGACCTGTCCCGAGGAGCAGTCGATCATGTCGGCGCCGGCGGCCTTGAAGGCCTTGGCGATTTCCACCGCGTCGTCGGGCGTGATGCCACCTTCAACCCAGTCGTGCGCCGAGATGCGCACCGACATCGGTTTGTCGGCCGGCCACACGGCGCGCACGGCCTTGAACACTTCCAGCGGGTAACGCAGGCGGTTGGCCAGGCTGCCGCCGTATTCGTCGCTGCGGTGGTTGGTCAGCGGCGAAATGAAGCTGGACAGCAGGTAGCCGTGGGCACAGTGCAGTTCCAGCCAGTCGGCGCCGGCCTCCGCAGCGGCTTTCGTGGAGGCGACAAACTGGGCCAGCACCATGTCCATGTCGGCACGGGTCATGGCCTTGGAGACCTGGCTCACACCTTCAAGGTACTGCTGCTCGGACGCCGACATGATGGGCCAGTTGCCTTCCGCCAGCGGTTGGTCAATGCCGTCCCAGGCCAGGCGGGTGGAGGCCTTGGCGCCGGCGTGGCCGATCTGGATGGCGAACTTGGCGTCGGTGTTCGTGTGGATCCAGTCGGCGATGCGCTTGAACGCGGTGGTGTGCTCGGGCTTGTACAGGCCGGGGCAGCCGGGGGTGATGCGGCCTTCGGGGCTCACGCAGCTCATCTCGGCAAACACCAGGCCGGCGCCGCCCATGGCGCGTGCGCCCAGGTGCACCAGGTGGTAGTCACCCGCCAGGCCGTCCACCGCGCTGTACTGTGCCATGGGCGAGACCACGATGCGGTTCTTGAGCGTGAGGCCACGCACGGTGTAGGGCGTGAACATGGGGGGCACGGGCACCGGGCTGTTGAGGCCGGCCTTTTGGGCCAGCCACTGCTCGTAGCCATCCAGCCAGGCTTTGTCGCGAAGGCGCAGGTTTTCGTGGCTGATGCGCTGGCTGCGCGTGAGCATGGAGTACATGAACTGCTCGGGTTCCAGCTGATCGCAGTAGCGCTTGCCACACACCTCAAACCACTCCATGGCGTTCCAGGCAGCGTTCTGCAGGCGCAAGGTTTCCACGCGGCGCAGTTCTTGGTAGGTGCTCAACACCTCGCCGATCTTGTCGGGGCTGTCGCCCAGCAGCTTGAACTGGCGGGTGAGTTCGATCGCGTCTTCAATGGCCAGCTTGGTGCCCGAGCCGATGGCGAAGTGGGCGGTGTGCACCGCGTCGCCCATCAGCACCACATGGCTGCCGTTCTCGTTCTTGAGCCACCACTGTTCACACACCACACGCTGGAAGTTCAACCAGGCCGAGCCGCGCAGATGGCGGGCGTTGGTCATGAGCTTGTGACCTTGCAGCGTGTCTTTGAACAGGTTCTCGCAGAAGGCGATGGACTGGTCCTGGTTGGCCTTGTCGAGACCGTGGGCCAGAAACACCTCTTCGGGGCACTCGACGATGAAGGTGGTGGTGTTCTCGTCGAACTTGTAGATGTGGGCCTGGAACCAGCCGTGTTCGGTGCGCTGGAAATCGAAGGTGAAGGCGTCGTACAGGCGGTGTGTGCCCAGCCAGATGTAGCGGTTGGGGCGGGTGACGATGTCGGGCTTGAAGGTGTTGGCGTAGCGGCTGCGGATCTGGGAGTTGATGCCGTCGCTGGCGATGATCAGGTCGGCGTCCGCGTAGGCCAGGTCGTTGTCGGCGTTGGTTTCAAACACCAGCTTGACGTCCAGCTCTTCGCAACGTGCTTGCAGGATGTTGAGCAGCTTCTTGCGGCCAATGCCCACAAAGCCGTGGCCACCCGAGCGGATGGTGCGGCCCTTGAACAGCAGCTCGATGTCGTCCCAGTGGTTGAAGGCCTGCTCGATCTCGGCGGCGGTGGCCGGGTCCCACTGGCGCATGTTGTCCATTGTGGCGTCGGAGAACACCACGCCCCAGCCGAAGGTGTCGTAGGGCTTGTTGCGCTCGACCACCGTCACGTCGTGGGCGGGGTCCAGCTGTTTCATCAGGAGACCAAAGTACAGGCCGGCTGGGCCGCCACCGATGCACACAATTTTCATCGCAGTTCCTTCAGTTGGGTCGGATCAAGAACAACTCCATTCAGAGTCGAATAATTCATATCTAAAGTAAGTGAAGATGAGTTTAGAAGGACTTCCCCAATTTGGCAAGCGTTGCGCAGCGTGTCGTTGCGAGGGTTTACCCGATGGCGCCCGGGCGGGGCTGGGTTCAGTTTCTCGCGTGGGACAGTTGCAGGCTGTCCACCCCTTCCAGTTGGCGCAGGAGGCGCGAAAGTTCGAACAGCGAACCCGCCTCAGGGCGGCTGGTGTTGGCCACCATGACGAACTGCCAGGTCACGTGGTGGTGTTGGCGGGCGATGTGCAACGAGCCCTCGGCCACGCTGTAGCCCCACGACCGCATGAGTTGACGCATGCCCCGCTCATCGGGCTCAACACCACTGCCAAAGCCCAGGGTGACGCCCAACGCACGCCGGGAGGGCAGACGCATTTCCAGTTTGGACCCCCACATCATCAGCGACGCCGACAGCAGCGACAGCAGGATGGCGGCGGCATAAAACCCCACGCCCACCAGCACGCCGATGGCCGACGAAGCCCAGATCGAAGCGGCGGTTGTGAGGCCGCTGATGTTCATGCCCTCTTTCATGATGACGCCCGCGCCCAGAAAACCGACGCCGGTGACGATGCCCTGCACCACCCGGGTGGGGTCCACCGGCGGCAGGCCCGCGTGCTCCAGCCCACCCCACCAGAAACCGGGGTAGCCCGAAAACACCGTCAGCGCGGCCGAGGCCATGCACACGATGCCGTAGGTGCGCATGCCGGCGGCACGGCCGTGGTACGAGCGCTCGTAGCCCACCAGCAAGCCCAGCAACAAGGCGCCCACGAGGTTGGCGAACACCAGCAGGTTCACTTCAACGAGGGGCGCACTCCAGTAGGACTGGAACAGGGGCAGCGTGTTCATGGCACTTCTCCTTGGCGTGTACCATCATGCCCACTTTGGTGCCTGCGGAAAACCCCGAGCACCCGGCTCATAAATCAGTAGATAATGATATTTGAGTGGGGCGCCCAGTTGCACGTGGGCCACCCGCAGACGGGTCGAGTTGTGTTTGGGACTGCGTTTTTTCTTTCTTCTCTGGAGATGTTCATGAAACAAGTGTTTGTGATGGCTGCCGCCGCCGCTGCCATGGTTGTTGCTTCCCCCGCCATGGCCAACCTGGCCCTGGCGCAAAAGAACGCCTGCATGGCCTGCCATGCGGTGGACAAGAAGCTGGTGGGCCCCTCCTACCAGGACGTGGCCAAAAAGTACGCCGGCAAGAGCGCCGACGAACTGGCCAAGAGCATCAAGGCGGGCGGCTCCGGCAAATGGGGCGCCGTGCCCATGCCCGCACAGGCTGCGCTGAGCGACGCCGATGCCAAGACCCTGGCCGCCTGGATCCTCGGCGGCGCGAAATAAGTCTGGCCAAGGCCTGTGAACCAGGCGAGCCCGGCTGACCACGGTCGCCAGGCTTGCGCCCGGTCATCCAACGCCCGCAGCGATAGCCGCGGGCGTTTTTTTTGACGTGGCACAAACAAGGCTGCGATGCGGGGTACGAACAGCGTGATATACCTTCATCCTGAAAGATATTTTGCAAATGGTGTCGGGCCAAGGGCTGGGCACAAGGGGCATTTTTGCTACTTGGGGCGCCCCTGGGGCGCCGTGACAGACTGATTGGAGAGCCTTCCGGATGGCCGAATCCAGCGATGAGTTGTTTGCCTTCGAGGACGAGGCGCCCGCCGATGGGGTGGCGGGCGGGCGTCGCGCTGCACGCGAGTGGAAGGTGCTGGTCGTGGACGATGACGCGGATGTGCACCAGGCCACGCTCTTTGCCCTGCAAGACGTTCAGGTGTTCGGGCGGTCCATAAGTTTTCTGCACGCCCACAACGCGGCCGAGGCAAGGCGGTGTTTGCTGGACACGCCCGACCTCGCGCTGGTGCTGCTTGATGTGGTGATGGAGACCGAAAACGCCGGTCTGGAGCTGGTGGACTTCATCCGCAACGAGGCCGGCCTGACCGCCACCCGCATTGTGCTGCGCACCGGTCAGCCGGGTTATGCGCCCGAGCACGAAACCATTCTTCGCTACGACATCAACGACTACAAGACCAAGTCGGAACTGACCCGCCACAAGCTGCTCACCACGCTGACCACCGCCATCCGCTCCTACGAGCAGATCTGTGCGATTGAGGCCCACCGCAGCGGGCTGGAGCTGATCGTGCGCTCGAGCGCCGATTTCATGGAAGAGGGGGGGCTGCACACGTTTGCGCAGGGCGTCATCACCCAGCTGGCCGCCTTGTTGGGCACCCAACCCGAAGGCCTGGTGTGCGCCCAGGTGGAGCGAGGCGGGCGCGAGTACCGCGTGCTGGCGGCGGCAGGCCAGTTTTCGGCGCTCATCGACCGGCCGCTGGACACCCTGCCCGATGCCGACGTGCGTGCCCTGTTGGAGCGTTCGCTGCAACGACACGAGAACGTGTTTTCCCCAGCCGGTGTTGCGCTTTACGTGGGCTACCGCAACGGCAGCGACATGGCGGTTTTCATCGACACCCAGCAGACCCCCGAGAGCACCGACCGCAGCTTGCTCGACGTGTTCTGCTTCAACATCGGCAACCTGCTGCGCAACCGCCACCTGATGCAGCGCCTGCACGAGTTCGCGTTCTACGACCAGCTGGTGGGCTTGCCCAACCGCGCCAGTTTTGTCGATGCCCTGGACCGCCAGATCGCGGCCGGGGCAGAAGGGCATGCGCTGGCGTTGGTGGACATCGACGACTTCAGCGCCACCAACGACGTCATGGGGCACCGTTTTGGCGACCTGCTGCTCAGCGCGGTGGCCCAGCGCCTGCGTGAAAGCCTGCCGTTGCACACGGTGCTGGCACGCATCGGCAGCGACATATTTGGCGTGCTGGGGCCCAAAGCCGTGGTCAACCCCGACGCCCTGATGGCCGCCGCGCGTGTGCCGCTGAACATCGAAGGCATTGCGCACAAGTTGTCCATCACCTGTGGCTACGTGCAATTGCAGGGCGATGCCAGCGCGGGCGTGGACCTGATCAAGGACGCCAGCATTGCCCTTAAGCGGGCCAAAAAAGACCACAAGGGCCATTACGTCACCTTCTCGGCGCACCTGGGTGCCGAGGCGCGCGCGCGCGCGCTCATGCTGGCCGAGCTGCGCGCCGCCTTCGAGACCGAGCGCCTCTACCTCGTCTACCAGCCCCAGGTGGACTTGAGCACCCACGAACTGATCGGGCTGGAAGCGCTGATCCGCTGGCGCACCGAGGATGGTCGCTTTGTGCCGCCCGATCAGTTCATCCCGGTGGCCGAACGCTCCGGTTTGATGGCGCCGCTGGGCCAATGGGTCATGACCTCGGCGTGCATGATGATGCGTGACCTCCTCGACCTGGGCTTGGCGCCGCGGCGCATCGCCGTCAACGTGTCGGTGGTGCAGTTGCAAGACCCCGCCTTCACCGACCACGTCGCCCAGGCCCTGAACGTCAGTGGCCTGGAAGGCCGGCACCTGGAGCTGGAGATCACCGAGTCGGTGGCGGTGTTGCCAACGGCCTACCTCGAAACCACGCTCGCCGGCCTGCGGGCACAAGCCATTGCCATCGCCATCGACGACTTTGGCACCGGCTACTCGTCGCTGAGCTACCTGGAGCGCCTGCCGCTGGACCGCATCAAGATCGACCGCACGTTTGTGCGCCAGATCACCGAGGCCAAGGGCCCGCGTATCGCCGAGATGGTCACCCAACTGGGCCGCAAGCTGGGCTTGAAGGTGCTGGCCGAAGGCATTGAAGACGCCAGCGTCTGGGCGGCGCTGGTGGCCATGGGCTGCCATGATGGCCAGGGCTACCACATTGCCCGACCCATGGACAAGGAACAGCTGCTGGCCTGGTTGCGCCAGCGACGGGACGGCCCCGCCGCCGAGTGACCCACTGGAGGACGCCCTGATGCCCCCCCTGACGCGCCGCGATGTTCTTCTGGGCACCCTGTCGACAAGCGCCCTGGGGCTGGTGGGCTGCGACAGCGCGCCCATCAAAATCGGTTTTGTGGGCGGGCTCACCGGTCGCACCGCCGACCTGGGGTTGGCCGGCCGCGACGGCGCGCTCCTGGCCCTGGAACAAGCCAATCTGGCCGGTGGTGTGGGTGGGCGCCAGCTGGCGTTGCTGACCGCCGACGACCAGCAAAACCCCGACACCGCCGCCGCCGCCTTTCAGACCCTGCGCGAGGCGGGTGTGGCGCTCATCGTCGGCCCCATGACCAGTGCCATGGCCATGGCCATGGTGCCCCTGGCCAACGCTGCGGGCCTGGTCATGGTGTCGCCCACCGTGACCACCAGCGCGCTCACCGGCCTGGACGACCACTTTTTCCGGGTCATTTCCTCCACCCGGGAATACGCGCAGGCCAGCGCCCGTTTTCATGCGCAGCGCAGCAAATTGCTGCGGGTGGCGGCGGTGCTGGACATGTCCAACGCCGCCTACACCGAGCGCTGGCTGGACGACTTCGAGACCGAGTTTCGCGCGCTGGGCGGGGAAGTGGTGGCCAGGGAGGGTTACCGCTTCAAGCCCGGGATGGCTTTCGCCGATTTGGCCCGCAGTGCCCTGGCCAGCCAGCCCGACGGGCTGTTGCTGTTGACGGGTGCGGTGGACGCCGCCCAGCTGATACAGCAGGTGCGCAAGCTGCAGCCCAGCCTGCCGCTGATGACCGCCGAATGGGCGGCCACCGAACAACTGCTGGAGCTCGCGGGTGGTGCCGCCGAAGGGGTGGTGGCGGCGCAGTTCCTGGACCGCACCAACACCGCGCCCGCCTACCGCCAGTTTCGGCTGGCGTACCAGCAACGCTTCGGCAACCCGTCCGGCTTTGCCGACCTGGCCGGCTTTGATGCCATGCGTGTGGCCTTGCAGGCTTTGGGTGCGCAGCAGCGCGGCGAGCACCTCAGGCAAACCTTGCTGCGGGTGCGCCAGTTTGAAGGCACGCAGCAGGTGGTGGCGTTCGATGCCACCGGCGATGCGGTGCGGCAGACCTACATCACGGTGGTGAGGCAGGGCCGCTACGAGGTGCTCGCTTGAGCCGCTTCGGCGGGCCTTGGCGCCTGCGCACTTTGCTGGTGGGCCAGTTTCTGGGCGCCATGCTGGTGGCCTTGGTGGTGCTGACCTTGATGATGATCTTCTGGCGCCTGCCGCTGGCGCAGCAGCAAACCCAGGACGAACAGGCGCGTGTGGCCGACCTGGCGCTGGCCAACATGGAGCATGGCCTGGACAACACCCAGGCCCTGATGTCCACCCTGACCGGGCTGGCCGACTCGGCCGGTGGCCCGGCTGCCGCCATCGCCGCCGATGTGTTCGCGGTGGCCACGCGGCAACTGCTGTTGGGCGACAACCTGCTCGACGGCGTCTACCTGCTGGACGACACCCTCACCCTGCGCGCGGCCTTGTTGCGCCACGGGGTGGTGGCGCAGGCGGGCGAATGGGTGGGCAACGACCTCAGTGCGGTGGCGGTGCTGCGCACGGCGCGCGAGCAGGGCACCTTGCAGTGGAGCGCACAATTTCTTTCGCCCATACAGGGGCGGCCGGTGGTGGCGGTTGCGGTGCCTTTTGCGGGCGGCGTGTTGCTGGGCGAACTCTCCATGGACCGCCTGGTGAGCCTGACCAACCGGCCCAACCAGCGCGATGGCCTCTTGCTGCTGGCGGTGGACAACCGGGGTGCCCTGGTGTCGGCGCCCAACTTGCAGATGGTGCGCGAACGCACCAACCTCATGAACCTGCCGCTGGTGCAAGCCGCGCTGCGCGGCGAACAGGCCAGCGGGCGTTTTGAGTTTGACGGGCAACCCTACCAGGGCACCGCCCGCCTGTCCCATCGCCTCGGATGGGGTTTGCTGGTGGCCTATCCCGAATCGGTCGCGTTGGCATCGCGGGATGCGGCCATCCTGATCGCGGTGGTCACGCTGTCGCTGGCGCTAGCCGTGGGCGTGGCCACGGCGGTGTGGCTGACCCACCGCATCGAGCGGGTGGTGCACGGCGCCATGGCGTTTGCGCACCGCATAGCGGCGGGGCAGTACGACGGGGCACCCCAAAGCAGCGGCATTGCCGAGCTGGAACGCCTGGGCACCGACTTGCAGCAGGTCGCTCAGGCCATTGCGCAGCGCGAACACCAGCTGGCCGACCAGGACAGGCGCTTTCGCGAGCTGGTGGAACACACCGCCGACCTGGTGATCGAGCTGGACCGCCATGGCACCGTGACCTACGCCAACCCCAGCGCCGAGTTGGTGCTGGGGCAGCCAGGGTTGCCGGCACGTGGTCGCGCCATCGTCGATCTGGTGGAGCCCGACGAGCGCACCATGGTGCAAGAGTTTGTGGTGGCGGGAAGCCAATTGCGCCGCCCCACCTACCGCCAGGACTTGCGCATGCTCACTGCGGGCGGGGCGGTGCGCGACATCGCCTGGAGCTCCAGCGTGGACCGCAACGCCGAGGGGGGCTTCGAGGGTTTCCGCTGCATTGGCATCGACGTCACCAGCCAGCGTGCGGCCGAGGCGGCGGTGCGCCGCAGCGAGGAACGCTTGCGCACCATTCTCGACAGCACGCCCGCGCTGGCGGTGCAGTGGTTTGACACCGAAGGCCGCGTGCTGGAGTGGAACACCGCCTCTGCCGCGCTGTTGGGCTGGTCGAAAGACGAAGCGATGGGGCGGCGGCTGGAGGAGCTGATCTACTCCCCCCAGCAACAGCGGGACTTCATGCACATCCTGGCCGAGGTGGGGCGCACCGGGCAACCCTACGGACCCTACGAAGGCGAGGTGCATGACCGCGCCGGGCGGGCGCGCTGGCTGTTGTCCACCACCATTGGTGTGCCGGGCGACGTGGCGCGGGGCGAGTCGCCCATGATATTTGTCTGTCTGGACGTGGACATCAGCGACCGCAAACGCGCCGAAGCCGCGTTGCTGGACCTCAACGCCCAGTTGGAGGGCCGCATCGAAGAGCGCACACGCAGCCTGTCCATCGCCAACACCGAACTGGAGCAGGCGCTGCAGACGGTGCAACTGGCGCAGGAGCGGCTGGTGGCGTCGCAAGACCGCCTGGTGCAGTCTGAAAAACTGGCCTCGCTGGTGGCGGGGGTGGCACACGAGCTCAACACGCCCATAGGCAACGGGCGCATGGCGGTGTCCACCCTGAAAGAGCGGGTCGGGCAGTTCCGCCGCCAAATTGAACAAGGCCTCAAGCGCTCCGATCTGGAGGCGTTTGTGTCCCATGTTGACACCGGCGGCGACATCGCCCTGCGCAACCTGGAACGCGCCAGCGAACTGCTCAGCAGCTTCAAGCAGGTGGCGGTGGACCAGACCAGCGACCAGCGGCGGCGGTTCCGCTTGCGCGAGGTGGTGGACGAGATCGTGCTGACCCTGCAGCCCACCTTCAAACGCAGCGCCCACGCGTTGGTGTGCCGCGTGCCCGATGAGATTGAACTCGACAGCTACCCGGGCGCGCTGGGCCAGGTGCTCACCAACCTGATTCAGAATGCCCACATCCACGGGCTGGACGGCATCGAGCGCGGGCGCATCGACATCGCTGCCGAGGTGCGTGCAAGCGAGGTCTGCCTGTCGGTGGCGGACAACGGCCATGGCATCCCCGAAGCCAACCGCCGCCATGTGTTCGATCCCTTCTACACCACCAAACTGGGGCATGGCGGCAGCGGCTTGGGCCTGCCCATTGTGCGCAACATCGTCGCCGGTGCACTCGGTGGGCACATCGACTTCCGCCATCCGGACGAAGGGGGTGTGGTGTTCGAGGTGGTGATTCCGCTGACCGCGCCGGTGGCCCCCGCCACCGAAGCGGCGGCCGTTTGAGTGCTGGGGGCGTTGGCCGCACAGCCCTTGCCCACGTGATTTTCGAAGGAGTCAGGATGTTTTTGAGATCGACACAACATGGCGCCGCCGGTGTGTGTGGGATGGTTGTGGCGCTGGTGTTGGGCCTGGCACCTGCCGCATGGGCGCAGGGCGCCAGCGCTGCCGCGCCCACAGGCAGCCGCTTGCAGCACATCCAGGCCAGCAAAAAACTGCGCGTGTGCATCTGGCCTGACTACTACGGCATCAGCCTGCGCAGCCCGCGCACGCAGCAACTGGCCGGTGTCGATGCCGATCTGGCACTGGAGTTGGGCAAGGACCTGGGTGTGGCGGTGGAATTTGTGGACAGCTCGTTCGCACGCCTGGTGGGTGACGTGACCGGCAACCTGTGTGACGTGGCGATGTTCGCGGTCGGCGTCACGCCCCAGCGGGCCGAGAAGCTGTTGTTTGCGCGGCCCACCCTGGCCAGCGATATCTACGCCATCACCACACGCAGCAACCGGCGCATCAAGTCGTGGGACGACATCGACAAGCCCGGGGTGGTGGTGGCTGTGATGAAAGGCACCCTGCACGAGCCGGTCATGCGGGCCCGCCTGAAGGCCGCCACCTTGCTGGTGGTGGACACCCCGATGGCGCGCGAGCAGGAAGTGGAATCGGGCCGTGCCGATGTGTTCATGACCGACTTCCCGTACAGCCGGCGGATGCTGGAGACCACCGACTGGGCGCGCCTGATCTCGCCCACCAGCACGTACCACATGACCGAGTACGCCTACGCCGTGGCGCCGGGGGATCTGCCCTGGTTCAACCGCGTCGAGCAGTTTGTGCGCGACATCAAACGCGATGGCCGTCTGTTGCGTGCGGCCAGCCGCTACCGGCTGGAGTCAATCGTCGTGCCGAACTGATGGCCCAGTTGGCCGGACGAACCTTTGGCCCGCCCGCGGACGACCCGCGCCCGGCGGTGCGTTACCAGTGGCTGGCGCGGCTGTTCATGGGGCTGTTCCTGGTCACGGTGCTGGGTGCGGTGGGCTATGCCGTGTGGCGCGACCGCGAGGTGCAGCTGGAGCAGCAGTTGGCGCGCGCCCAGGGCAACGTGCTGATCTTTGAGGACGAGATCGGCCAGACCCTGCAACTCGTGGAAAACACCTTGCGTGCCCTGCCCGAAGTCTCGGGCGAACCTTTGGCCAGCGCGTCGCCGCAGTGGTTGTATGGCGTGTTGCGGCGCTTGCAGCACAGCCAGCCCGCCCTGCGTTCTTTGTCCATCCTCGACAGCAGTGGCCGGGTTCGGGCCAGTTCGCAGCCCAACAACCTGGGGGCGGTGATCGATACCCTGGGTTTTTTGCCGGCCGACCGCGCCACCGGCGAGTCGTCTGTCTTGCGCGTGGGGCCAGTCTGGGAGGGGCGCGACATCGGCGAGGCCCGCCCCACGCTGGCCGAGCAGCCGGGTGACCCGGCCAAGCCTTATTTTGTGCCTTTGCTGCTGCGCATGGGCGAGGGCGACGAAGCCGTCTGGCTGGTGGCCGCGCTCAACCCGGACTACCTGCTCGGGCGCATGGAACGCTTTCACCGCCCCGACAGCGACCGCGTGCACGTCGCCCGGCTCGACGGCCGGGTGCTGTTCAGCACCGATGACAGCCCCAACGGCGGCCCCTATCCCTTTGACGACCTGTTGCCCGACATCCTGACCCACGAACTCGGCACCGACGAAGGCGATGCGCTGAGCGCCTACCGCACCCTCAAGGCCTACCCGTTGTTTGTGTCGGTGCGGGTGGACCGCTTGGCGGTGCTGGCCGACTGGCGCCGCAAGTCGGCGGTGATCGGCTTGGTGACCTTGCTGGGGCTGGCCAGCGTGCTGGCGGGTTACCTGTGGCTGATGCGCCGGGTGCGCGCCGGCGAACAGGCCGAGGCCTTGCAGCAGGCCACCATCGTGCGGCTGTCGCAGGCGCTGGAGCAAAGCCCCAGTGGCATGCTGATCGTCAACGACCAGGGCCGCATCGAATACAGCAACCCTTTCTTGCGCCAGATGACGGGCTATTCAGCGGCCGAGCTGCAAGGGCGCACGCCCGCGCTGCTCGATGGTGGCCGGGTGGACAAGGCGCGTTACCTGGCGGTGCTGGCGCAGTTGAAGGCGGGCCACATCTGGCGTGGTGAACTGCTGCGCCGGCGCCGCGATGGCCAGGTCTACCCCGCCCACGTGGTGGCGGCACCCCTGCGCGACGTGTCGGGGCACATCACCCATTTTGTGAGTGTGGAGCACGATCTCACGCAGGAGAAGCGGACCCTGGCCGAGCTGGCCCAGGCGCGCGACCATGCCGAGGCGGCCACACGCGCCAAAAGTGCCTTCCTGGCCAACATGAGCCACGAGATCCGCACCCCCATGAACGGGGTGATCGGCATGGTCAGCCTGCTGCTGGATTCGCGGCTGGACCCCGAGCAGCGCGACCAGGCGCAGACCATCCGCGAGAGCGCCGAGTCGCTCTTGCACCTGATCGACGACATCCTGGACTTCTCCAAGGTCGAGGCCGGCAAACTGGTGTTGGCCAGCGCCGCGCTGTCGCCGGCCGAGCTGTGCCGAACCTGCGCGCGCCGCCTGCAGGTGACCGCACAGGGCAAAGGCCTGCGGCTGGCGTTGGCGTTGGCAGACGACGTGCCACCGGCGGTGCTGGGCGATGCCCAGCGTCTGCAACAGGTGCTGGTCAATCTGTTGGGCAATGCCATCAAGTTCACGGCGGCGGGGCAGGTGGTGCTGCGTTTGCAGCGTCTGGCACCGGCCTGCACTTCAGACACAGGCGCGGAACCTGGTGCGACGCTGCGCTTTGAGGTGCAAGACGAGGGCATAGGCATCGCACCGGAGGCGCAGCAGCAGTTGTTCCAGCCCTTCACCCAAGTGGACAGTTCCAGCTCGCGTGCTTTTGGCGGCACCGGCTTGGGCCTGTCCATCAGCCGCCAACTGGTGGAGGCCATGGGGGGACGCATCGGCGTGCACAGCGCGCCGGGTGCGGGGGCCACGTTCTGGTTTGAGCTGACCCTGCCCTTGGCATCACCCGTGGTGGCCCCGCTCAGCAGCCACCCTGCGCCCGCCGTGGCCTTGCCCCGCCTGACAGGGCGTGTGTTGCTGGTGGAAGACCAGCCGGTGAACCAGAAACTGGCGCTGGCGGTGCTGGGCCGGGTGGGCCTGGAGGCGGTGCTGGCGCAGAACGGCCGGGAAGCGCTGGACCGTTTGCGTGCAGAACGCTTCAACCTGGTGCTGATGGACTGCCAGATGCCGGTGATGGACGGCTTTGAGGCCACCGAACGCCTGCGTGCGGGCGAGGCGGGCGAGGCCGCGCAGACGGTGCCCGTGCTGGCCCTCACCGCCAACGTGATGGCCGAAGACCTGGAGCGCTGCCGCGCCAGCGGCTTCGATGGGCACGTGCCCAAGCCCTTCACCATGAAGGGCTTGCATGCCGCCCTCGTGCCCTGGTTGCCGGCCACATCGACCGAAGCGGCGGCGTCCTGATCTGAACCGGGTGGGCGGGGGCCTGGGCTCAGGCCGCCTGCATGGCAGCGGCCTGTTCCAGCGCGCGGTGCGGGGCAGCTTGGCAGTTGCGCACCACGGATTGCAGCTCATGCACCTTCAGCGGCTTGGTGAGAAAACCGTTGACACCGGCCTGTTCGGCCTCGCGCCGGGCCTCTTCCAGCGCGTTCGCCGTGAGTGCCACCACCGGCACCTGTCCGCGCGGTGCGGGCAGGGCGCGGATGTGCCGTGTGCTCTCCAGCCCGTCCATTTCGGGCATGTGGAGGTCCATCAGCACGAGATCGAAGGCCTGTGCCTGCACCGCCTCCAGCGCCAGCCGCCCGTTGACCGCCTGAACCACCTCATGCCCCATTTTCTGCAACAGGGCGGTGGCCAATTTGAGGTTGATGGGGTGGTCGTCCACCACCAACACCTTCAGCACCTGGGCCGCCGGTGAGCCGGCGGTGGCGGTGGCCATGTCGCCCCCCTCGGCGGTTGCCAGCACGGGCGCCGGCGGTGGCAAGGTGTTGGCAAAGCAGGGCGCCACGCTGGCCTCCACCGTGGTGGGCAGGCGCAGGGTGAAGGTGCTGCCTTGTCCTTCGCGGCTCTCCACCTGCAGGCTGCCACCCATGAGTTCTGCCAGGGCACGCGAGATGTTCAGGCCCAGGCCCGAGCCGCCACGGCGCCGGTTGAGGCGCGACTCGACCTGGAAAAAACGCTCGAACAGGCGTGCCACCGACTCGGCCGACATGCCGATGCCGGTGTCGCGCACGGTGAACACCAGTTCGATGGTGTCGGCCGACAGCCCCGGTTGAACGGCCACTTCGAAGCCCACGCTGCCGTGTTCGGTGAACTTGACGGCGTTGCTCAGCAGGTTGAACAGCACCTGCCGGGTGCGGGTGGGGTCCAGTCGCACGGCAAGCGGCAACGAGGGAGGCATCTGGACATCAAACTGCAGACCCTTGTCACGCGCCTGTGCGGCCATGGGGGTGACCACGTCGCGCAACACGCGTGGCAGTTCGATGGCTTCGGGCGTCACCTTGAGCTTGCCCTCCTCAATGGCCGCCATGTCCAGGATGTCGTTGAGCAGCGTCAGCAGGTGTTGTGCGGAATCGGCGGCGGTGTGCAGGTAGTCGCGCTGGCGCGCATCCAGTGGGGTTTCGTGCAGCAATTGCAGCATGCCCAGCATGCCGTTGAAGGGCGTGCGCAGTTCGTGGCTCATGTTCGCCAGGAAGTGGCCCTTGGTCACGTTGGCCTGCTCCGCCAGATGGCGCGCGATGTCCAGTTCGCGGTTGAGCTGCTCCAGTGCCAGCCGCTCGCGCTCCTGGCGCCGCTGGCGCACCACGATGGTCGCGGCCACACTCAGCAGCAGCAGGGCTTGGGCGGCAAACAGGCCCACGATCATCCGGCTCTGGCCGCGCAGGGTGCTGATCTGGTGCTGCATCTGGCGCGAGATCATGGCGTTGGACGCGAAAGACAAGGCCTGCACTTCGGGGCCGATCGCATCCATGTCCTGGGCGAGGGTGGCCCAGTTGCTGCGGTGCGCTGCCGGGTTGTCCAGCCAGGGTTGAATGCGCTCGGCCAGCACCTGCAGATGTGGCAGGGCCGCCTGGTATTCAGGCGTTTCACGCAGGCGGTCCACGCTGGGGCTGGTCAGCAGCAGGTCCAGGCGGCTTAAAAAGATGTCGAGGCGCAGCGTCAGGGCGTCCCAGTCGGTGCTGGCTTCGTCTGCTTCGCCAGCCAATGCCACGCCGCCGCGCATGCGCAGGAATTCACGCTCCAGCTGAAACACCAGCGCGGTGACCGAGTCGGCTTGCAACTGTGCGGCCTCCTCCGCGAGTCGGGCCTGGCGCAAAAAGATGCCCATCAGCACCAGCAGCCCGGCCAGCATCAGGGCGGTGGCCAGACCGAGCCACGCCCAGAAGCGTTGCGTGGCTTTGCGCCGCTGCATGGGCCTCAGTCGATTTCCAGTCCGCCCAATTGCCAGATGGAACGCTCGTAGTAGACGGTGTTCTGCAGCGTCGGGTTGCTGTCAAACGGGTAGACAACAAACAGCGGCCCTTTGGTGCGCACGGGGATCGGCTTGTCGTTCATGCGGTGGGCCAGCATCAGGTCGAACTTGGTCGTGTCTTCCAGGGGAATGGTGATCTTGTAGTCGTTCAGTGCCACCGCTTTGAGCGTGCTGCCTTGGGCCTTGACGGCGGCCAGCACATCGCGCAGCAGCGGGCCGGAGAACTTCACCGGCGTTTTCTCCCACGGTGTCATGGTGGTGAAGGTCTTTTGGGGCAAGGCTTCGAGCATGGCCATGTCGAACACCGCCTTGCCCGCCCGATTGCTGGCGCCCAATTTGCCACTGACGGTCAGCACCACCTTGCCTTTGGGCGCGTCCAGGGCCCACGCGGCCGACGGCAGCAGGCCCGCCCAAGCGAGTGCCAGGGTGCTCCAAAGGGCGTGCAAAACGGGGCGGCGGGTGGGCATGTGGGTTTCCTTGGCAGGTTCTGCAAAATGACAACTCGTGGTTATCAATAGCAAAAAATTTGACAATGCGCGGAACTATAGCTTCTTTCCACCGCGATTTCCAGGCGTTTTCACTTTTAAATGATTTTATTGATTATAAATGCATTGATTTTAATATTTGTAAATCGCACTTTTTTTATTGAGCCTTGCTGCCCGGCTCGGGGTCGGGGCCTGGCGTGGTCGGGCCAAGGGGTGACTGAACGAATTGCGGCGAAAATACGGGCCTGGCCCCGATGGTGAAATCGGTAGACACAGCAGACTTAAAATCTGCCGCCCTTCATCGGGCGTACCGGTTCAAGTCCGGTTCGGGGCACCAGGCGACGTGACGGCCAGCCATTTTTGAGAGTACAGACCATGACCCCTTACGACGCCCCCTTCGAGATCCATGTCCACGGCGACGTGCCGCTGCGCGACGACGTGGCCTTTGCGCAGATTCAGGAAGCCCTCAAGCCGCTGTGGGCGTACGCCGGCGCCAAGTCGTTGGCCGACGGCGCGGCCAGCGCCTACGAAGACGAACCCGGCATCCGCTTTGACGCCCCTCAGCACCTGCTGCAAATCTGCTGGACGGTCAGTGGCGACGAGGACTTCCGCCAGGTGATCGAGGAAACCTGCATGGCGCTGAACGACATCGCCGCCGCCGGTGCCGCGCTGGAGGTGTCCTTCTACGACACCGAGTTCGACGAAGAGAACGAGGACGAAGAGGCCGAGTCGCGCGACGATTTCATGATGTGTTTTGTGGGCCCCACGCCGGCGGCCATCATGCAGGTGCAGCGCGACCTGCTGGTGCAGGACGTGGTGCACATCATGGAGCGCCACTTCGACGCGTCCGAATTGGGCGATGTGGTCGTGGCCATCGACAAGCTGTTCTCCAACCGATTTGATGCGCTGATCAATTCGATGCAGTTGGGCCGCCCGCCGCGTGGCCCCGGTGGGTCGGCGGGTGGGCATGGTGGCTCACGCAAGCCGCGCCACCTGCACTGACGACCTGATCCACCGACCCGACACATCGACAAATGGCCAACAGCCTGACCGGCGCGCTCAACCCCGGTGTGCGCCGCCGCGAGGTGCTGGGTTGGGCCATGTACGACTTTGCCAACTCTGGCTACACCACGGTTGTGCTCACGGCCGTGTTTGCCGCCTACTTCGTGGGCGGCGTGGCCGGCGGTGCGAACTGGGCCACCTTCGCTTGGACAGCCACCCTGAGCGTGTCTTACGCCATCGTGATGTTGACCATGCCCACCTTGGGTGCCTTGGCCGATTTGCGGGCCAACAAGAAGCAGTTGCTGCTGCTCAGCACCGTGGGGTGTGTGATGAGCACCGCCGCACTTGCGCTGGTGGGGCCGGGCGAGGTGGCGTTGGCTGTGGCACTGCTCATCCTGTCCAACCTCTTTTATTCGTGGGGCGATTCGCTGATCGCGGCCTTTTTGCCCGAACTGGCGCGTCCGCAGTCCATGGGGCGGGTCAGTGGCTGGGGCTGGAGCCTGGGCTATGTGGGTGGCATGCTGGCGCTGGGCCTGAGCCTGGGTTACGTGTTGTGGGCGCAAGCGCGCGGCTTGCCGGCCGCCCATTTTGTGCCGGTCACCATGCTCATCACGGCGGTGGTGTTTGCGGTGGCCGCGGTGTTCACCTTCACGTTGCTGCGTGAGCGCGCGCAAGCTAACCCCCAGGCCTTGGCCCAGAGCGGCCTGCGTGCATCGCTCGCACGTCTGCGGGCCACCTGGCGCCAGGCGCGCCACTACCGCGATTTCATGTGGCTCATGGGCTGCGCGGTGGCCTACCAGGGTGGCGTGGCGGTGGCCATCACCCTGGCCGCCATCTACGCTGAGCAGGTGGTGGGTTTTGCGCCCCAGGAAACCATGGTGCTGATCTTCGCCCTCAACATCGCCGCCGCGTTGGGGGCATTCGCTTTTGGCTACGGTCAGGACCGCGTCGGCCACAAGCGGGCCCTGGCCATCACGCTGGTGGGCTGGATCGTGACCTGCGTGGTCGCAGCGCTGTCGACCACCAAAGGCATGTTCTGGTATGCGGCGGTCATCGCCGGTCTGTGCATGGGGTCCAGCCAATCAGCGGGGCGGGCCATGGCCGGCCTGCTCGCGCCGCCCGCGCAGCGCGCCGAGTTTTACGGTTTGTGGAGCCTGGCCACCCGCCTGGCCAGCATCATCGGTCCGATGACCTACGGGGCCATCACTTGGGCCACGGGGGGCAACCACCGCTTGGCCATCCTGTCCACGGCCGCGCTGTTTGTGGTGGGCCTGCTGCTGCTGTGGCCGGTGAACATGGCGCGCGGTGAGCGTGCTGCGGCCCAGGCCCCCCAGTGAGCGCGCCGCTCAAATACCTCTCGGCCTATTCGCCCGAGTTGCAACAGCAGGCGCGTGGGCTGCTGGACGGCGGGCGCCTGGCGCCCTGGCTGCTGGCGCGCCACCCGCAACCCCACGGCAAACGCAACGACAGCGCGCTGTACACCCATGTGGAGGGCCTGCGACAAACCCACATGCGCCAGACGCCGCGCCTGGACCGCGTCTGTTTCGACAGCAAGCTGCACGTCGTGCAGCACGCCCTGGGCTTGCACACCCGCGTGTCGCGTGTGCAGGGCAACAAGCTCAAGTCGGCGCGCGAGATCCGCATCGGCTCCGTGTTCCGCGACGCGCCGCTGGCCTTTCTCGACATGATCGCGGTGCACGAGTTGGCCCACCTGCGCGAGCGTGAGCACGACAAAGCTTTCTACCGGCTGTGCCAGCACATGCTGCCCGACTACCACCAGCTGGAGCTGGAGTTGCGCCTGTACCTCACCCACCTGGAGGCGGGAGGTGAGCGGTTGTGGGCCGTGTCAGATCTGCCAGCGTGAGGCCGCTGCGGCGAGTTGCGTGACCGAGCCGGTGCCCAGCCACGCAACGGCTGGCAGCACCGGGCCGGTCGGGTCGGCCAGCCGGCCCGCGTTGGTCAACAGGCGGCGGGTTTGGCGGGCCACGGGTTCGCCGGTGTCCACCAGGGTCACGCCAGGCCCCAGCCGTTTTGCCAGTTGTTCGCGCACAAACACGTAGTGGGTGCAGCCCAGCACGAGGGTGTCGATCTCGCCGGCGCTGGTGCCGAAGTGGCCAAGCGCGCTCAGGTAGCGCTCGCACAAACCCTGAACCGGCCCCGGGTCGGTGGCCTGCTGTTCGATGGCCAGGGCCAAGCCATCGCAGGCTTGGGTGACGAATGTGGCCTGGCCGTCCAAAGAAGTGCGCAGTGCGGCGAACTTGGGGCTGCCCAGGGTGCCCCGGGTGGCCCAGACGCCCACCCGCCTTGTGCGTGTCACCGCGAGGGCGGGCTTGAGCGCAGGCTCCACGCCCACGATGGGCAGCAAGGGATGCTGCTGTCGCAACGCGTGGATGGCCGCCGCCGTGGCGGTGTTGCAGGCCACCACGAGGGCCTTGATGTGGTGGTCCCGGACCAGCCCCTCGGCGATGGCCAGCGACCGCGCGATCACGAACGCGTCGCCGCGTTCGCCGTAGGGCGCGTGGCCGCTGTCGGCGAAGTAGACATAGCGTTCGTGGGGCAACTCGGCGCGCAGCGCGCGCAACACGCTCAGGCCACCGACGCCGCTGTCAAAGACGCCGATGGGCGCGTGCGCCATCAACCCGCGATGGCGATGCCTTTGAACTCGCCCGAGGCGATGCGCTTGCTCCATTCGGCCGGGCCGGTGATGTGGGCGCTGGTGCCGCCCGAATCCACGGCCACCGTGACCGGCATGTCCACCACATCGAACTCGTAGATGGCTTCCATGCCCAGGTCCTCGAAGCCCACCACCTTGGCGGTCTTGATGGCTTTGGACACGAGGTAGGCGGCGCCGCCCACGGCCATCAGGTAGGCGCTCTTGTGCTGCTTGATGGCCTCGATGGCGACCGGGCCGCGTTCGGCCTTGCCGATCATGGCGATCAGGCCGGTTTTGGCCAGCATCATCTCGGTGAAGCCGTCCATGCGGGTGGCGGTGGTGGGGCCGGCGGGGCCCACGGCCTCGCCCTTGACCGGATCGACCGGACCCACGTAGTAGATGACGCGGTTGGTGAAGTCCACCGGCAGCTTCTCGCCCTTGGCCAGCATGTCCTGGATGCGCTTGTGTGCGGCGTCGCGGCCGGTCAACATCTTGCCGTTGAGCAGCAGGGTCTGGCCGGGCTTCCAGCTCGCCACTTCGGCGGGCGTGAGGGTGTCCAGGTTGACGCGCACGCTCTTGTCGGTGTCGGGTGCCCACTCGACCTTGGGCCACAGGTCCAGGCTGGGCGGGTCGAGGTAGACCGCGCCGCTGCCGTCCAGCACGAAGTGCGCGTGGCGGGTGGCCGCGCAGTTGGGGATCATGGCCACCGGCTTGCTGGCCGCGTGGGTGGGGTACATCTTGATCTTCACGTCCAGCACCGTGGTCAGGCCACCCAGGCCCTGCGCGCCGATGCCCAGGGCGTTGACCTTGTCAAACAGCTCCAGGCGCATCTCTTCCACGCGGTCGAGCTTTTCGCCTTTGGACGCCTTGGCCTGCAGCTCGTACATGTCGATGTCGTCCATCAGGCTTTCCTTGGCCATCAGCACGGCTTTCTCTGCCGTGCCACCAATGCCGATGCCCAGCATGCCGGGCGGGCACCAGCCGGCGCCCATGGTGGGCACGGTTTTCAGCACCCAGTCCACCACGTTGTCACCGGGGTTGAGCATGACCATCTTGCTCTTGTTTTCCGAGCCGCCGCCTTTGGCGGCCACGGTCACCTCCACCGTGTTGCCGGGCACCAGCTCGGTGAAGATCACCGCTGGCGTGTTGTCCTTGGTGTTCTTGCGCAGGAACTGCGGGTCAGCCACCACGCTGGCGCGCAGGGTGTTGTCCGGGTGGTTGTAGCCGCGGCGCACGCCTTCGTTGATGGCGTCGTCCAGGCTACCGGTGAAGCCTTCCCAGCGCACGTCCATGCCCACTTTCAGGAACACGTTGACGATGCCGGTGTCCTGGCAGATGGGGCGGTGGCCGGTCGCGCTCATCTTGCTGTTGGTCAGGATCTGCGCGATCGCATCCTTGGCGGCCGCGCTCTGCTCGCGTTCGTAGGCGCGGGCCAGGTGGGCGATGTAGTCGGCCGGGTGGTAGTAGCTGATGTACTGCAGGGCGCCGGCGATCGATTCGATCAGGTCGGCTTGGCGGATGGTGCTCATGGAAGTGCTCCGTGCGGTGGATATGTCAGGCGTCTGCTCCGTATTCACGGGAGCTGCGACGTGCGAAATGATCGAACCGGGGGACACCGCCGGGCCGGCTCTGCCGGACGGCTGGTGTCGCCCCTTGAGGGGGATGCGGCCACGCGAAGCGGGCAAGCGACGGGGTGGTCTGTGTCACTTCAGTGCTTGTCCGAATGCGACATCAGGCGGTCGGTGTAGGCGATGGCCATGGCGCTGAACAGGAAGGCAACGTGGATCAGCGTCTGCCACATCAGCACCTTCTCGTCGTAGTTGGCGGCGTTGATGAAGGTCTTGAGCAGGTGGATGGAGCTGATGCCGATGATGGACATGGCCAGCTTGACCTTGAGCACCGAGGCATTGACGTGGCTGAGCCACTCAGGCTGGTCGGGGTGGCTTTCCAGGTTCATGCGGCTCACAAAGGTTTCGTAGCCGCCCACGATGACCATGATCAACAGGTTGCTGATCATCACCACGTCGATCAGGGCCAGCACCACCAGCATGATGATGGTTTCGTTCAGGCCGGTCAGTTGCACGTCGCTCTTGTAGCCAATGCTGGCCACCAGCTTGTCCAGTGCGCCCTGGTTGCCAAAAGCGGCTTCCACGAGGTGCACCAGTTCGACCCAGAAATGGAACACGTAGATGGCTTGTGCGGCGATCAGACCGATGTAGAGCGGGAGCTGCAACCAGCGGCTGGCGAAGATGAGGTTGGGCAGGCTGCGCATGCTGGGCGCGGGCTTGTTTTGGGGGACTTTGGACATGGGTTGGAAGGTAGGGGAGAGCCCTGTTATTGTAGGTGGGCAGACCGCCACCAGCCTGTGGCTGGGGCGGCCGGCGCGGTGGCTGGGGGCTTGTGTAAGTGGCTCGTAAGAGCCCAGCCGCACAGTCCGTCCGGTCCGCAAATGCGACCCTGTCCGACAACATCCGAGGAGACCGAAGCATGTCCGCACCATCGTCTGCCATCCAGTCCACGCTGATCGAGAACCGCGTGTTTGAACCCAGCGCCGCCACGGTGGCGGCGGCCCGTGTGGGCGGCATGGCAGCCTACGAAACGCTGTGCGCCGAGGCCGACAAGGACCCGGAAGGTTTTTGGTCGCGCCTGGCGCGCGAAAACCTGAGCTGGCACAAGCCATTCACCAAGACGCTGGACGAGTCCAACGCGCCTTTCTACAAGTGGTTTGACGACGGCGAACTGAACGCTTCTTACAACTGCCTCGACCGCCACATGGGCACGCCGGTCGAGAACAAGACCGCCATCATCTTCGAAGCCGACGGCGGTGAGGTCACCCAGGTCACCTACAAGGAACTGCTGGGCAAGGTCTCGCAGTTCGCCAATGCGCTCAAGGCCAAAGGCGTGAAGAAGGGTGACCGTGTGGTCATCTACATGCCCATGACCATCGAAGGTGTGGTGGCCATGCAGGCCTGCGCCCGCATCGGTGCCACCCACAGCGTGGTGTTCGGTGGCTTCTCGGCCAAGGCCTTGCAGGAACGTATCCAGGACGCCGGTGCCGTGGCCGTGATCACCGCCAACTACCAGCTGCGCGGCGGCAAGGAACTGCCGCTCAAGGCCATCGTGGACGAGGGCATCGCCCTGGGTGGCTGCGAGTGTGTGAAAGACGTGATCGTGTTCCAGCGCACGCCCACCGCTTGCAACATGGTGGCCGGCCGCGACAGCCTGATGCACGAGGTGATGGCGGGCCAGTCCACCGACTGCCCGGCCGAAATGGTGGGTGCCGAACACCCGCTGTTTGTGCTCTACACCTCGGGCTCCACCGGCAAGCCCAAGGGCGTGCAGCACAGCACCGGCGGCTACCTGTTGTGGGCCAAGCTGACCATGGACTGGACCTTCGATCTGAAGCCCAACGACATTTTCTGGTGCACCGCCGACATCGGCTGGATCACCGGCCACAGCTACGTGGCCTACGGCCCGCTGGCCGCTGGCGCCACGCAGATCGTGTTCGAAGGTGTGCCCACGTTCCCGAACGCAGGCCGTTTCTGGCAGATGATCGAGCGCCACAAGTGCACCATCTTCTACACCGCGCCCACGGCCATCCGCTCGCTGATCAAGGCCGCTGAAGGCGACGAAAAAGTGCACCCCGCGCGGTCCGACTTGAGCAGCCTGCGCCTGTTGGGCTCGGTGGGCGAACCCATCAACCCCGAAGCCTGGATGTGGTACTACAAACACGTGGGTGGCGAGCGTTGCCCGATCGTGGACACGTTCTGGCAGACCGAAACCGGTGGCCACATGATCACCCCGCTGCCGGGCGCCACGCCGCTGGTGCCGGGTTCGTGCACGCTGCCGCTGCCGGGCATTGCCGCCGCGATCGTCGACGAAGCCGGCCACGACATGCCCAACGGCTCGGGTGGCATCCTGGTCGTCAAGCGCCCCTGGCCGTCGATGATCCGCACCATCTGGGGTGACCCGGAGCGTTTCAAGAAGAGCTACTTCCCTGAGGAGCTCAAAGGGTTTTACCTGGCCGGCGACGGTGCTGTGCGCAGCGCCGACCGGGGCTACTTCCGGATCACCGGTCGCATCGACGACGTGCTCAACGTTTCGGGCCACCGCATGGGCACGATGGAAATCGAATCGGCTCTGGTGGCCAAAACCGATCTGGTGGCCGAAGCCGCTGTGGTGGGCCGTCCCGACGACCTGACCGGCGAGGCGATTGTGGCTTTTGTGGTGCTCAAGCGCCCGCGCCCCACGGGCGAAGAGGCCAAGGCCATCGCCAAGATCCTGCGCGACTGGGTGGGCAAAGAAATTGGCCCCATCGCCAAGCCCAAGGACATCCGCTTCGGTGACAACCTGCCCAAGACCCGCAGCGGCAAGATCATGCGCCGCCTGCTGCGTGGCATCGCCAAGGGCGAGGCCATCACGCAAGACACCTCCACCTTGGAGAACCCAGCGATTCTGGATCAGCTGTCCGAGAACAACTGATCGCCAACCTCCCAAGCAAAACGCCCGCAGCTGCGGGCGTTTTGTATGTTGGGTGGCACCTTGTTTATTTCAGGCCCAGGACCCAGTTTGCGAGTTGAATCGCCTCGGCCTGGTTGACCTGGGTGTTGGCTGGCATGGGCACCGCGCCCCAGGTGCCGGCGCCACCGGTCACGATCTTGGCGGCAAGTTTGGCTGCCGCATCGCCTTGACCGGCGTACCTTTTGGCGATGTCCTTGTAGGCCGGTCCCACCAACTTCTTGTCCACAGCGTGGCAGGCCACACACTGTTTGCTCTTGGCGAGCGCCTCGTTGGCCAGGGCGGGCGTTGCGGCCAGGCTGCCGAGCAACGCTATCGTCAAAATGTGTTTCATCGCGGTATCCTTCAGGTCATGGTGCGGTGTTTGCCGCCATTCTAGGAGTCGCCCCTTGCGCGGCGGTTCCTGGGCCAACTCAAATTTCCTGCGGGCGGTGCCCGAGACGATGGAGTCCATGATGTGGTTTTTGGCGTTGGGTCTGTTGTTGATGCTGCTCAAATGGCTTGAATTTGGCCCTGTGGCTGAGTGGGCCTGGTGGCAAACCATGGTTCCCCTGGGCTTGGCCATCGTGTGGTGGACATGGGCCGACTTTTCGGGCTACACCAAACGCAAACGCATGGAAAAAGACGCCAAGCGCCACGATGACCGCATCCAGCGGCTGCGGAAAAACCTGGGGCAGATCCAGCGGCCCAAGTGAGCCGTGCTGGGCAAAAAAAGGCCGCCGAGCCCACGTGGGGCTGGCGGCCTGTGTCTGGACCGGTGCCGCAGATCAGTAGTCGTCCAGCACAGCGCCCTTGCTGGCGCTTGATGCGTTGAACGCGAACTTGGCCTGCACACCACGCGTGTAGCGCGGTGCGGGGGCTGTCCAGCCTTCGCGGCGTTTGGCCAGTTCGGCTTCGCTCACGTTGAGTTCCAGCACCAGCTTGTGCGCGTCGATGGTGATGCTGTCGCCTTCGTTGACGAAGGCGATGGTGCCACCGGCCGCCGCCTCGGGTGCCACGTGGCCCACCACCATGCCCCAGGTGCCGCCCGAGAAACGGCCATCGGTGATGAGGCCGACACTCTCACCCAGGCCGGCACCGATGAGCGCACCGGTGGGGGCCAGCATCTCGGGCATGCCGGGGCCACCCTTGGGGCCCAGGTAGCGCAGCACCATCACGTCGCCGGCTTTGATTTTGCCGGCCAGGATGGCGGCCAGGGCCGATTGTTCATCGTCGAACACGCGAGCGGGGCCGGTGATGACCGGGTTCTTCAGGCCGGTGATCTTGGCCACGGCGCCCTCGGGGCTGAGGTTGCCCTTGAGGATGGCCAGGTGGCCTTGTGCGTACATGGGGTTGCTGATGGGGCGGATCACGTCCTGGTCGGCACGTGGCTGGTCGGGCACGTCCTTGAGGACTTCGGCGATGGTCTGGCCGGTGATGGTGATGCAGTCGCCGTGCAGCAGGCCGGCGTTGAGCAACAGCTTCATGACCTGCGGGATGCCGCCGGCGCGGTGCAGGTCCACCGCCAGGTACTGGCCGCTGGGCTTGAGGTCGCACAACACGGGGGTGCGTTGGCGGATGCGCTCGAAGTCGTCGATGGTCCATTCCACACCGGCGGCGTGGGCGATGGCCAGGAAGTGCAGCACCGCGTTGGTGGAGCCGCCGGCGGCCATGATCACGGCCACCGCGTTCTCGATGGCCTTTTTGGTGACGATGTCGCGCGGCTTGATGTCTTTCTTGATGGCCTCGATCAGCACCTTGGCCGACTCCTTGGCCGAGTTCATCTTTTCGTCGTGCGGGTTGGCCATGGTGGAGGAGTAAGGCAGGGAGATGCCCAGGGCCTCGAAGGCGGAAGACATGGTGTTAGCGGTGTACATGCCGCCGCACGAGCCGGTGCCGGGAATGGCGCGTTTTTCGATCTCGTGGAGGTCAAAGTCGCTGAGCTTGCCGGCCGCGTTTTCACCCACGGCTTCGAACACGCTGACGATGTTCAGGTCTTTGCCCTTGTACGAGCCGGGCAGGATGGTGCCGCCGTACACGTAGATGGCGGGCACGTTGGCGCGCAGCATGCCCATCAGGCCGCCGGGCATGTTCTTGTCGCAGCCACCCACCACCAGCACGCCGTCCATCCACTGGCCGCCCACGCAGGTTTCAATGCAGTCGCTGATGACTTCGCGGCTGACCAGCGAGTACTTCATGCCCTCGGTGCCCATGGCCATGCCGTCCGAAATGGTGGGCGTGCCAAACACCTGGGCGTTGCCGCCGGCTTCCTCGATGCCGGCAATCGCCGCATCGGCCAGCTTCTGCAGGCCTGAGTTGCAAGGCGTGATGGTGCTGTGGCCGTTGGCCACACCCACCATGGGTTTCTTGAAGTCGCCTTCCTCGTAGCCCATGGCGTAGTACATGGAACGGTTGGGCGCGCGCGACTTGCCTTCGGTGATGTTGGCGCTGCGGCGGTTGATCTGGATGGGTTTGGTTTCCATGGCGGGCTCTGAAGTGTGGGGGACGGTGTAACGAAAGGCGACATTTTGCGCTCTGCCTGTGATTGATTCCAATCCATTTTGCAGGGCTTATTGATATGCTTGGTGTATGAGTGAGGCGACGATAGACCTGCGCGTGTGGCGCCAATTTGTGGTGCTGGCCGAAGAGCTGCACTTCGGCCGCGCGGCCGCGCGGCTGCACATGACCCAGCCGCCTCTGACCCAGGCCATCGCGCAGCTGGAGGCCGTGCTGGGTGTGCGCGTGTTCGACCGCAGCCGCCGCCACGTGGCCCTGAGCCCGGCGGGCGAGGCCTTGCTGCCCGAGGCGCGTGAGCTGTTGGCCCGCGCGCAGCGTTTGCCTGGGGTGGCGCAGGCGGCAGCGGCCGGGGAGGTCGGCCGTCTGCGGCTGGCTTTTGTGTCGCCTGTGGGCTTTGAGTTGCTGCCGCATTGGGTGCGTGGTTTTCGCGCCCACTCGCCCGGCGTGGCCCTGGACCTCATCGAAGCCACGGGCGACGTGCAGTTGGCTGCCCTGGAGCGGGGCGAAATCGATGCCGGCGTGCTGCTGCATTCGCCTGGTTTTGTGCCCGCCAGCCTGGCCTCGCTGCCGGTGGCCGAAGAACCCCTGGTGCTGGCCATCCCTGCCGCGCACCCGCTGGCCAGTACCCGCCGCCTGAGCGCACCTCAGGTGCTGGCGCAGCCGCTGGTGCTGTTCCCACGCCGCATACTGCCGTCCATCTTCGACGCGCTGTTTGCGCTTTACCACGCGCATGGCCAGTCGCCCCAGGTGGCACAGGAGGCGATCCAGATGCAGACCATCGTCAACCTGGTGGCGGCCGGCATCGGCGTGGCCTGGGTGCCGCGCAGCGTCACCCGCTTCGAGCGCAGCGGTGTGGTCTACCGCGAATGGGCGCAGGCCGGCGTGCCCCGCTGCGAAACCCGGCTGGTGTGGGCGCAGGGCCAGCCGCGCCCGGCGCTGGCGCGCTTCGTGGGCTTTGTGCGTGAACAGGCACAATCGCCGCCATGTTGATGCACCCTCAGATCGATCCGGTGGCCCTGCAACTGGGCCCGCTGGCCATCCATTGGTATGGCCTGACCTACCTGGCCGCGTTCGGCCTGTTCATGTGGCTGGGCACGCGCCGCCTGCAACACCCGCCGTTTGTGTCCTTGCCGCAATGGGCGCGGCGTGACGTGGAGGACATCCTGTTCCTGGGCGTGTTGGGCGTGGTGCTGGGCGGGCGCATCGGTTATTGCCTGTTCTACAAGCCGGCCTACTACCTCGCCAACCCGCTGGAAATCCTGGCCGTGTGGCAAGGCGGCATGAGCTTTCACGGCGGGCTGCTGGGTGTGTTGCTGGCCATGGTGTGGTTTGCCCGCACGCGCCAGCGGCCCTGGCTGCAGGTGATGGACTTCGTGGCGCCCTGTGTGCCCACCGGCCTGGCGGCCGGGCGGGTGGGCAACTTCATCAACGGCGAACTGTGGGGCCGTGTGGCCGATCCGTCGCTGCCCTGGGCCATGGTGTTCCGCGGTGCGGGTGATCTGCCGCGCCACCCCTCGCAGGTCTACCAGTTCCTGCTGGAAGGCGTGTTGTTGTTTGTGTTGCTGTGGCTGTACGCGCGCGGCCCGCGCAAAACCGGCCAGGTCAGCGCGGCCTTTCTGGTGGGCTACGGCAGCTTCCGCTTCATTGCGGAATTCTTCCGCGAGCCCGATGCCCACCTGGGCCTGCTCGGGCTGGGTCTGAGCATGGGCCAATGGCTGTGTGTGCCCATGGTTCTGGCGGGCTTGGTCATGGGCGTGTGGGCGTCGCGCAGAGGCTGAATCTGACAACTCGCCGCGCCTCTTGATCGCCGCCCACTTTTCTCCCGAACCCCGTCAGGGCCGTTGACCAGGGCGCCGCCTCAGTGGGCGGCCCAACGCCGCCAACAGCTTGCTTGACAAAGCAAAGCAGGTCGTTTGTAATTTTGCGTAATTACAGAAAATTATGGCCATCTCAAGCCCCACCACTGCCCCTTTGTCGCTGCACGAAGACGTGGCAGTGCGGTTGCGCGAGCTGATCTACAGCGGTGAGCTGCCCCCGGGGGCGTTTGTGGACGAGCCCGCGCTGTGCGAGCGTCTGGCCATTTCGCGCACGCCGCTGCGCGAGGCACTCAAGGTGCTCACCGCCGAAGGCCTGATGCGCCACGAGCCGCGCCGGGGCTGTTTCGTCAACCAGGTGACGGAACGCGACTTGGACGAGATTTTTCCGGTCATCGCCTTGTTGGAAGGGCGGTGTGCGTTTGAGGCCGCGTCGCGCGTGAACGATGCCGACCTCCGGGTGCTGGACGGGATGCACCAACGCCTGCGCGATTGCGCCGCCGCTGGCCAGATCGCCGCCTACTACGAGGCCAACCACGTCATCCACGAGGCCATCATCCAGCTCGCCGACAACCGCTGGCTGGCGCAGGTGATCGCCGATCTGCGCAAGATATTGCGCCTGTCGCGCCAGCAGTCGCTGCAGGTGCCGGGGCGGCTGGAGCAAAGCCTGTCTGAGCACATGGCGGTTTTTGCCGCGCTGCAGGCGCGCGACAACAGCGGTGCCGAGGCGGCCATGCGCACCCACTTGCTGCGCCAGCGCGAGGCGCTGCGTGAACTCTCGCGCCAACAACCCCGGAGCCTGATGCCATGAACACCACCACCGACTGGATTGGCCGGCGGGTCTCCAGCCTGTTGCCCGGCAAGGGCAAAGCGGCCACTGCGCCGGCCGCGAGCACGCCCGCCGGTGCCAGCCCACCGCCCACGCCGGGCCGTGGCAAGCCCGCCGCGCGTTCCACCCGTGAGCGCCTGGCCGCCACCTTGCGCCAGGGCGACGAGGCCATGTCACCGCGCATGCTGCGACGCACGCTGGAGGAGCTGCGCGCCATCATCGATCCGCGCGTGAGCGAGGTGGAAGGCGGGCGCCGTGCCGAGGCCATGGCCCAGCTGTACCTGGGGGCCACACCCGAACGCCGGCGCGACCTGTGGCTGCTGATGAGCGAGATGTTCGTGGCCGACCCCAAAAAAACGGCCGACGCACAGTCCCGCTACGCGGCGGCGCTGGGCACACCCGACGAGGCCGCTGCCGAAGTGCACTACCGCCGTGCCACGGTGTCGCCCCGCCGACGCTTGTTGCAGCGCTTCAGCGTCTACCCCGGGGGGGTGGTGTTTCTGGTGGAGATGCGGGCCGAGATGCAGCCCCACCTCAAGGGCGACAAACGCCTGCTCGCGCTGGACGTGGAGATGGAGTACATGTTCTCCACCTGGTTCGATGTGGGTTTTCTGGAACTCAAGCGCATCAGCTGGGAATCGCCCGCTTCGCTGATTGAAAAGCTGATCCAGTACGAGGCGGTGCACGACATCCGCAGCTGGGCCGACGTGAAGAACCGCCTGGACAGCGACCGCCGCTGCTACGGCTTTTTCCACCCGCGTTTGCCGGGCGTCCCGCTGATTTTTGTGGAGGTGGCGTTGGTGGATGCCATTGCCAGCGACATCGAGCCTTTGCTGGACGAATCGGCGGCGGCGGCCGATCTGAAGAAAGCCACCACCGCCATTTTTTACTCCATCAGCAACACCCAGGTGGGTTTGCGTGGGGTGAGTTTTGGTGACTCGCTGATCAAAAACGTGGTGGACACGCTCAAGCAGGAATTCCCCCAGCTCAAGACCTTTGCCACGCTCTCGCCCATCCCGGGTTTCCGTGCCTGGCTGGGCCGCCAGATCGGGGCCGAGCTGGCGGCGCTGGGCGACAAGCCGCGTGCCGAGCTGGGCCGCGCCGTGGGCTTTGAGCCACCCGCCGCCGAACACGTGTTGGGCGCACTCGACAAACCGCTGGCGCTGGACGCCAAGTCGCCATTGCGCCGCTTTCTGATGGGGGCTGCCGCGCGCTACCTGGGCACGCAGTGGCAAGAGGGCAAGCCGCTGGACCCGGTGGCGCGTTTCCACCTGGGCAACGGCGCCCGCGTGGAACGGCTCAACTGGGCCGGCGACCCGTCGGCCAAAGGCCTCAAGCAGTCTTACGGCCTGATGGTGAACTACCTCTACGATCTCAAGCGGCTGGACCGCCACCGTGCCCAGCTGGCGCAAGGGCGCATCCCGATGTCCAGCGAGGTCGAGGACTTGTTGAAAGCCTGAACCGTTTTTTCACCCGCCGGGGTGTTCCCGGCCATCACAACGACGGAGACAAACCATGAACCCTTCCATCAATCGCCGCGCGCTGCTGCGCCACGCCTCTGCCCTGGCCGGAGCCAGTGCCGGCCTGGGTGTGCTGGGCGCCTTCGGGCATGCCCACGCGCAGTCCACCTGGCCCAGCAAACCGGTCAACCTGGTGGTGCCTTTCCCGGCCGGCGGCGGCACCGACGCGTTTGCGCGTCCGCTGTCGGCGCAGTTCGCCAAACTCACCGGGCGGCAACTGATTGTGGACAACCGAGGCGGCGCTGGCGGCACGCTGGGCGCGGGCATCGCGGCCAAGGCGCCGGCCGATGGCTACACCCTTTTCATGGGTGCGGTGCACCACGCCATCGCGCCGTCCATGTACCCCAAGCTCGACTACGACATCGAGAAAGATTTCGTGCCCATCGCCCTGGTGGCGAACGTGCCGCAGGTGGTCGTGGTCAACCCCAAGAACGTGCCCGTGGCCGACATGAAGGGCTTTCTGGAGCTGGTGCGCAAGAGTCCCGGCAAGTTCAACTACGGCTCGGCTGGCACGGGCACGTCGCACCACCTGGCGGGCGAGTTGTTCAAGCAGCAAAGCAAGACCTTCATCACCCACATTCCTTACACCGGCGCCGGCCCGGCGCTGCGCGACCTGGTGGGCGGGCAGGTGGATGTGATGTTCGACGGCCTGGGGTCGTCTGCCGCTCACATCAAGGGTGGGCGCGTCAAGGCGCTGATGGTGTCGGGCAACAAACGCAACCCGGCGTTTCCCGATGTGCCTTCGGCCGCCGAAGTGGGCCTGCCCGACTACACGGTGAGCACCTGGTACGGCATCTGGGCGCCCAAGGGCACACCGGCCGATGTGGTGGCCCGCATCGCCGAAGAAATCCGCCGCTGTGGCGCCAGCGATGAACTCAAGACCATCTGGGCCGGCAACGGCGCCGAATTCAGCACCATGACGCCCCCGCAGTTCGGGTCGTTTGTGGGCAACGAAGTCAAGCGCTGGGCCACGGTCGTCAAGGCCTCGGGCGCAAAGTTTGACTGATTCCTCCCTCACTTCACGGATATGAGCCAACACAACCTCTTCGCGGCCTTGCGGGCCGCTTTTCCCGCCGATCTGGACAGCACCGCCATCGAAACCGATGGGGGCCTGAGCTATTCGTGGCGTGACATCGACCGCGCCACCGCCATGGTGGCCAACCTGCTCGGATCGCTGGACATCCCGCCCGCTTCGCGCATCGCGGTGCAGGTGGAAAAGTCGGTGGAGGCGGTGGTGCTCTATCTGGCCACGCTGCGTGCCGGCCACGTGTTCCTGCCACTCAACACCGCCTACCAGAGCGCCGAGATCGACTACTTCGTCACCAACGCCGAACCGGCGGTGGTGGTGTGTTCGCCGGCGAACTTTGGCTGGGTGAGCAAGATCGCTTTCAAGGCGGGTACCCAACACGTGTTCACGCTGGGCGACGACCGCACCGGCAGCCTGCTGGAGCGCGCCGCCCATTGCAGTGACCAGCACACGGTGGTCGCGCGCGGGCCCGACGACCTGGCCGCCATCCTCTACACCAGCGGCACCACCGGGCGCAGCAAGGGGGCCATGCTGTCGCACGACAACCTGCTGTCCAACGCGCGTGTGCTCAAAACCTATTGGGGCTGGAAGCCGGGCGACGTGCTCATCCACGCGCTGCCCATCTTTCACGTGCACGGGCTGTTTGTGGCGCTGCACGGCGCCTTGCTCAACGGCAGCAAGATGTTGTGGATGGCCAAGTTCGACCCCAAGCAGGCCATTGCCTGGATGCGGCGGGCCACCGTGTTCATGGGGGTGCCCACGCTGTATGTGCGCATGTTGGGTGAGGCAGGACTCACGCGCGAGGCCACCGCCCACATGCGGCTGTTCATCTCAGGCTCGGCACCGCTGTTGATCGAGACCTTCAAGGCGTGGCAGGAGCGCACCGGCCACACCATTCTGGAGCGTTATGGCATGAGCGAAACCGCCATGCTCACCTCCAACCCCTACGCGGCCGATGCGCGTTTTGGTGGCCAGACCGAGCGCCGGGGCGGCACGGTGGGTTTCCCGCTGCCAGGCGTGGAGCTGCGTGTGTTGGGTGACGATGGCAAAGCCTTGCCGGTGGGTGAGATTGGCGGCATTCAGGTGCAGGGCCCGAACATCTTCAAGGGCTACTGGCGCATGCCCGAGAAGACGGCCGAGGAGTTCACCGACGACGGTTTCTTCAAGACCGGCGACGTGGGCAAGGTGGACGAGCGTGGCTACGTGACCATCGTGGGCCGCAGCAAAGACCTCATCATCAGCGGCGGCTACAACGTCTACCCGGCAGAAATCGAGGGCTACATCAATGACATGCCCGGCGTGGCCGAAAGTGCTTTGATCGGTGTGCCCCACCCGGACTTTGGGGAGGTGGGCGTGGCGGTGGTCATCCCCAAACCGGGCGCCAAGGTGGATGGCGATCAGATCGTCGCAGCCCTCAAAGCCCAACTGGCCAACTTCAAGATCCCCAAGCGCTGTTTTGTGGTGGCCGAACTGCCACGCAACACCATGGGCAAGGTGCAGAAAAACCTGCTGCGCGAACAGCACAAAGCCCTGTTCGCTTGAGCAAGATCCCAGACCGGAGCGCGTGTCCGATCCGGGAACGCGGCGGATCTGGCTCCGCCAGGCCGCTCGCGTTGCCCCCTGGGGGGTGACGCCGAAGGCGGCGCGGGGGGGTTATCGGAGCACGAGCACCGGAATGTGCGAGTGCGTCAGCACGTGGGTGGTCTCGCTGCCCAGCAGCAGCCGCTTGAGTCCTTTGCGACC
The DNA here is from genome assembly GCF_042665235.1 of Hydrogenophaga defluvii. Classification (NCBI taxonomy): domain Bacteria; kingdom Pseudomonadati; phylum Pseudomonadota; class Betaproteobacteria; order Burkholderiales; family Comamonadaceae; genus Hydrogenophaga; species Hydrogenophaga defluvii. The sequence continues at coordinate 59,893 of NZ_JBHTBZ010000013.1, read as the reverse complement.
GTGTGAGGCCATGATGATCAGGTCGCACTTGCTGCGCTTGGCGGCGGCAATGATGGCCTCGGCCACCAGGTCGGACTTGGCGGTGATGGCCTTGACCTTGACCTCGCGCTTCTGGCCAGCGGCCTTGACGGCGTTGACCACCTCCATGGCCTCGGCCTGCCACTGCGCCTCGATCTTGCTGATCTCGGCGGCAGCCAACGCCACCCCGCCTTCGAAGTAGGTTTGTGGGTAGCGGGGAATCACCTTCAAGGCCACCACCTCTGCGCCGGTGATGTCGGCCAGACCCAGGCCGTGTTCGACCGCCTTTTGCGAGAGTTTGGAGCCGTCGGTGGCCACCAGGATGCGCTTGTACATGGTTGTGTCCTCAGTCGTTGGGAAGGGCAGGCCGAGCCTGGACGAGAAAAAGATTAACACCATGGCAAAGTCGCGTGTTGACGTATGTCAAGCGTGATCAGGGTGAACTGGACTAAGCTTGCCCCCCATGTCAGACGCCGCCAGCACAAGCGCAGACTTGCCCCTGCATGACGGTGCCTCCCGCATCGGCGGCCCCGCCTTGCCCGTCGGTCAGCTGGATGTGACGGACGACTTCAGCGGGCTGGACGACCCAGAGGAGCAGCGCAGCTTCACCGAAGGCCCCGACACCAGCCGCAGTGGTGCGGCCGAGTCGCTGCTGGTGGTGCAGGGCATGTACTGCGCGGCCTGTGCCGACACGGTCGAAGCCGTGCTCAACGGCCAGCCCGGCGTGTTGCGTGCCGAGGTCAACGCCGCCAGCCGGCGCCTGCGCCTGCATTGGGACCCGGCCCAGATTCGCCTGTCGGAACTGGCGCAGGCGGTGGGCCGCAGCGGCTACCGCGTGTTGCCGCTATCGCAGGCGCTCAGCCTGGGGCAGCGTTTGGCCGAAACCCGCAAAGCCTTGTGGCGCCTGTTTGTGGCGGGCTTCTGCATGATGCAGGTGATGATGTACGCGTGGCCCGCCTACGTGAGCGAGCCGGGCGAGATACCGCCGGACATCGCCCAGCTGCTCAACTGGGGCAGCTGGATCGTCAGCGTGCCGGTGCTGTTGTTCGCCAGCGGTCCGTTCCTGGGTGGGGCTTGGCGCGATCTCAAACAGGGCAGGGTGGGCATGGATACACCGGTGTCGGTGGGCATTCTGGTCACGTTTTTTGTCAGCACGGCAGCCACACTGGAGCCCACCGGCCCGTGGGGTTCCGAGGTGTGGTTCGATTCGCTGACCATGTTCGTGTTTTTTCTGCTCGGCGGTCGCTACCTGGAACTGAAGGCGCGCGACCGCACGGCCGGTGCGCTGGATGCCCTGGTCAGCCGCCTGCCCGAAACCTGCGAACGCGAACTGGCCGATGGCCGCTGGGAGCAGGTGGCGGTGCGCCGCTTGCGTCAAAACGATGTAGTGCGCATCCCGGTGGGCCAGGCTTTCCCGGGCGACGGCGTGCTGCTTGATCCTTTCGCCAGCGTGGACGAAGCCTTGCTGACCGGCGAGGCGCGCCCGGTGCGCCGTGTTGAAGGCGATGCGCTGGTGGCGGGCAGCTTCAATTTGGCCGGTCCGGTCCGCGTGCGCCTCACGGCGGTGGGTGCCGATACCCGTTTTGCCCAAATTGTGGCCTTGATGGAGCGCGCTGCGACCGAAAAACCGCGTCTGGCGGTGCTGGCCGATCGCATCGCGGCGCCGTTTCTGATGTTGGTGTTGCTGGCCGCCGCTTTTTCCGCCTGGTACTGGTGGGACACCGATGCGCACCGCGCCATGGCCACCGCCGTGGCGGTGTTGATCGTGACCTGCCCTTGCGCCTTGTCGCTGGCCACGCCAGCGGCCATGTTGGCCTCGGCCGGTGCATTGGCGCGCAAGGGCGTGCTGGTGCGGCGCCTGCAGGCGTTTGAGGCGCTGGACGGTGTGGATGTGGTGGTGTTCGACAAGACCGGCACCCTCACCGACGACCAGGCCCGGTTGACGGCCGTGTTCGCCCGCCCCGGCGTCGCGCGCGAGCAGGCGCTGGCGTGGGCGCGACCGCTGGCGGCGGCCTCGCGCCACCCGGTGTCGCGCGCCATTGCCGGTGCTGCGGTTGAGCACGCGCAAGTCGCGGGCACGGTCACCGAACTCGCCGGGCAGGGTTTGTTGTGGCAGCGCTCTGACGGCAGCGAACTGCGCCTGGGGTCTGCCCGCTTTTGTGGACTGGATGAGCAGGTGCTGGCGGCACATGGCGTGCCGGCGCCCGAGGCGCCACATGCCCACCTGACCGATGCCCAGGGCTGGCTGGCCACGTTTGTGCTTGACGAATCGCTGCGCCCCGACGCCGCCGCCACGGTGGCGCGGTTGCAGGCCAGTGGCGTACAAACGTGGCTGATCTCGGGCGACCACGAGGCGGCGGCTTGGCGCATTGCGCGGGCGGTGGGCATCACCCACGTGGTGGCCGGCGCCAGCCCCGAACAAAAGCTGGCCGAACTGCTGGCGCTTCAGGCCCAAGGTCACAAAGTCGCCATGGTGGGCGATGGCCTCAACGACGGCCCGGTGCTGGCGCGTGCCAACGCCTCCATGGCGCTGGGCCACGCCCTGCCGCTGGCGCAGGCGCAGTCGGACTTGGTGTTGCAGGGGGGGCGCCTGGCAGATGTGGCCGACGCGCTGGTCCAATCACGCGCCACCATGCGCATCGTGCGCCAGAACCTGGTGTGGGCTGGCGTCTACAACGCCGTGTGTGTGCCGCTGGCGCTGTTGGGCTGGATGCCCCCCTGGCTGGCGGGGCTGGGCATGGCCGCCAGCTCCTTGTTTGTGATTGCCAACGCTTTGCGGCTGTCCCGCCGTGGTGAGGCCGCAACACCGGTCGCTGCGGCGCCCATGCCTGCCCCGGTGGTCGGCTGATCTGGAGCCCTATCCCCATGGACGTTCTTTACCTGTTGATTCCGCTCTCCGTGGTGCTGGTGCTGGGCATCATTGCCCTGTTCTGGTGGGCCTTGCACAGTGGCCAGTTCGACCACGTGGAGCGCGAGGGCGAGCGCATTCTGGATGGCGATTGACCTAGGTCAATCCCTGATATGTATCTGCCGGTGACACTCGGCGCAGGATTATTGAGAGGAGTTTCTGTATGTCTGTGAACTCGAAGACCGCCCAAGCGGCGGTCTACAACGACAAGGTGGTCAGGCAATTTGCCATCATGACCATCGTCTGGGGCGTCGTCGGCATGTTGGTGGGCGTCATCATTGCCGCCCAGCTCACGTGGCCGGAGCTGAACCTGGGCATTTCCTGGTTGAGCTACGGTCGTTTGCGCCCGTTGCACACCAACGCCGTGATTTTTGCCTTCGGTGGCAGCGGCCTGTTCGCCACCAGCTACTACGTGGTGCAACGCACCTGCCAGACGCGGCTGATTTCCGACAAACTTGCCGCCTTCACCTTCTGGGGCTGGACGGGGGTGATCGTGCTGGCCGCTGTGTCTCTGCCGCTGGGCTACACCCAAGGCAAGGAATACGCTGAACTGATTTGGCCCATCGACCTGCTGATTGCGGTGGTCTGGGTGTCGTATGCCATCGTGTTCTTCGGCACCATCGGCATCCGCAAGGTGCGCCACATCTACGTGGCCAACTGGTTCTTCGGCGCCTTCATCATCGCCGTGGCCTTGTTGCACATTTTCAACAACATCCAGTTGCCCACCGGTCTGCTGCACTCCTACTCGGTCTACGCCGGTGTGCAGGATGCCATGGTGCAGTGGTGGTACGGCCACAACGCGGTGGGCTTTTTCCTCACCGCCGGCTTCCTGGGCATGATGTATTACTTCATCCCCAAGCAGGCCGAGCGCCCCGTTTACAGCTACCGCCTGTCCATCGTCCACTTCTGGGCGCTGATCTTCACCTACATGTGGGCTGGCCCACACCACCTGCACTACACCGCGCTGCCCGACTGGGCGCAGTCCATCGGCATGGTCTTCTCGCTCATCCTGCTGGCCCCCAGCTGGGGCGGCATGATCAACGGCATCATGACCCTGTCGGGCGCCTGGCACAAACTGCGCGACGACCCCATCCTGCGCTTCCTGATCGTGTCCCTGTCGTTCTACGGCATGTCCACCTTCGAAGGCCCGATGATGTCGATCAAGACCGTCAACGCCTTGAGCCACTACACCGATTGGACCGTGGGCCACGTGCACTCCGGCGCGCTGGGCTGGGTGGGTCTGGTGACCATGGGGTCGATGTACTACCTGATTCCGCGCCTGTTTGGCCAGAAGAAGATGTACTCGGTGCCCGCCATCGAACTGCACTTCTGGGTCGCCACTATCGGCATCGTGCTCTACATCGCCGCCATGTGGATTGCCGGTGTGATGCAGGGCCTGATGTGGCGCTCGGTCAACGCCGACGGCAGCCTGACCTACACCTTCGTCGAGTCGGTCAAGGCCACCTTCCCGTTCTACGTCATCCGTTTGTTGGGTGGCCTGCTCTACCTGGGCGGCATGCTGGTCATGGCCTGGAACGTCTGGAAGACGGCCAGCGCCGGTCTCAAAGCCGGTGGCGTGCCCGAGGTGCGTATTCCCGCCGTCAACCCCGCACACGCTTGAGGACCTGACCATGGCTGACAAAGAAATCAAGGGTTTCACCCACGAGCGGATCGAAACCAACAACTTCCTGATGATCGTGCTCATCACCTTGGTGGTGGCCGTGGGTGGTCTGGTGGAAATCGTGCCGCTGTTCTTCCAGAAGTCCACCACACAGGCGGTGGAAGGCCTCAAGCCCTACACCGCGCTGCAGATTGCCGGGCGCGACATTTATGTGCGTGAGGGTTGCTACAACTGCCACTCGCAGATGATCCGCCCCTTCCACGCCGAGACGCTGCGTTATGGCCCCTATTCGGTGGCCGGCGAGTTTGTGTACGACCGCCCGTTCCAGTGGGGTTCCAAGCGCACCGGCCCTGACCTGGCCCGTGTGGGTGGTCGCTACAACGACGAGTGGCACCGCATCCACCTGAACAACCCGCGCGACCTGGTGCCCGAGTCCAACATGCCCGCTTACCCGTGGCTGGAGAAGGCCCCCGTGGGTGGTGCCGATCTGCCCAAGCGCATGGCCGTGCTGCGCACACTGGGCGCGCCCTACACCGACGAGGAAATTGCCAGCTCGGTCGAGTCGGTCAAGGGCAAAACCGAAATGGACGCCCTGGTGGCCTATCTGCAGGTGCTGGGCACCGCTGTCAAGTAAGGGGTCGGCGCCATGGACATCAACGACTTCCGCAGCGCGGTCACCGTTCTGAGCCTGCTGCTGTTTGTGGGCATCGTGGCGTGGGCCTGGTCGCGTCGCAACCAGGCCGACTTCGAAGCCGCCGCCCAGCTCCCGTTCGAAGATGAGCAGGACCGCTGAGCCGCGCAACGCACAAGGAAAAACATCATGAGCGACTTCACAAGCGAATTCTGGCACCTGTATGTGGCCGGGCTGACCGTGGTCAGCATCATTGCCTGTCTGATCCTGTTGTGGATCTCGGGCACCACCAAGGTCAACGCCAGCAGCGACAACACCACCGGCCACGTTTGGGACGAAGACCTGCGTGAAATGAACAACCCGCTGCCCCGGTGGTGGATTTACCTGTTCATCCTCACCTGCGTCTTTGGTTTTGTGTACGCGGCGCTGTACCCCACCCTGGGCAAATTCCAGGGCACGCTGAACTGGTCGTCCGCCGGGCAGCACACCGATGAGGTGAAAAAGGCGGTCGATTCGACGGCGCCCTTGTACGCCAAGTTCAATGGCCAGCCGCCCGAGCAGTTGGCGGGTGACGCCCAGGCCATGGCCGTGGGGGAGCGCCTGTTCATGAACAACTGCGCCCAGTGCCACGGCTCTGACGCACGCGGCAGCAAGGGCTTTCCCAACCTCGCCGATGCCGACTGGCTGTGGGGCGGTGCGCCCGACGCGATCAAGACCACCCTCAACGAAGGCCGCCAGGGCGTCATGCCGCCCATGGCCGCTGCGGTGGGTTCGGCCGAAGACGTGCGCAACCTGGCCCAGTATGTGTTGAGCCTCTCGGGCAGCCCGCACGACTCCATCCAGGCGTCGCTGGGCAAGTCCAAGTTCGGAGCCTGCGCCGCCTGCCACGGCATGGACGGCAAGGGCAACACCGCCATGGGCGCACCCAACCTGACCGACGCCGTGTGGCTGCATGGCTGGGGTGCAGACGCCATCATCAAGATGGTCAACGAAGGCAAGCACAACGTGATGCCGGCACAAAAGGGCAAGCTCAGCGATGAGCAGATCCACGTGCTGACGGCCTATGTGTGGGGCCTGTCCAACAAGCCCGCCGCCAAGTAACCCGGCCCCCCGAGTGGAGCGCCCCAACGGGGCGCTCCCCCAGAAAGCAGACGTTCCCGTGATCTCCAGCAACAGCAACAGCAAGGTCATCCCCATCACGCCGGTGGCACCCGACGGTGCGGACGAGGTGATGGTGTCCCTGTACGAAAAGAGCAAGAAGATTTATCCGCGCTCGGTGCAGGGCTTGTTCGTCAAATGGCGTTGGGCGGTGGTGTGGTTGACGCAGCTGGTTTTTTACGGGCTGCCGTGGCTGGAGTGGAACGCGCGTCAAGCGGTGCTCTTCGATCTGGAAGCGCGCCGTTTCTTCATTTTTGGTCTGGTGCTGTACCCGCAGGACTTCATTTACCTCACCGGTCTGCTGGTCATTTCGGCACTGGCCTTGTTCCTGTTCACGGCGGTGGCGGGGCGGTTGTGGTGTGGCTACGCCTGCCCACAAACCGTTTACACCGAGATATTCCTCTGGTTTGAGCGCAAGGTTGAAGGTGACCGCTCGGCCCGCATCCGGCTGGACGAGTCGCCCCTGTCGGCCCAGAAGCTGGGCAAAAAATCGCTCAAACACGGCATCTGGATTCTCTTTGCGCTGTGGACCGGTTTCACTTTTGTGGGCTACTTCACGCCCATCCGCGAACTCAGTGCGCTGACCCTGGCCGGCACCTTGGGCCCCTGGCAGACGTTCTGGGTGTTCTTCTATGGTTTTGCCACCTACGGCAACGCCGGTTTCATGCGCGAGCAGGTGTGCAAGTACATGTGCCCCTATGCGCGTTTCCAGAGCGCCATGTTCGACAAGGACACGCTCATCGTCACCTACGACGAAAAGCGCGGCGAGCCGCGTGGCCCGCGCTCCAAAAAGGCCGATCCCCAGGCGCTGGGTCTGGGGTCGTGTGTGGACTGCACCCTGTGTGTGCAGGTGTGCCCCACGGGCATCGACATCCGCAAAGGCCTGCAGTACGAGTGCATCGGCTGCGCGGCCTGCATCGACGTGTGCGACGACGTGATGGACAAGGTGGGCTACCCACGGGGCCTCATCCGCTATTCCACCCAGAACGCGGTGGCCAATGGCTGGACGCAAGCCGAAATCATCAAACGTGCGGTGCGCCCGCGTGTGCTGGTGTACACCGCCATCCTGGGCCTGATCTGTGTGGCCGTGGGCGTGAGCCTGTTCCTGCGCACGCCGCTGAAGGTGGACGTGATCCGTGACCGTGGCGCGCTGGCGCGCCTGGTGGAGCAGGGCCGCATTGAAAACGTGTACCGCCTGCAAGTGATGAACGCCACCGAATCGACCCAGTCTTACCAGTTGGCCGTGAGCGGCCTGGAGGGGGTCACGATCGCTTCCGAGACCAGCATTGAAGTGCGCTCGACCGAAGTGCGTTCTGTGGCCGTGCGTGTGCAGGTGCCGCCGGGCGTGGCGCCGGGCTCTCACCCCATCCATTTCGATGTCCGCTCCACAGGGGCCGATGTGGCCCAGGTGAGCGAAAAAGCCGTGTTCCTGGTGCCACGTTGAACCTGCCCGTTTAGAAAGACCCCCATGACAACTGCCCAAGCCCTCAAGAACCCGCCCGTGGCCCGAGCCTGGTGGCGTGAGCCCTATGTCTGGCTGGTGATCGGCGGCCCGGCCGTGGTGGTGGTGGCCGGTATTGCCACCGCCATCATTGCCATGACCAACCCCGACCCCGTGCTTGACCGCAGCGCGCCGCAGACCCGCACGGCGTCACCCGACGAAGCCTTCAAGCTGGCGCCCGCTGGTCAGGCACGCAACCACGCCACCACCGCCACGGTGCCCGTGAAGCCCTGAGCCCCGGGGCCAGACCGACAAACAACAAGGAGACTGCGATGCGCCTGCAACGCCTGATGTGGATTGCGTGGCCGGCCTTTCTGGTGGCCGGCGTGCTGGAGATGGTGGTCTTTGCGATGGTCGATCCGGACGACCTGCACCGCATGGGCGGCGGCGAGCTGGGCTGGTCGCGCCAGGCGGTGTACACCGTGAGCTTTTTCTTCTTCTGGGGTGCGACCATGGCGTCCAGCGCGCTCACCACGTTGTTGGCCATGTCACCTTTCGAGGTGAACCGCTGCCCCGTGCCGCCCGAAGAGCGCCCCGCCGACTGCGCGCGCGAGGGCAACTGCTGCTGAGTTGATCAGTTGCAGACCTGGGGGTTCACGATGCGCTTGAGCGCTTCCGTGTCGAGGATCTTCACGTAACGCTGCTTGACCTCTATGACGCCGTCCTCGACGAATTTCGAGAAGGTGCGGCTCACGGTCTCCAGCTTCATGCCCAGGTAGCTGCCGATTTCCTCGCGCGTCATGCGCAGGATCAGCTCGGACTGCGAGAAACCCCGCGCGTGCAGGCGCTGCACCAGGTTGAGCAGAAAAGCGGCCAGGCGTTCCTCGGCGCGCATGCTGCCCAGCAGCAGCATCACCCCGTGGTCGCGCACGATCTCGCGGCTCATGATCTTGTGCACGTGGTGCTGCAAGGTGTTGAACTCGCGTGAAAGCGTCTCCAGCTGGTCGAAGGGCATGACGCAGACTTCGGCGTCTTCCAGCGCGATGGCGTCGCAAGAGTGCTGGTCGGACACGATGCCGTCCAGGCCGATGATCTCGCCCGTCATCTGGAAGCCCGTCACCTGGTCGCGCCCATCGGCGGTGGTGATACAGGTCTTGAAGAAACCCGAGCGAACGGCGTAGAGCGAGGTGAAGCGGTCACCCGTGTTGAACAGGGCCGTGCCACGTTTGATGCGTTTGCGGGTAGAGATCACGTGGTCCAGCTTGTTCATCTCGTCGTGGCTCAGGCCCATGGGCAGGCAGAGTTCACGCAAGTTGCAACTGGAGCAGGCGACCTTGATGCTGTGTGCGTCCATGGTGCGATTGTCAGGTGTTTCCCCATGTTAGCGGAAAACATCATTCACATTTGGAGGGGGTTGACCCAGATCAAGGGCAGAAAGCCCCGTGTCAGGCACAGTTCCTCCCACATTGGAGATGCCCCGACATGCACGTGATTGACGAACAACTGCTGCGCCGCTTTGACGTGCCTGGGCCGCGCTACACCTCGTACCCGACGGCCGACCGTTTTGTGGAAGCCTTTGGCGAGGCCGATTACATCCAGGCCTTGGAGCAGCGCCGCGCCGGCTCGCTGGCCTTGCCGCTGTCGCTGTACATCCACGTGCCTTTTTGCGAGTCGGTGTGCTACTACTGCGCCTGCAACAAGGTCATCACCAAACACCACAGCAAATCGGCCGAGTACCTGCGCTACCTGGCGCGTGAGCTGGACCTGCACGTGCAGCACTTTGGCCGTGGCCACCACGTGTCGCAACTGCACATCGGCGGCGGCACGCCCACCTTCTTGAGCGACGCGGAACTGAGTGACCTCATGCACACCGTGCGCCGCCATTTCAACCTCGTACCGGGGGGCGAATACTCCATCGAGGTCGACCCCCGCACCGTGACCGAGCAGCGCCTGGAGCACCTGCACCAACTGGGTTTCAACCGCCTGAGTTTCGGCGTGCAGGACTTCGACCCCGCCGTGCAGAAAGCGGTGCACCGCGTACAGCCCGCCGAACAGGTGTTTGCGCTGGTGGCGGCCGCCCGCCGCATCGGCTTCGAGTCGGTCAACGTCGATCTGATCTACGGCCTGCCGCTGCAAACCCCCGAGTCGTTCGCGCGCACTTTGAGCCAGGTGGCCCAGTTGCGCCCCGACCGCATCGCCCTTTACGCCTACGCCCATTTGCCGGCGCGCTTCAAGCCGCAACGCCGCATCGTGGCGGCCGAACTGCCTGCGCCCGCCGACAAGCTGTCCATGCTGTCGCAATCGCTCGACGCCTTCAGCGAGGCCGGTTATGTGTACGTGGGCATGGACCACTTCGCCCTGCCCAACGACGCCTTGGCCGTGGCCAAGCGACAGGGCCGGCTGCACCGCAACTTCCAGGGCTACAGCACCCAGCCCGACTGCGACCTGATCGCGCTCGGCGTGTCGGCCATCGGCCGCGTGGGCGCCACTTACAGCCAGAACGCCAAGACGCTCGACGAGTACTACGACGCCCTCGACCAGGGCCGCCTGCCCATCGTGCGTGGCATGGCGCTCACGCGCGATGATCTGGTGCGCCGCACCGCCATCATGGCGCTGATGTGCCAGGGCCGGTTGCTGTTTGAGTCCATCGAACTGGGTCACCTGCTCGACTTCCGAAGCTACTTCGCGCGCGAACTGGAGCAACTGCAGGATTTCGAAGCCCAGGGGCTGGTGACCATAGACGACCAGTGCATCGAAGTGACCGAAGCTGGCTGGTACCTGGTGCGCGCCATCGCCATGGTGTTCGACAAACACCTGCGCGTGGACCAGGACCGCGCCCGCTTCTCGAAAATCATCTGAGGCCGCAGCGCTGCCGTGGTGGACAGCCTATTTCCCATCCCCGCGCACCACGGCGTCGAGCCGCCGCACCAGCCCTTCCATGGCCTCGGCCGGCACCTGGGCGTAGCCCAGCAGAAAGCCCCGCCAGGGCTGGGCGCGCAGGCCCACTGCGTGCAAGCTGAGCGCCGGAGCCACGATGCCCTGCTGATCCAGCAGGCGCGCGCTCAACGCCACGTCGTCCGCGCGGTCGTCGTGCAGGCGCAGCGCTAGGTGCATGCCCGCCGAGCCGCCGTAAACGGTGGCCACGTCGCCCAGCCGCCGGGTGAGGGCGGCCGTGAGCGCATCGCGGCGTTCGCGGTACAGGCGGCGCATGCGCCGCAGGTGCAGGCTGAACTGCCCGCTGTGGATGAATTCGGCGAGCGCCAGCTGGTCGGCCGCGCGCCCGCGTGGCGCGGTGCGGTCCAGCATCGCGGCCAACGCAGGCGCCAAGGTGGCGGGCACCACCATGAAGCCCATGCGCAGCGCGGGGAACAGCGTCTTACTGAAGGTGCCCAGGTAGACCACGGGCGCGTCCGCCGCCAGCCCTTGCAGGCAGGCCAGGGCCGGGCCGTCGTGGCGGAACTCGCTGTCGTAGTCGTCCTCGATCACCAGCGCGCCCGCCTGGCGCGCGCCCTCGATCAGGGCCAGGCGCCGTGCCAGGCTCATGACGCTGCCCACGGGGTACTGGTGCGAGGGCGTGGCGTAGATCAGCCGGGGGCGCTGGCGCTGCCAGTCGCCGGCGGTGGGGGCCATGCCCTCGGCATCCACCACGATGCCTATGGTCCGGAGCTGCGCCGCGCGGAACGCCGCCACCGCGCCCTGGTAGCCGGGGTTTTCCACCCACACCTTGTCGCCCGCGTCGGCGAAGGCGCGGGCGCACAGGTCCAGGCTGGCCTGGGTGCCGTCGGTCACGAACACCTGGGCCGCGTCCACGAGCGCCCCCCGCGCCACGCGCAGGTGGTTGGCGATGGCTTCGCGCAGCAGGGGTTCGCCCGCCGGGTCGGCGTAGTTGAGCTGGGCGGGCCGCAGCGCGCGCCACGCGCGGTCCAGCATGCGCCGCCACAGCGTGAGCGGGAAGTCATCGAGCGCGGGCACGCCCGGCGCGAAGGCCACCGAGGCGGGGGAGCCGGGCAGCAGCGACATGCCGCGCACCCGCCGCGACAGGCCGGAGGGCTCGGCGGCCGTGGACGTGCGCCAGGGCGCGGCGGGCGCGAACGAGGTGGCCAGGGGCGCCACCACACTGCCGCGCCGGCTGGCCAGGATGAAGCCTTCCGTGGCCAACTGCTCGTAGGCGTAGAGCACGGTGTTGCGTGCTACGCCCAGCTCGCCCGCCAGCGTGCGGCTGGCGGGCAAGCGCGTGCCGCTGGCCAGCAGCCCGGTGCGCACGCCGTGGCGCAGGCAGGCGTGCAGCTGGCGCTGCTGCGACCAGCTGGCGTGGGCGGGCTGCGCGCGAAAGGCGGAAAAAAGGAGTTGGTAGTCCATTTGAGGAGGTCGGTTTCTGTGGCTCTAAAAAATAGCACGGATATGGGTCTTATTCGGATGCCAGCAGGCGATTACATTGCGCTTCCTCCGTCTACCGCAACCCAGGAACAAGCGCCCGTGAGCAACACCACCGATCTGCCCTCCACCAGCCAGCCGCCCAGCGACCGCACCCGCGTGCGCCGCGTGGCCGAGAACGCACGCTACGACCGCGCCACGCTGCACGCCATCATCGACGCCGCCTACCTGTGCCACGTGGCCTTCGTCGACGGCAAGGGCACACACTGCATTCCCACCGCTTGCTGGCGCGAGGGCGAGCACCTCTACATCCACGGCTCCAACGGTGGGCGGCTGATTCGACTGCTGCAAGATGGCACGCAGGCTTGCGTGACCATCACCCACCTTGACGGGCTGGTGCTGGCGCGCTCGGCCTTCAATCATTCGATGAACTACCGCTCGGCCATGGTCTATGGCCAATTCGAGGCAGTGGCCGAGAAGCAGGCTTCCCTGGCCGCGCTCATGGACCACATCGCGCCCGGCCGCCAGTCCGAGATCCGCGCCGGCAGCTCCAAGGAACTGGCCGCAACCACCGTGATGCGTATCGCCTTGGGCGAGGCCGCCTGTAAAGTGCGCACTGGCCCGCCCGTGGACGACACGGAAGACATGGAGCACCCGGCCTGGGCGGGCGTACTTCCGCTGGTGCAGCACCGCGCGGCGCCCGTGGTTGACCCGCTGTGCGCTATCGAGCCTCCGCCCTACGTGCGGGCGTGGGCACACGCGCCTTGCTAGACTTCGTCCATGCAAACGTCGATGGCCGTCACGGCCTTGTTCATGGGTTTTGTGGGTGGCCCCCACTGCGTGGCCATGTGTGGCGCGGCCTGCGCTGGCATTGCCAAGGCAGCCGCGCCGCGCACGCGCCAGGCCATCGTGGGGTTTCAGCTCGGTCGCATCGTGGGCTACGCCACGCTGGGCGGTGTGGCCGCAGCCACCGTGCAAGGTTTGGGCTGGCTGGGCACGAACACCGTTGTTTTGCGGCCTTTGTGGACCGCCATGCATGTGGTGGCCCTGCTGGTGGGTTTGTTGTTGCTGGTGCAGGCGCGTCAGCCCGCGTGGGTGGACGGCTTTGCGCAGTCGGTGTGGCGCAAGGCCAAACCGGTGTTGGGCCGTCTGGGCGGCAAAGCCCCTTATGCCTTGGGTGCGGGTTGGGCGCTGATGCCGTGTGGCCTGTTGTATTCCGCGCTGCTGCTCGCATCGCTGTCGGCCAACGTGCTGGAAGGCGCGGTCATCATGGGCCTGTTTGCATTGGGCACGTCGGTGTCCATGACGATTGGTCCCTGGCTGCTGCTGCGCTGGCACGCATCGGGCAGCCTGCGCGGCGGTGCCTGGGGCATGCGCCTGGCGGGTGCGGCGCTGGTGCTCACGTCGGGTTGGGCGATCTGGATGGGCATGACCAACCCCACCGGCCTGTGGTGCGCTTGATCTCAGTGGGCTGAAGGCGGTTCGCGGCCCGGCAGCGTGGCCAGCACCAGCCCCAGCAGGGCGATGCCGAACGCCAGCGCTTGCACGCCGGTCAGGCTTTCACCCATGAACAGCACGCCGATGGCGGCAGCGCTCACGGGCAACATCACGGTGAACACGCCGGCCTGGGATGCGGGCACGGCCTTGAGGCCGGTCATCCACAGCCACACCGTCCAAACGCTGGCCGCCAGGCCGTAAAACACCAGCAGCAGCCAGAAGCTGGTTGACACGCTGCTGAAATCGAAGCTCAGCGCGGCCCACAGCCCCATGGGCGTGACCAGCACAAAACCGACCAGGTTGATGAGCGATGAAATGCGCTTGGGACCCAGGCCCTGCGTGAGCCGCTTGCCAATGACCACGTAAGACGCTTCGCACACCACGGCCGCGAAGATCAGCAGGTTGCCCCACAAGGGCAGCGGCATGCCGGCCCAGGTGTCTGCCGTGCTGCTGGCGGTGTCCGCCTTGGTCAGGGAAAACAGCCCGATGCCAATGGCGGCCAGCGCAATGGCCGCCATCGAACGCTTGCCGATGCGTTCGTGCAGGAAGAGGGCGCTGAGCACCGCCACCACCGCCGGAATGGCCGACATGATGACGCCGGCCGCCACCGCCGTGGTGAGCTTGACACCGAACAACATACAGAGCGAGAACAGGAAGTTGCCCAGGAAGGATTCGAGAAAGAGCAAGGCGCGCGTGCGCGGCGTGAGCGGGGGTTCATCGGCCGGCTTGCGCAACCAGCGCGCCATGGCCAGACCGCCAATGCCAAATCGCAGCCAGGCCAGCAAAAACACGGGCATGGCGGCCACCAGCGGTTTGGACAGGGCCACGTAGCTGCCCACCAGGGCCATGCTGGAGGCGAGACAGAGGTAGGCGAGCCAACGGTTCATGCGTATGTGGTGCGGACAAAGGCGCCATCATGCCGCACCTGGCGCACCTGGCGCACCTGGCGCACCTGGCGCACCTGGCGCACCCGGCGCACCGTGTCGGTGCCTGCACCTGCGGCGTGCTCTTGTGTTTTCAGAAAGAAGAAATGTGCTTCCGCAATGCGAAATGACGAAATGCTGCGATGCAGAAAAATTTCTCAATACAAGAGATTGATTTTCATATTGCGATAAAAAAATCATATGTTGTTGATTTTAAACAAATAAAAATCTTGTCTTCTATAAGACATAAGATTGGACAAGCTCTTATAGAAGACTTAAAGTACAGGCCATGGGCACCGGTCTTGCAAGCAGCAGCCACCGCCCCCGACTCAACCAACCAAGGAGTGACCATGTCGCAAGCCCTCAACGGCCAACTCAGCCGCCAACAACAAATTGAAGCCCTGGAGAAAGACTGGGCCCAGAACCCCCGCTGGAAGGGTGTGAAGCGCGGCTACAGCGCCGCCGACGTGGTTCGCCTGCGTGGCAGCCTGGCCATCGACCACACGCTGGCCAAGCGTGGTGCCGAAAAGCTGTGGGACAAGATCAACGGCAGCGCCAAGAAGGGCTACGTCAACGCCTTCGGCGCCATCACCGCCGGCCAAGCCATGCAGCAAGCCAAGGCTGGCCTGGAGGCCGTGTACCTGTCGGGCTGGCAAGTGGCCGCCGATGGCAACACCTCTGAAACCATGTACCCCGACCAGTCGCTCTACGCCTACGACTCGGTGCCCACCATGGTTCGCCGCATCAACAACACGTTCAAGCGGGCCGACGAAATCCAGTGGAGCCGTGGCATCGAGCCGGGTTCGCCTGAATTCATCGACTACTTCCTGCCCATCGTGGCCGATGCCGAAGCCGGTTTCGGCGGCGTGCTCAATGCCTTCGAACTCATGAAGAACATGATTGCCGCCGGTGCCGCTGGCGTGCACTTCGAAGACCAACTGGCCGCCGTGAAGAAGTGCGGCCACATGGGTGGCAAGGTGCTGGTGCCCACGCAAGAAGCCTGCGAAAAGCTGATCTCGGCCCGCTTTGCCGCCGACGTCATGGGCGTGTCCACCATCGTGCTGGCCCGCACCGACGCCGAGGCCGCCAACCTCATCACCAGCGACCACGACGCCAACGACAAGCCCTTCCTGACCGGCGAACGCACCCCCGAAGGCTTCTTCCGCGTCAAGAACGGCCTGGAGCAGTCCATCAGCCGTGGCGTGGCCTACGCACCCTACGCCGACCTGGTGTGGTGCGAAACCGGCGTGCCCGACATCGGCTTCGCCCGTGAATTCGCCCAAGCCGTGCACGCCGCCTGCCCCGGCAAGCTGCTGTCGTACAACTGCTCGCCTTCCTTCAACTGGAAGAAGAACCTCAACGACAAGCAGATCGCATCCTTCCAGGAAGACCTGTCCGCGCTGGGCTACAAGTTCCAGTTCATCACCCTGGCCGGCATCCACATCAACTGGTTCCAGACCTTCCAGTTCGCCCACGCCTACGCTCGCGGCGAAGGCATGAAGCACTACACCGAAATGGTGCAGGAACCCGAGTTCGCCGCACGCGACAAGGGCTACACCTTCGTGTCGCACCAGCAGGAAGTCGGCGCCGGCTACTTCGACGACGTGACCACCGTGATCCAGGGCGGTTCGTCCAGCGTGAAGGCCCTGACCGGTTCGACCGAAGAAGAACAGTTCCACTGAGAGTGAGTTTCAACCCCTGCTTATCCGCAGGGGCCAGAAAAAAGAAGCCCGGGCGACCCCCGGGCTTTGTTCATTTGGGCGGCAGGCAATCGCAGTAAAGTTTGGTTCTGCGGTAGCATTGCAATGCGCTTGTGAATGGGCGTGAATTGATTGCATCTCAGCAAGTGACTTGCATGTGTATGTGATTTTTTGTGAATAACAACCAATGTAAAAAAAGGGAGTGAAAAATGGCAAAGCCTGTGATGGGATATTGGGTCAAAGCAGCGGTGGTTCCGGCAGCTGCTTTCCTGCTTGTGGCATGTGGAGGGGGCAGCGATGGCGTTGATGAAGCAAGCCCGGAACTTCAGTACCCACTGCGTGTGGCCTACAAGAATCTGATTGAGCGAGAGGGCACGTTGTCTGCAGCGGTGTCCGGATCGGCAACAGATGGTGAGGATACGGTGCAGTTTGTCGGCTCGGGTTCTATGACTGAGAGCGCAACAACAGGGAGTTTTGAAGGTCAAATGGCCATTGTCAAAAATCTCACCGTGAATGGCGATTTGATCGTGGAAGGTATATCTGTGCCGTTTACAAATTCGTCTAAAAACTATTTTTCTCAGAGTTTCGCCCCGCTGGGAACTTCCGCGAATGGAAACCACTGCGTGGTACGTGGCCCATTTGTCATTCCGGAATTTGTCAAGGTGGGTGACAGTGGTCCGTTTGCGGAGGTGGATTGCTACAGCAGCAGTTCTAAATCGATCAAAATTGGCACTTCTGTTCAAACTTACGCGATTGAAGCAGCTTCAAATGATGGTGCTAGGCTGAAAATAGTTGAAAACGTCAAAGACACGAGCGGAGGGCAAGCGACAAGCGATTCGGTATTTGATATTTCGATGGACGGGGCAATTCGACGTCGCAGCGAGCGCATCACATTCCAAGACTCAGGTATCACGTTCAACATGAGACTCAACTACAACTGACGCGCCAGTCAGACTCGGTTGACCACGCCCAGTGACGCAACGGTTCAGGCCGACGCCGAGTTGGGCTTTTTTTTGCCAGTTGGGTCTTCGTGTGTGAGGCGGGCCACAGGCAGAATCACGCGAGTTGTTCTCGGAGAACCGCGATGCCCCACGTCCCCCAATGGAGCCACGCGCTGAGCGTGCGCAATGCGCGGTTGGATGAGCAGCACATTGTGCTGATCGAACTGTCCAAGGAGCTGATTGCGCTGGTGACAGGGGCGCCGCCTACCGATGCGCCCATTCTCCAGGCGCTTCGGGAGTTTGCCGATCTGGCGCGCCGCCACGATGAGCTGGAAGAGGGGTTGCTGGCGGCCAATGGCTGCCCAACGCTTGATGAACACCGCGTCATCCACCGCGTGGCGGAAGCCGAACTGGATCGCTGGATGGCGGCTGCGGCCGCAGATTCGCTGGACCGCAAAGCCTTGGTCGATGGCCTGGACGGCTGGATGACCCATCACCTGACCGAGACGGACATGCCGGTCAAAGGCTACATGCACGACTGATAGACGGTTCTGGCGGAAGCGGTGAGATTCGAACTCACGAACCCTTGCGGGTTGCCGGTTTTCAAGACCGGTGCAATCGACCACTCTGCCACGCTTCCAGGGTCACACTGTTGCCAGCGGCGCTGATTGTACCGGTCTGGGCTCAGGCTTTTTCGGCTGTCAGCATCCCACGCTGTTCGATGAAGCGAACCACCTCGTCCACACCGCTGCGCGTCTTGAGGTTGGTCATCACCCAGGGGCGGCGGGTGGTGTCGGGGCGCATGCGGGCGGTGTCGGCTTTCATCACCTCCAAGTCGGCGCCCACGTGGGGGGCGAGGTCGGTTTTGTTGATGACGAAGAGGTCGCTTTTGGTGATGCCGGGGCCACCCTTGCGCGGGATTTTTTCGCCAGCCGCCACGTCGATGACGTAGATGGTGAGGTCGCTCAGCTCGGGGCTGAAGGTGGCGGCCAGGTTGTCGCCACCACTTTCGATGAACACGACGTCGGCGTTGGGAAAGTCTCCCAACATGCGGTCGATGGCTTCGAGGTTGATGGAAGCGTCTTCGCGGATGGCGGTGTGCGGGCAGCCGCCGGTTTCCACGCCCATGATGCGCTCGGCCGGCAGCGCGCCGCTGACGGTCAGCAGGCGCTGGTCTTCTTTGGTATAGATGTCGTTGGTGATGGCGATGAGGTCGTACCGCTGGCGCATGGCCTTGCACAACATTTCCAGCAGGGTGGTTTTGCCGGAACCCACAGGCCCGCCAATGCCCACGCGCAGCGGGGGCAGGTGTTTGGTGCGGCCGGGGATCTGGTGCAGGGCGGGTGTGTTCATGATCGGAAAAGGCGTGAGTACTGGGTTTCGTGCCGGGCCGAGAGGATGGCCAGCATGGGGCAAAAGGATTGGCGTTCGCTGTCGCGCATGGTCAACGCGGTGTCCACCACGGCGGGGATGTCGGCCATCAGCCGCGCCAGCATGCGCTGACCGGCGGCCTGGCCCAGGGGCACGGCTTTGATGGCGGCTTGCACCATGTTTTCGGCCCAGCCGAAGGCGAAGGCCAGCAGGCTGTCGCGCACCGGCGTGATGGCCGGTGTGTGCAGGGCCAGCGCCAGGCCGAAGGCGACCGGGTAGGTGGGGGCTTGCAGCGTGGCGGGAGCGTGTTGGTTGGCCAGTGCCTCAGGCTGCACGGTCTTGAGCCATTCGATGAGCGAGCGGCCCATCTGCTCGGTCTGCAGGCGCATTTCGGCGGTTTCGCGGGTCTGGCGCACCCAGGCGTCCAACTCGGCCAGGCGGGCCCAGTCGTGGCGGCGCCAGGCGGGCAGGGCGCGGGCCAGCACTGGCAGGTCGGCGCGCGCCAGGCTCAGGTGCAACTGATCGCCTACCCAGGCACTGGCGCTGGCCTCGTCGCGCACATGACCGGCGTTCACCGCCGCTTCCAGGCCTTCGGAATAGGAAAACCCACCGATGGGCAGCGCCGGCGAGGCCAGCCAGATCAGGGGCAGCAGGCTGGCCGGGTTGGAGGTGCGCGAGCGCGGGGCGGGGCGTGCGGGCTTGCGGAGCAGACGGCGCATCAGTGGCCGTGGTCGTGGTGACCGTGGTCGTGTGAATGGGCATGGGCATGGCCGTGACCATGTCCGCCTTGCGCGTAGGCGCCGCTCTCGGGCTCGAAGGGTTCGCGCACCTCGTTCACGATCAGGTGCATCTGGCGCAGCATGTCGGCCAGCACATGATCGGGCTCGATCTTGAGGTGGTCCGGCTGCAGCTCAATGGGCACGTGGCGGTTGCCCAGGTGGTAGGCCGCGCGGGTCAGGTCGAAAGGGCTGCCGTGCTGGGCACAGGCGGTGATGCGCAGCACCGCCTGGGGCGCGGCCACTACACGGATGAAACCGCCGGCCTGTGTCAGCAACACATCGCCGCCGCGTACCACGGTGCCGCGTGGCAGGAACACGCCCACCCGCTGGCCGTCGCTTGTCTCGGCATCAAACCGGCTTTTCTGACGCAAGTCCCAGTCCAGGGTGACGCTGGGCGCGCGGCGCAGCAGCACCTCGGCCAGGCCCTGGCCTTGGGGGATGAGTTTGGAGGCTTGCAGCATAGGGTTGGGCGGGTGTGAGTGTGGAGTCAAGTCCGTTATAACGTTAGCAGGGAGGCCCGAAATGTTTTCAATGAAACTGATCGAAGTGGGTGATTCGTTGGGCGTGATCCTGCCTGAGGAAGTGCTTGCCAGCTTGAACGTTACCGTGGGGGACAGCTTGTACGTGACCGAGTTGACGTCGGGTGGATACAACCTGTCTCGGAGCGACGGCGAAAGTGGTGATGACACCGACCCAACGGATCAAAACAAAAAGTAGCGCTGCGCCAGCGGCAGCCGCGTGGCGGGCTCGCAGGTCAGCAGCACGCCATCGGCGCGCACGGTGTAGCGCTGCGGGTCGATCTCCATCACCGGCAGGTGGCTGTTGTGCACCATGCTGGCCTTGGTAACGTGGCGACAACCTTGCACGGCCACGAGTTGTTTGGCCAAGCCATAGCGCTGCGCCACGCCGGCGTCCAGCGCGGCCTGAGACACAAAGCTCAGGCTGCCCCGCGCCAGCGCGCCGCCGAAGGCGCCGAACTGCGGGCGGTAGTGCACCGGCTGCGGCGTGGGGATGGAGGCGTTGGGATCACCCATTGCGGCCAGCGCGATGCTGCCGCCCTTGAGCACCAGCGCGGGTTTCACGCCAAAGAAGGCCGGCTTCCAGATCACCAGATCCGCCCATTTGCCCGGCTCCACCGAACCCACGATGTGCGAGATGCCGTGGGCAATGGCCGGGTTGATGGTGTATTTGGCGATGTAACGCTTGATGCGGAAGTTGTCGTTGCGGCTGCTGTCCTGCGGCAGTGCGCCACGCTGCTGCTTCATCTTGTCGGCCGTCTGCCAGGTGCGGATCACGACCTCGCCCACGCGGCCCATGGCCTGGCTGTCGCTGCTCATCATGCTGATGGCGCCCAGGTCGTGCAGGATGTCTTCGGCGGCGATGGTTTCGCGGCGGATGCGGCTTTCGGCAAAGGCCAAGTCCTCGGGGATGGACGCATCGAGGTGGTGGCACACCATCAGCATGTCCACGTGCTCGTCCAGCGTGTTCACCGTGTAGGGCATGGTGGGGTTGGTGGACGAGGGCAGGAAGTTGGCCTCGCCCACCACGCGCATGATGTCGGGCGCGTGGCCACCACCCGCACCTTCGGTGTGGAAGGCGCACAGCGTGCGGCCTTTGGTGGCTGCAATCGTGTTTTCGACGAAACCCGATTCGTTGAGCGTGTCGCTGTGTATGGCGACCTGCGTGTCGGTTTCTTCGGCCACGTCCAAACAGGTGTCGATGGCCGACGGCGTGGTGCCCCAGTCTTCGTGCAGCTTCAGTCCGATGACGCCGGCGTGCACCTGCTCGCGCAGCGCCTCGGGCCGGCTGGCGTTGCCTTTGCCCAGGAAGCCAATGTTCATGGGCAGGCCATCGGCCGCCTGCAGCATGCGCTCGATGTGCCAGGGGCCGGGCGTGCAGGTGGTGGCGAAGGTGCCGGTGGCCGGGCCGGTGCCGCCGCCCAGCATGGTGGTCACGCCCGAGGCCAGGGCCTCGTCCACCTGCTGCGGGCAGATGAAGTGGATGTGGCTGTCGATGCCACCGGCGGTGACGATGTTGCCCTCGCAACTGATGATTTCGGTGCCCGGGCCGATGACGATGTCCACGCCGGGCTGGGTGTCGGGGTTGCCGGCCTTGCCTATTGCCGCTATGCGGCCATGCTTGAGCCCGATGTCGCACTTGACGATGCCCCAGTGGTCGATCAGCAGCGCATTGGTCAGCACGGTGTCCATGGCGCCTTCGCCATTCGTGCGCTGGCTCTGCGCCATGCCGTCGCGGATGGTCTTGCCGCCGCCGAATTTCACTTCCTCGCCGTAGCCACCGGCGCGCAAGGTCAGGTCCTGCTCCACCTCGACGATGAGGCCGGTGTCGGCCAGGCGCAGTCGGTCACCCACGGTGGGGCCGAACATGTCGGCGTAGGCGCGTTTGGGAATGCTGGCCATGGTCAAAGTTTTCCTTGGGTCAACGCGCGAAATCCGTAGATCACCCGGTCGCCGGCGTAGTCCACCAGTTCCACGGTGCGCTGCTGGCCGGGCTCGAAGCGCACGGCCGTGCCGCTGGCGATGTTCAGCCGCATGCCGCGCGCGGCAGCACGGTCAAAGTCCAGTGCGCCGTTGGTTTCGCTGAAGTGGTAGTGCGAGCCCACCTGGATGGGGCGCTCGGCGGTGTTTTTCACCAGCACGCTCAAGGTGCGGCGGCCCGGGTTCAGGGCGTGTTCGCCTTCGTCGATCAGGTACTCGCCGGGAATCATTTGCCGCCCCGGGTGAACCAGAGAAAAGCCGCCGCAACAGCGCCCACGGCCACAAAACCCAGCGCGTCGCTGGCGTGCCAATGGCTGCCGAACAGGCCGTGGCCGTCGTGCGCGAAGGCGGGCAGGGTGCTGAGCGTGGCGGCGAGGGTGGCGATGTGTTTCATGGCAGGGCTCAGACGATGGGTTGGTGGACGGTGACGAGCTTGGTGCCGTCGGGAAAGGTGGCCTCGACCTGGATGTCGGGAATCATCTCGGGGATGCCCTCCATCACGTCTTCGCGCGCGAGCACCAGGCGGCCCTCGCTCATGAGTTGCGCCACGGTCTTTCCGTCGCGCGCGCCCTCCATCACGACGGCGCTGATGAGGGCCACCGCTTCGGGGTAATTGAGTTTGAGTCCACGCGCCTTGCGCCGCTCGGCCAGCAAGGCGGCGGTGAAGATGAGGAGCTTGTCTTTCTCGCGGGGTGTGAGTTCCATGCGTGGGTATCAGCAAAAGCCGTGCCGGGGATGGCACGGAAGCTGCACTGTGCAGGCCGTGAATTCACCGTTGTCTTCCGCCTCCGCCAGTGCCCCGCAACGCATCATCAAGGTGCGGCGCGACTACAACGCTTGGGTGGCCAGTGAGACACTGGAGGACTATGCGCTGCGCTACACCCCACAGCGCTTCCGTCAATGGTCGGTCTGGCGCGTGGCCAACACGGCCTTTGGCGCGGCGTCGTTCCTGATCCTGGAGGCCGTGGGCGCCACGCTGCTGGTGCAGTACGGTTTTGTCAACGCGGCCCTGGCCATCCTGGCCACCGGGCTCATCATCTTTCTGGCCGGCCTGCCCATCAGCGTGTACGCCGCCCGCTACGGGGTGGACATGGACCTGCTCACGCGTGGCGCGGGCTTTGGCTACATCGGCTCCACCATCACCTCGCTGATCTACGCCAGCTTCACCTTCATCTTCTTTGCGCTGGAGGCGGCGGTGATGGCCTACGCGCTGGAGCTGGCCTTCGACATCCCGCCCGCCTGGGGCTACCTGATTTGTGCGGTGGTGGTGATTCCACTGGTGACACACGGTGTGTCCGTCATCGGCCGCTTGCAGGTCTGGACCCAGCCGCTGTGGCTGGTGATGCTGGTCTTGCCGTTCGTGTATGTGGCCATGCACGAACCGGGTGCATTTGGCGGCGTTGTGCACTACGGCGGCGCATCGGGTGAAGGTGCGCGTTTCAACGTGCACTTTTTCGGTGCTGCTTTGACGGTGGGCATCGCCCTCATCACCCAAATGGGGGAGCAGGCCGACTACCTGCGCTTCATGCCCGCGCGCGAAAAAGTGGGCGCGCTGCGCTGGTGGGCGGGCGTGTTGGCGGGTGGGCCGGGTTGGGTGTTGCTGGGCGTGCTCAAGATGTTGGGCGGCGCGGTGCTGGCGTATCTCGCCATCAGCCACATGGTGCCGGTGGAGCGCGCGGTGGACCCCAACCAGATGTACCTGGCCGCCTACGAGTACGTGTTCCCGAACTACGGCTGGGCGGTGGCGGCCACGGCGCTTTTCGTGATCGTCTCGCAACTCAAGATCAACGTCACGAATGCCTACGCCGGCTCGCTGGCCTGGAGCAACTTCTTCTCACGCCTCACCCACAGCCACCCGGGCCGCGTGGTGTGGGTGGTGTTCAACACGCTGATCGCCTTCATGCTCATGGAAATGAACGTGTTCCAGGCGCTGGGCGAGGTGCTGGGCCTGTACGCCAACATCGCCATCACCTGGATCATGGCGGTGGTGGCCGATCTGGTGGTGAACAAGCCGCTGGGCCTGTCGCCCAAAGGCATCGAGTTCAAGCGTGCCCACCTCTACGACATCAACCCAGTGGGCGTGGGCGCCATGGCCCTGGCTTCAACCCTGTCCATCGCGGCGCACATGGGCGTGTTTGGTGCCCTGGCGCAGGCCTTCTCGGCCAGCATTGCGATGGTGACTGCGTTTGTTGCGGCACCGCTCATCGCATGGGGTACCCGGGGCCGCTATTACCTGGCGCGCACCTCCCAGCCCAGCACACACGGCGGATCCGGCATTGCAGGTCCGCTCGTGTGGCCCCCCTCTCAGGGGGGTGACGCCGAAGGCGGCGCGGGGGGTGTTCTTCGGTGCGTGATTTGCGAGCGCGATTACGAAGGCCCCGACATGGCCCACTGCCTGGCTTATGGCGGTGCCATCTGCTCGCTGTGCTGCACGCTGGATGCCCGCTGTGGCGACCAATGCAAACCCCACGCGCGCCTGAGTGTGCAATGGGGCCAGGCCCTGCGGGCCGTGTTGCCGCGCCGCCTGTGGCCTTACCTCGACGCCGGTCTGGCCCATTACTTGTTGCTCATGGCGGTGGTGGCCCCTGTGCTGGCGGCGGTGTTGGGCCTGCTGTATGGGCAACAGCGCTCCCCCGGTTTTGTGCTGGTGTTTCTGGTGCTGCTCACGGTGGCGGCGGTGGTGGCCTGGTGGCTGGTGCTGGCGCACCAGAGCCGCGAGGTGGCGCAGGAGGAATCGCGCCGCCAGAGCGCACTGCTGATGCAGGAGATCGCATCGCACCGCCGCACCGATGAGCAACTGCAGCAGGCCAAACGCGCCGCCGACCAGGCCAACCAGGCCAAGACGCGCTACATCAGCACCATCAGCCACGAGCTGCGCACACCGCTCAACAGCATCCTGGGTTACGCCCAATTGCTGCAGGAGGACACCGGCATGGCGCCGCACCGGGCCCAGGCCATCCAGGTCATCCACCGGGGCGGCGAGCACCTGCTCTCGCTCATCGAAGGCACGCTGGACATCGCCCGCATCGAGTCGGGCAAGCTGACGCTGGACCTCAAGCCCATGCGCTTTCAGGCCGCCATGGCCGAGATGGCGTGCTTGTTTGAACTGCAAGCGCAAGAGAAAGGTTTGCGCTTCCGTTTTGAGACCCAAGGCAGCCTGCCCCTGGCGGTGCGTGCCGACGAAAAACGCGTGCGCCAAATCCTCATCAACCTGCTGGGCAACGCCGTCAAGTTCACCGCGCGCGGCGAGGTGGCCTTGCGCGTGCGCTATGCCCGCGAGATGGCCCACATCGAGGTGACCGACACCGGGCCGGGCATGACGGCCGAGGACCTGCAACGCGTGTTCGAGCCCTTTGCACGCGGCAGCACGGCGGCCGGTGGCGCTCAGGGTTCGGGTCTGGGGCTGACGATTGCCAAGATGCTGACCGACCTCATGGGCGGCGAGATGACCGCCCACAGCACGCCGGGGCAGGGCACGGTGTTCCGTCTGCGCCTGTTTGTGCCCGAATTGCAAGGCGCGGTGGCCCCGGCGGCGCTGACATCACCACCGCGCGTGGGTTACCAGGGGGCACGTCGCCGCGTGCTGGTGGTCGACAACGAAGAGGCCGACCGCAACCTCATTGCCCGCTGGCTCAGCCCTCTGGGCTTTGACGTGACCCTGGCCACCCACGGCGAAGACGCTTTGCGTGCCCTGGCCAACGGCCTGCGCCCCGACGCCGTGTGCATGGACCTGGCCATGCCCGGCATCGATGGCTGGGAGACGCTGCGCCGCATCCGCGCGCTGGGCCTGGCGCCCGAGCCTGCCTTGGCGGTCGTTTCGGCCAACGCCTTCGACAAAGGGCTGGACAACGACATTGGCCTGCCGCCGCGCGATTTCCTCGTCAAGCCGGTGCGGCGCGACGACCTGCTGGACTGGCTGGGCCAGCGCCTGGACCTGGCGTGGCAAGTGGACACGGCGCCCCCCGAGGCGCCGGCACCTGAAGCCGCTGTCAGCGAACAGGCCAGGCCCACAGCCGCCGAGCTGGACGTCTTGCTGGCCGCCACCCGGCTGGGTTACTACAAGGGTGTGGTGCGACAACTCGACGAATTGCTGGCGCGCCGCCCCGAGTGCGCCCACTTCGTTCAGCGTGTGGCGGCGCTGGCGCGGGCCTTCCGGTTCGAGGCCATCGAACAACTGATCGCGGAGACACAGCTTGACCCCCGCCACCCTTGACGCCGACGCCCCCCTGGTGCTCATCGTGGACGACGTGCCCGACAACGTGGCCGTGCTGCACGACGCGCTGGACGAGGCCGGTTACACCGTGCTGGTGGCGCTGGACGGCGAAAGCGCGCTCGCCCGCGCGGCCCAGGCCTTGCCCGACCTCATTCTGCTCGACGCCGTCATGCCCGGCATTGATGGTTTCGAGGTGGCGCGCCGCCTCAAGGCCAACCCGGCCACGGCCGCCATCCCCATCATCTTCATGACCGGGCTCACCGAGACCGAGCACCTGGTGGCCGCGCTGGAGGCCGGCGGCGCCGATTACGTGACCAAGCCCGTGAAGCCGCGCGAGGTGATGGCGCGCATGGGCGTGCACCTGCAAAGCGCCCGCCAGGCGCGCCAGGGCGCGCGCGAGCGACAGCAGGCCCGCAATGCGCTGGACGCGCTGGGCTACGCCGCCATCACCGTGCGCGCCAGCGACGGCCGCCTGATGTGGCGAACCCCGCTGGCACGCGAATGGCTGCTGCGCTACTGCGGCACCCAGTCGCCCCACGCGCCGCCCGAGGTGGTGGTGTGGCTGCAACGCCAGTTGCCGCCCGACCCCTTGCGCGAGCCACCGCGCCTGAGCATGGAAAGCGGGCCACGCCGCCTGACCTTCCGTTTGCACCAGCAGGTGGACGACGGTGAGTGGCTGATCGTGATGCAGGAAAGCTCCGACACCAGCGTCATCGAAGCCACGGCACAAGCGTTTGGTCTCACCGCGCGCGAGGCCGAGGTGCTGTACTGGGTGGTGAAGGGCAAGATCAACCGCGACATCGGCGACATTCTCGGCGCCAGCCCGGCCACGGTAAAAAAACACCTCGAACGTGTGTACGCCAAGCTCGGCGTGGAAACCCGCACGGCCGCTGCGGCCATGGCCATCAACCGCGTGCGTGGGCTCGGGCCATCGGCTTGAAAGCCCGCACCTGTGTCGATCTGATGCAGGTGTTTCCGGGTGTGAGTGGGCAGCCTTGTAGGAAAAAACCTGACACGATTTTCAGCGCGGCACCGACTTCAGAAATGTGAATTGAAATTTACATTGATTTTGTACTTTTCATTTCTTCGCAAATCAACGGGTCGTGCCATGGAAAACCTCAATGCTTTCTCGACAGTCCCTTCGAGCCCTTCTCACCTGTCTCCGCGCGTGGGCGAGGTGGTCCGTGCGCCCGTTGCCCTGCAGCGCGGCGCACTCAAGGAAGAGTGGCTGCCCTTCACCATCAAGCTGGTGAACAGCCAGGAAGATCTCGACAAAGCGGTGCAGATACGCCACGAGGCTTATGCGCGCCACTTGCCGGAGTTTGCGCAAACTTTGTTGCGTGCCGAAGGCGCGGACCACGAACCAGGTGTGGTGGTCTTGCTCGCAGAGTCCAAGCTCGACGGGTCGCCTTTGGGCACGATGCGCATCCAGTCCAACCGCTTTCGGCCGCTCACGCTGGAGCAGTCGGTGACGCTGCCAGCACCGTTTTGTAACGCCACGCTGGCCGAAGCCACGCGCCTGGGGGTGACACAGGAAGCCGCAGGGCGCCTCGTCAAGACCGCCTTGTTCAAGTCCTTTTTCCTCTACTGCCACATGGTGGGCGTGGACTACATGGTGATTGCAGGGCGTGCGCCCATTGATCGACAGTACCAACGCCTGATGTTCAGCGACGTGTTTCCTGGGCAGGGATTCGTGCCGCTCAAACACGCTGGCGATCTGCCGCACCGCATCATGTCGTTCGAAGTGGAGACAGCCGAGCAGCGCTGGTTCGAGGCGCGCCATCCGTTGTACCAGTTCGTGTTTCAGACGATTCACCAAGACATCGCGTTGCCTCCCTATGGCAACGCAGAGGCAAGTGCGGATGCTGCCGAGTGGCCCACCATGGGCATGACCGCCCGCTTCGCCACCCAATAAGGCGGGGGGCAGCCGATCAGTGCACCTGATCGACCGATGTGCCCAAAAACAGGTCGGGCGTGGTGCCCAGTTTTTCCAGCGCATCGAGCACGGTTGCCATCTCCCCTTCGGCCGGAATGAAGTCTGCCGACGAGCGAACGCCGAGGATGGCGGCCGGTGCTTGGGGCCTGGCCACCACGAAGCCCTGCACGTAGTCCACACCGATCTCCGCCAGCGTCTGCACGGTTTCCGCGTCCTCGGCCCATTCCG
The DNA here is from genome assembly GCF_042665235.1 of Hydrogenophaga defluvii. Lineage (NCBI taxonomy): Bacteria > Pseudomonadati > Pseudomonadota > Betaproteobacteria > Burkholderiales > Comamonadaceae > Hydrogenophaga > Hydrogenophaga defluvii. Next base: position 31,656 of record NZ_JBHTBZ010000013.1, on the reverse strand, counting down.
CAATGGTTTTCATGCCCAGGTTTTGTGCCAGGTTGACGATGGCCTCGACGATGGCAATGTTGGCCGGGTGCTGGTTCATGTTGACGATGAAGCTGCCATCGATCTTGAGCAGGTCACCTGGCAAGTCTTTCAGGTACGAGAACGAGGTGTAGCCGGCGCCGAAGTCGTCCAGCGCCACCTTGGCCCCGTACTGGCGCACCCGGTCGATGAAGCGGCGGGTGTTCTGCAGGTCGTGCAGCGCAACGCTTTCGGTGATTTCCAGGCAGATGTGGCGTGCGATCTCGATGTTCTGTTCCAGTGCTTCGAACACGTCGTCCACAAAGCGCTCGTCGTTCAAAGACGCGCCGCTGAGGTTCATGCAGACGAACTGGGTCGCACCCAGTGATGCCTGGTGGGTTTGCAGCCACTGCAGCGTGTGGTCCAGCACCCAGCGGTCGATCACGCCCATGCGTCCGCTGTTCTCGCCTGCTGCGATGAGACGGTCGGTGGGGATGCGGTTGCCGTTTTCGTCCTGCATGCGCAGCAACACCTCGAAGTTGAGCGAGGCGCGCGGTTTGCGCAGCGACATGATGGGCTGCATCTCGACGAACAGGCCGCTGAGGTCGGCCTGCGCGGACAGGCGCTCGACCAGGCGCATTTCGGCTTCGTGGTCCAGGAAGGCGCGGGCGTTTTTCTCGAACACCACCAGCCCGTCGGAATGCCCGGCTTTCGCCTCGCGGCAGGCGCGGTCGGCGGTGGCCACGGCGTCCTTGATGGAGGTGCCCGGGCCGACTTCAATCAGGCCCACCGAGCCACGCACATGAAACGCCCGTTCGCCCACACGGTATGGGGTGCCCCCGATGGTGGCTACCACGCCCTGGCAAATCAGTCGGGCCAGTTTGACGCGGGTGTCGGGCATCACGATGACAAATTCGTCGCCACCCACGCGCCCCAGACGCATGGGTTCTGACAGCAGCGTGTTGACCCGGGTGCAAACCTGTTGCAGCACTTCGTCTCCCGCGTTGTGGCCGAACAGGTCGTTGATGAGTTTGAAACGGTCCAGATCGAGGTAGGCCAGCGCAAGCGGTCTGCCTTCGCGCGCGCCGCTGAGAGCTGCATCCAACGCCATTTCCACGCCACGGCGGTTGAGGACCTTCGTGAGCGGGTCGTTGTGTGCCAAGAAGCGAAGGTTTTCGATGGCAAGCGATTTTTCGGTCACATCCTGCAGCGAACCTTCGATTTTGTCGCGCGCCAGAGCGGCGCGCACCATGTAGCGCCGCGGACGGGCGTTGTCGTCCTGGCGCAAACCCTCGACTTCCAGTTCTACCGTCTTCTGCTGGTGCAACTGCTGGTGCAAGTGGGTCCAGGCGCCCTGCCTGAACTGCCGGTACCAGTCGTTGTGGCCAGGCTCCAGCACCTGTTCGCCCAGCATTTGCAGCAAGGCCGGGTTGGCGCTCATGAAGCGTCCCTGCATGTCGAGCGTGAACAGTCCGATGGGCATGGCCTCGTACGTGTGCTGCAGCTCAGCCTGGATTTCCAGCCGTTGTTCATGCTCCTGTTTCATCTGCGCAGCAATAGCCAGCGCAGCCATCAGGCTGGAAGAGAGCGCCGCCGTCACGCTGTTGACGCTGTCAATCAAACCTTTGATGCCCAGGGCGGCAGAGATCACCTCGTACAGGCTGGCGAACAGTGTGATAGTGATGGATGCGGCGTACCACATGGCCACGCGCGAGCGGGTAAGCCACAGGATGCGACCGAGAAAGAACACCAACACGATGATGTTGAACGCGGTTGACACCCAGATCAGCGGCAGGAAGCTGGCGTAAGACAACGTCGCCGACAGCATCAACAGGGGCAGGCATGTCCACTGCGCCAGTCGCATCAGTTGTTGGTAGCCCACTTTGTTCAGTTCGTCTTCAAAGAAGGTGCGGAACAGGGTGATGGTGGTCACGTAATACACCGCCACAGTGATCAGGCGTGATGGTTGTAGCCAGTTCACCGGTACCAAGTGACCCAGCCACTGATAGTCCCAACCCGCAGAGAGGGCAGCCATGCGCAAGTTCACGACCAGCCATGTCGAAAACAACACATAGGTGGTGTTTCGGTTGATCAGCCCAGTCAGGAACACAAACAACGCGAGGATCATCACCCCGCCATCGAGCAGACCAGCGTAGTTGTGAAACTGCTGTGTGGAGCGCAACAGCACAGGTGAGTCCCACTGCTGGGCCCGTATGCGCGCGGGCCCCACAAAGAGGGCTCGGCAGATTGCCGAGTCGACGGCCCGGTCCACTGGCAGCGCGAGGGCGAAACCCGCTTTGAGAAGCGACAGGGGGCCTGTGTCGGTGCCGCGGTCGGCGTGCCCCAATTCGGTCAGGTTCTGCGCATCCCAGCAAGTGATTTCGGTCGCGTGCCGCGAGCTGAACTCCACCGACTGGGGAATCGCGCTGTCGTGTTCCGCTACGTCAAGACGCAGCCAAAAAGGCCGGGTGGACAACTGTGTGTCTCTGTGCGCCACAGCAGGCGGATTGACCTCGGCCAGCGCTTTCAAGGCGTCTGGTGGTGTCCAGTTGCCGCGAAGGTCTTCCACCACCTGAAAGCTCAGAGCCTGGCCTTGCAGGGAGGGGTAGTGACTGGGCCAGGCGACCAGCGCAAGGGCCGAGAGCCCGAGCATCAGCAGCGGCAACAAATAGGTGGACAAACGGAACAGCAACCGATCCAACACCTGGTGGCAGGCGCTCAACCAGGAGGTAACGGCTGGGCTTGTCACATTTAACATTTATTCCGTTGTCTCTTCACTTTGCTGACGGTGCAATATTGATTCGCATTGGTTCGATCAATTATGAAGTGAATGTGAGTTGTTTGCCGGTTGTGAAGCAACCCAGGTTCGAATTTGAACGCCCGTCTGTCTCCTTGTGTGCACACTCGCCCGCATACGCCACCCGGCGTACATACGCCACCCAGGGTTCTCCCTAGCATCCAGTCATCCCCTCTGAAGCGGCTTTTTTTAGGCCACGCCAAGGGGACACAAGCCTCCCCTTTGTGTTGTCTGGAAAACCTGGAGAAACCCCATGTCGCAAGCGCAGAACACCCGCCGATTCACCCTCAAAGCCCTGACGGTGGCCACCGCCCTGGGCGCCTTTGGCCTGTCGGCCCACGCGCAAGAGACCATCAAGGTCGGCGTGTTGCACAGCCTGTCGGGCACCATGGCCATTTCGGAAACCGTGCTCAAGGACGTGGCCCTGATGGCCATCGACGAGATCAACGCCAAGGGCGGCGTGTTGGGCAAGAAGCTCGAACCCGTGGTGGTGGACCCGGCTTCCAACTGGCCGCTGTTTGCCGAGAAGGCCAAACAACTGATCGACCAGGACAAGGTGGCCGCCGTGTTCGGCTGCTGGACTTCGGTGTCGCGCAAGTCGGTGCTGCCGGTGTTCGAGGAAAAGAACTCGCTGCTGTTCTACCCCGTGCAGTACGAGGGTGAAGAGCTGAGCAAGAACGTGTTCTACACCGGTGCCGCGCCCAACCAGCAGGCCATTCCCGCCGTGGAGTACCTGATGAGCAAAGACGGTGGCTCGGCCAAGCGCTGGGTGCTGCTGGGCACCGACTACGTTTACCCCCGCACCACCAACAAGATCCTGCGTGCCTTCCTCAAAGCCAAGGGCGTGAAGGATGAGGACATCATGGAGGAGTACACCCCCTTCGGCCACTCCGACTACCAGACCATCATCGCCAACATCAAGAAGTTCGCGTCTGCGGGCAAGAAGACGGCGGTGGTCTCCACCATCAACGGCGACTCCAACGTGCCCTTCTACAAGGAGCTGGGCAACGCCGGTCTGTCGGCCAAGGACGTGCCGGTGGTGGCCTTCTCGGTGGGTGAAGAAGAGCTGCGTGGTGTGGACACCAAGCCGCTGGTGGGCCACCTGGCCGCCTGGAACTACTTCATGAGCATCAAGAACCCGGCCAACGCCGAGTTCACCAAGAAGTGGGCCGCCTACGCCAAGGCCAAGAACATCGCTGGCCACAAGGACAAGCCGCTCACCAACGACCCGATGGAAGCCACTTACATCGGCATCAACATGTGGGCGCAGGCCGTGGCCAAGGCCAAGAGCACCGACACCGACAAGGTGATTGCCGCCATGGCCGGCCAGACCTTCAAGGCGCCGGGCGGCTTCACCTCCACCATGGACAAGGAAAACCACCACCTGCACAAGCCGGTGTTCATCGGCGAGATCAAGGCCGACGGCCAGTTCAACGTGGTGTGGAAGACCCCGGGCCCCGTGGTGGCCGACCCGTGGAGCGACTACATCGCCGAGAACAAGGGCAAGAAAAACGTCGCCATGGCGAAGTGAGCGAGGGAGCATGATGCGCTGGCTGCGTTCCTGTTGTGCCCTGCTGTGCCTGATGGGCGCAGCCAGTGTTCATGCCCTGACCCCGGCCGACGCCTTGGCGTTGGTCGAGGGCGATGGCGATGCGCGCATCGCCACACTCAACCGCCTGGCGGCCGAGCCCGACGACCAGGCCCAGGCGCTGATGAAAGCGCTGGCCGATGGTGCGGTCAAAGTGCTGGGCCAGCAGGTGCTGATCGTGGCCGACGACGGCAGCACCACCGACGCCACCACCGGTGCGGCGGTGGCACAGAACGACGAGGCACAAGACGTCATCGTTAACAACCGCATGCGGGGTGCGCTGGAAGCCGCCCTCGCGGTGCGCCAACTGTTTGGCAGCGACGTGGGTGCGCAGCGTGACGCGGCCAAGCTGCTGCAGCGCGCGGCATTTGAAGAGCCCGACGCCACACAGATTCCCCTGATCGAGAAGGCCCTGGCCGGCGCGCTGGACGACCAGGCGCGCGACAGCCTGGACCTCGCCCTGGCCGCCATGCAGCTGGCCGCCGAAGACGACGCCAAGCGCCTGAGTGCCGCCAAGGCGCTGGGCGAAAAAAGCCGGCCGACGCTGCGCCCGCTGTTGTTGCAACGCCTGGAGGCGGAAGCCAACCCGGGGGTCAAGGCCGCGCTGTCGGCCGCGCTCTCGGCCATCGACCGCCAACTGGCGTTGGGCAGTGCCCTGTCGCAAGCCTTCACCGGCGTCAGCCTGGGCTCCATCCTGCTGCTGGCCGCGCTGGGCCTGGCCATCACCTACGGCCTCATGGGCGTGATCAACATGGCCCACGGCGAACTGATCATGATCGGCGCCTACGCCACCTGGGCGGTGCAAGTCTTCTTCCGCAACAGCCTGCCCGGCCTGTTCGACTGGTACTTGCTTGCCGCCATTCCCGTGGCTTTCCTGACCTCGGCCCTGGTGGGCGCGGCCATGGAGCGCAGCGTGATCCGCTTCTTGTACGGCCGCCCGCTGGAAACCCTGCTCGCCACCTGGGGCATCAGCCTGGTGCTGATGCAACTGGTGCGCAGCCTGTTTGGCGCGCAGAACGTGGGCGTGGAAAACCCGAGCTGGATGAGTGGCAGCGTCACGCTGCTGGGCAACCTCACCTTGCCGTGGAACCGCCTCATCATCATCGCCTTTGCCGCCGCCGTGTTGCTGGGCGTGACGCTGCTGATCTCGCGCACCCGGCTGGGCCTGTTTGTGCGCGGCGTCACGCAGAACCGGCCGATCGCTTCTTGTATGGGCGTCAACACCGCCCGCATCGACACCTACGCCTTCGCGCTGGGTTCGGGCATCGCGGGCCTGGCCGGTTGCGCGCTGAGCCAGATCGGCAACGTCGGCCCCGACCTGGGCCAGAACTACATCGTGGATTCCTTCATGGTGGTGGTGCTCGGCGGCGTGGGCCAACTGGCGGGCACGGTGTACGCCGCGCTGAGCCTGGGCCTGCTCAACAAAGTGCTCGAAGGCTGGACCGGTGCCGTGCTGGCCAAGATCGCCGTGCTGATTTTCATCATCGTTTTCATCCAGAAACGGCCGCAGGGAATTTTTGCCATGAAGGGCCGGAGTGCCGAAGCATGAACAGCACGACCACCACCCCCGCCGTTGTCGCCTTGCCCGAGCGCGGCCCCTTGCTCACCCGCCCCGGCTGGAGCGCCTTCATCGTGGCCCTGCTGCTGGTGTGCGCCCTCGCACCGGTGCTCAACCTGCTGGTGCCTGAAGACAGTGCCTTCCACCTCTCGGGCTACATGGTGGGCCTGCTCGGCAAGATCATGTGCTACGCCATCTGCGCGCTGGCCATGGACCTCATCTGGGGCTACACCGGCATTCTCAGCCTGGGCCACGGCCTGTTCTTTGCGCTGGGTGGCTATGTGATGGGCATGTACCTCATGCGCCAGATCGGCCGCGACGGCAACTACAAAAGCGATCTGCCCGACTTCATGGTCTTTCTGGACTGGAAGGAACTGCCCTGGCATTGGGCCTTGAGCGACAGCTTCATCGCCACGCTGCTGCTCATCGTGCTGGTGCCGGGTGTGGTGGCCTTTGTGTTCGGCTACTTCGCCTTCCGTTCGCGCATCAAGGGCGTGTACTTTTCCATCATCACCCAGGCGCTGACCTTTGCCGCGCTGCTGCTTTTCTTCCGCAACGAAACCGGCATGGGCGGCAACAACGGCTTCACCGATTTCAAGCGCATCCTGGGCCTGCCCATCGCCACGCCGGGCATGCGCATGACGCTGTTTGTTTTCACCGGCCTCACGCTGCTGGGCTTCTATTTGTTTGCGCGCTGGCTGGTGGGCAGCAAGTTTGGCCGCGTGCTGCAAGCCGTGCGTGATTCGGAAAGCCGCGTCATGTTTTGTGGCTACAACCCGCTTCCCTACAAGCTCACCATCTGGACCATCTCGGCCGTGATGTGTGGTGTGGCCGGTGCACTCTACGTGCCGCAGGTGGGCATCATCAACCCGGGCGAAATGAGCACAGCGGCCAGCATCGAGATGGCGGTGTGGGCTGCCGTGGGCGGGCGTGCCACGCTGGTGGGGCCCATCGCCGGGGCCTTCATCGTCAACGGCGCCAAAAGCTGGCTCACCGTGGCCTTCCCTGAGTTCTGGCTGTATTTCCTCGGTGCGCTGTTCATCGCGGTCACCTTGTGGATGCCACAAGGTGTGGTGGGGCTGGTGAAGAAACTGCGTGGAGGCAAGGCATGACGCCGGACCTGTTGGAAGCGGGCGCGCAGCGCTTTGAGAAAAGCCGGGCGGCGGTCGAAGTCGGTCGCACCGAATCCGGTGGTCGCCGCGCGGGCTACGGCCGCATCGCCAAGGCGGGCGAGGTGGACACCACCCATGGCCGCATTCTCTACCTCGAAGATGTGCACGTGAGCTTCGACGGCTTCAAGGCCATCAACGGGCTGAACCTGGACATCGCCCCGGGTGAGTTGCGCTGCATCATCGGCCCCAACGGTGCTGGCAAGACGACGATGATGGACATCATCACCGGCAAGACCCGACCCGACCAAGGCTCGGTGTTTTTCGGCAGCACCATCGATTTGCTGCGCCACCGCGAGGCCGAGATCGCCGCCCTGGGCATTGGCCGCAAGTTCCAGAAGCCGACGGTGTTCGAGCAGCTCAGCGTGTTCGAGAACCTGGAACTGGCGCTGGCCACCGACAAACGCGTGCGCCACAGCATGGTGTTCACGTTGACCGGTGAAGAGAAAGACCGCCTGGCCGAGGTGTTGACCACCATCCACCTGGCCAGCAGCGCCAGCCGCCAGGCCGGCCTGTTGAGCCACGGCCAGAAGCAGTGGCTGGAGATTGGCATGTTGCTCATGCAAGACCCCAAGCTCTTGCTGCTCGACGAACCGGTGGCCGGCATGACCGACGAAGAAACCGCCCGCACCGCCGAGCTGTTTCTCACGCTCAAGGGCAAACATTCGCTGATGGTGGTGGAGCACGACATGAGCTTCATCCGCGCCATCTCTGAAAAAGTCACCGTGTTGTGCGACGGCTCGGTGCTGGCCGAAGGCACGCTGGACGAGGTGCAGGCCGATGAACGCGTGATCGAGGTTTACCTCGGCCGTTGAGGAGTACACACATGAGCCTGCTCGAAGTCAAAGACGTCAACCAGTACTACGGTGGCAGCCACATCCTGCGCAACGTCAACCTGCGTGCCGAACTCGGCCAGGTCACCGTGGTGCTGGGACGCAACGGGGTGGGCAAGACCACCTTGCTGAAATCCCTCATGGGCCTGGTGCCCATCAAGAGCGGTGGCATCACCTTCAACGGCCAGCCCATCGACAAAGCCACGCCTTACGAAAGAGCGCGGTCCGGCATGGGTTTTGTACCGCAGGGGCGGGAGATTTTTGCCCGCCTGACGGTGTTGGAAAACCTGCAGATGGGCCTGGCCTACAAACCGGGGGGCACGCCCATTCCGGCCGAGCTGTTCGAACTGTTCCCAGTGCTCAAGCAGATGCTGGGGCGACGGGGCGGTGATCTCTCTGGAGGCCAGCAGCAGCAGCTGGCCATCGCGCGGGCGCTAGCCGCTGGCCCCAAGTTGCTGATCCTGGACGAACCCACCGAGGGCATACAGCCCAACATCATCAAAGACATCGGCAAGGTGATCCGCATGCTGGCCGATCGGGGCGACATGGCCATCGTGCTGGTGGAGCAGTACTACGACTTTGCCGAAGCCCTGGCCGATCAGTACGTGGTGATGGAGCGCGGCGAGGTGATTGCGAGTGGGCCGGGCAGCGAAATGCAGGCCAAGGACATCCGGCAGCTGGTGGCCATCTGAGCGGCCATTGGAGCGGTGCAGGCAGGCGGCACAATGTCGCCATGCCGACCTTTGAAAACCCCCGCCAAACCCTCGTCGATCTGTTCCAAGTGGCGGTGCAGCGCGCCATGCCGCTGCACACCCTGGGCGCCCACCTGCCACCACCGCCGCCACCCGGTGGCCGCACCGTGGTGCTGGGGGCCGGCAAGGCCGGCGCCGCCATGGCGCTGGCCCTTGAGACCCTGTGGCCCGAGCACGCGCGCGCCCATGGTGGCACCGACACCCGCCTGACCGGCCTGGTGGTCACACGTTATGGCCACCTGCCGCCCCGACCGGCCGACGTGCCGCAGCAGATCGAGGTGGTGGAGGCCGCCCATCCGGTGCCCGACGAGGCCGGCTTGCGGGCCGCCCAGCGCATGCTGGAAATCGCCCACGGGTGCACCGCCAACGACCTCGTCATCTGCCTGATCTCGGGCGGTGGTTCCTCGCTGCTCACCTGGCCTTGCGAGGGCCTGTCGCTGGCCGACAAGCAACGCATCAACCGCGAACTGCTGCGCAGCGGCGCCGACATCGGTGAGATGAACACCGTGCGCAAACACCTGTCGCGCATCAAGGGTGGCCGGTTGGCGCAGGCCTGTGCACCGGCGCGTGTCGTCACCCTGGCCATCAGCGACGTGCCCGGCGACGATCCGGCCGTCATCGCCAGCGGCCCCACGGTGCCCGATGCCAGCACCTGCGAGCAGACCCTCGACATTCTGCGCCGCTACCAGATCGACGTGCCTGCGGTGGTGCGCGTGGGCCTGACCAGTGGTGCGTTGGAGTCGGTCAAACCGGGCCATCCCGCCCTGGCCGGCCACCAGTTCGCCATGATCGCCACGCCCGCGCAGTCCCTGCAGGCGGCGGCCGACGCGGCCCGTGCCCTGGGCCTCAACGCCTATGTGCTGAGCGACGAAATCGAGGGTGAGTCGCGTGAAGTGGGCAAGGTGCATGCGGCCTTGGCGCGCGCGGCGGCGCGCGGCGAGGGACCGTTTCAAAAGCCCTGCGTCATCCTGTCGGGTGGCGAAACCACCGTCACCGTGCGGCCTCAGCCCGAAGGCACACCGCGAGGGCGCGGTGGGCGTGCAGGCGAGTTCTGCATGGGCCTGGCCCAGGCGCTGCAAGGCCAGCCCGGCGTGTGGGGCCTTGCTGCCGACACCGATGGCATCGATGGCGTGGAAGACAACGCGGGCGCGTTGGTGGCACCTGATACCCTGGCGCGCGCGCAGGCCGCCGGCGTGTCGCTGCAAGCCCACCTGGATCACAACGATGCGTACAGCTTCTTTGACGCCATCGGTGACCTCGTGGTGACGGGGCCGACCAACACCAACGTCAACGATTTCCGCGCGTTGCTGGTGTTGTGAGCTTGTCGGTCTGTGCGCAGCCGGCGCACAGGCCTTGTATTTCGATGCCGTGCACCGCAAAACCCGTGGCCTTCAAGGCCTGGGCCACCACAGCGTGGCAGCCCTCGGCGTCCCACTCGGTGGCGCTGCCGCAGCGCTCACAAATCAAAAAAGAGGGTTCGTGGTGGCGGTGGTGGTCGTGCTGGCAGTAGACGAAGCTGCTGTTGCTGGCCACCTTGTGCACGATGTCATGGGCCACCAAAAAATCGAGCGAGCGGTAGACCGCCATGGGCGCAACCGAGGCACCGCCGCTTTGCAGGTCGGCCAGCAGCTCGTAGGCCTTGGCGGTGCCCCCACGGCGCAGCAGGGCTTGCAGCACCGCCTTGCGTCCGCTGGTGAGCTTGAGACCGTGGTCCAGGCAGTGCCGATCTGCTGAGGCCAGCTGCGCGTCGATGTCTTTGGCTTGGGCGGCTGTGGCTTGTGCCTTGGCGGAAGCGCGGAGCGAGGAGGGGGAACGGGGCATGGCGCCCATTTTAGGGTGCCGCCTGCCTGCGTTCAGCTTCGTTTGCAAAGGCTGCCCAAACCCAAGAGCGCGGTGGCCAATGCCACACAAGCGCCGCTGGGGGCATCCCACGTCCACGACACGGCCAGGCCCAGCAAACACGCACCGACCGCGAGTGCGATGGTTGCCACCAGGCTGTGGCCTTTGAAGGTCCAGAGTGCGGGGGCAATCAGCAGTGCGAACACCAGGTAAAGGCCCAACAGGGGCACCGCTGCGCTGAGCACAACCGCAAACAGCGGGTAGAACAAGGCGTTGCGGGCCAGCGTCTGCGGCCACCGCAGTGACAGCAGCCACACCGGTGCCGCACAGACCCCGAACCAGGCGATGGCGCTCCAGGGCGCCCACAACACGTCGGCCGACAACAATTGGTCCAGCCGCTCGCGCCCGTGGGGCTCCCAGGAGGCGCCCCACAAGGCCAAGTTGGCCCCGGCCACGTAGAGCAGGCCAATGAGGGCTTCGCGCTGCGCGGGCCAGCGCTGGACGACCCAGGCCACCAGGCCCGCCAGCAGCAGTGCCGCCAGCGAAGCGCTGACCTGCACCTTCCACACGGCCGGATGGTCCCACCACAGGGCGCTGAGCAGGGCGCCGCAGGCCGCGCCCTGTGCCAGCGCGAGATCGACAAACACCACCCCCCGTTGCAGCACCTCGCGCCCCAGCGGCACCAGCGTGACAGCGGCCAGCACCAGTGCGCACATGGGCGCGAGCAACCAAGCCAGCTCGCTCATCGTGTGCCACCGTTGGCGTTCAACAGCTGTTTGAACAGGTCGTCAAACAGGCGCACCAGGCCTTGGGGGTCCTGTGCGTCGTCCACCGTGGTGGGCAGCGCGATGGCCATGGCTTCGTTGCCCAGTTGCGCGGCCAGCCAGTGTGCGCTGCGGGCGTCCTGGTAGCGGGTGGCGACCACCGCCATGGGCCGTTCGCGCTGCGCCACCTTGAGCACCGCATTCAGGTGGCCAGGCGTGGGAGGCAGGCCGGGCTTGGGCTCCAGATCGGCGCTCTGGACCATCCCCAGCCAGCGCCAGAGGTAGGCAAAGCTGCTGTGTTGTGCGATCACGCGCTGGCCCCGCAAGGGGCTGGTTTGTGCCCGCCAACGTTGCACATGGGTCAACCAGTCGCGCTCAAACGCCTGTGCACGCTGGTGGTAGGCACCGGCCCCTGTGGGGTCCACTTGGGCAAGTGTTTCGGCCAAACCGCGCGCGACCTCCAGCACCCGGTCAGGGTCCACCTGGAAGTGTGGGTTGCCAGCGGCATGCACGTCACCGTCGAACGGGCCGCCCGGCGCGCGGGCGTCGATCAGGGCCACGTGGTCGGATGCGAAGAACATGCCCCCTGCGCGGTCCAGCACCTTGGGGTTGCCTGCGCGTTGTTGCAGCACGGGCAACCAGCCGGCTTCCAGTTCGGCACCTGTGCACACAGCCAGGTCGGCACGGCGCAGGGCAGCGATCAGGCTGGGGCGTGCCTCGATGTGGTGCGGGTCCTGGCGTTGGTGGGTGGCGCTGACGACCTGCGCCTGTGGGGCCAGTGCCTTGACGAGCGAGGCCCACTCCGGCTCGCAGGCAAACACGTTGAGGGCGTGCGCCGAGCCAGCGCAGGCCAACCAGGCGCAGGTGATCAGCCAGCGTGTGAGGTGCCGTGCTTCAGAAACTGTGCGCGGCATGGGCACCCCAGTTCAGGACGTACTGCAACTGCACCGAGTGGCCCTTGGTGGCAAGGCTGTCGCTGCCGGTTTGTTTGGCCACTTGCAGGCGCACGGTTTGCATGTGCCCAGGTTTGTAGGCCAGCATCAGGCTGGTCTGGCGCAGGCGCGCGCTGTGAAAGTGGTCGCCGTGGGGCTCGGCCACGCGCAAACGTTCCAGCCGGGTGCCGACCTCCCAGGTGGGTGAGAAGCGCCAGACCACCGCGAGGTGGTCCGCCACGTGGCGATCGGCTGCGGTCGCAAAGTGGTTGGGCTTGTGCACCACCGCACGTTCATAGCCCACACGCAACTGGCGCTGGCTGTTGTTGCCGTCGGGGGCCCACTTCCAGGTGACATCCCACACCTGCATGCGTTTGCCGCTGTAGAGCGCACCGTGACCGTGATCGTGTTCGTCACCATGGTCATCGCCGTGCTCGTCTTCGTGCCCATGCTCGGCCACTTCCTGTTGTCGGCGGTTTTGAACCAGCGCAAAGCCGGCCTGCCAACTGTGTGAGGCACCGATGTCGTCACCCAGCCGCGCGGACAGCACCGACACCCCTGGGCTGGACGCAGGTTCTGCGTGTTCAACGAGCCGTTTGCCACGGAAGACCTCGGCCCCCAGGCGCAGGTACATGGGTGTGGGAGCGGTCCAGTTCAGGCGCAGGCCATCGTCGTTCCAGTGCCCGCCCAAAAACGCGCGGTACATCAGCGGCCGCTCCACAAAGTCGTCGGCGTGTGGGTGCTGTTCGTTGAGGTAACCCAGCTGCGACGCAAACCGGCCGGCGCGTGCTTGCAGGCCCCACGGCAGGCTGCGGGTTTGCAACCAGGCCTCTTCAAGCTCGGCCTCGGTCTTGCCCTCGTGGGTGTGCACGGCGGCGGTGAGCTGGGCCAACAGCGCCTTGCCAACGGGGCCCGATGCCGACACGTCGCTGTGCCCCAGCGCGAGTCCTTGGTTGCGTTGTGCCAGCCCCAAGGCGCGGGAGGTTGCGGTGACGTCCAGCACCGCGCCCCATTGCCAGTGGTCGGGTTGAGCGTGTGCGGCGGGAACCGCCAGGGCCACAAAGGCGAGGTGGGTGAATGGCTTGAGCATGCGTGTTTTCCTGCGGTTCAAAAAATGTGATGTTACAACATCACATTATGAGGGCGAAAAAACAACCAATACACCCCGCCGTTGGGGCTCACACGTCCCAGATGCGAGGGCGTTGGGGGGCGATGCCCCACACGGTGGGGCGCAGTGCGCTCCACACCTGCTGCAGCAGGTCCATGACCGGCTCCACCACGGGCCCAAGCACGCGCAGCACCACCATCTGGGGGTTGGGGCTGGTTGCGCCGGCACGGGCGCTGAGCGGGTGGTGGGCACAGACGCTGCGCACCGTGTCGAGCACGAGCTCGGTGCGGTCACGCCCGAGCGCCGTGCCCGAGGCGAACACCAGCGTGCCCATACAACGTTGCCCGTCCATGCCCAGGGGGGCGTCGAGCAAGCGTGTGTCGTCGGCGCGGATGTGGGCCTGCTCCAGCCAGAGGTCGGGCACCGAGAGTCGCTGCGTGAAGGCGCCTGCCTCGAACGGTTTGCCCGCCGTGGGTTGGCCCAGGGCCAGCACGTCCCACAACAAGGCTTCGGCGGTGGGGGCCAGTTGCAGGCTCAGGGTGTTGTGGCCCAAACAGCCGCTGTAGGCCAGGGTTTCCAGCGGCAGCCATTCCAATCGGGCGCCGTCTTGTACTCGCAGCGTGATCTGTTGTTTGGCAGCTTCACCACCGCTGCGATAGAAACGCGTGGCGCCCGGCGTGCCTATCCACGCATGGGCCCCGTGCCCGACGTTGACGGCGATGTCCACCACGTCGCCGTTGGCCAGGCCACCGGGTGGGTGTACCACCACGTTGTGGCAGATGGTTTTGCCTTCGGGGTAGAGGCTTTGAAAGATGCGCAACGGGCCTTCGTGGCGGTGGTGCAGCACCGTGGTGTCGTGCTTGAGTGTGTAGTCGAGTTCGAGTCGGGCGTGCCAGGGCATGGGTTTGAGTTTAGTGCGGCGCGGCCATCGGTTTTGCGGGATGGGTGGGCGACAGAAGGGACAGGGTGACCGGCTTCGCTCGTGTCCTCCGGCCTTCGGCCTCCCCCTTTACCTCGCTGCGCCGATCACCCTGTCCCTTCTGCTGCGGAGACGTGGTTTGCCCCCGGTGGCGTGCCACGGCATTGTGGAACTGGCGGGGCGGTCTGTCCTGCATAGCGAGGTAAAGGGGGAGGGCGCGCAGCGCCCGGAGGACACGAGCGGCGCAGGGCAGGCCGACACGTCAGTTCCGCACCACGAAGTCAGGTCTTCCAAAACCCCACATGCACCTCGCTCGCCTCATCCACCAACGCTGGGCCAATACATTCAATCGGGTGTGGTGAGGCCGCGAACACATCGCGGCACGACAGTTCGGCGTCACGCTGCTCGGCGCGCTCACCCCGGAAAACGCGCAGCCGCACGGCGTCGATGCCATAGACCACCCGGCCAATGTTGGACCAGAAGATCGCCCCCGCACACATCACGCAGGGCTCGGCCGACGAATACAGGGTGGCGCGCGCGAGCGTCGCGCGATCCACCTTCGGGCTGAGCTGGCGGACCACATTGGTTTCGGCGTGCCCGGTGCAGTCGCCCGTCTCAGACGTGTTGCACCAGGCTTCGCCCAGCACCTCACCGGTGTCGGCCACCACCACGGCGCCGAAGGGGCGATTGCCCCGCTCGTGGCCGGTGCGCGACCAGGCAATCGCCTGGCGCAGGTAGCGGCCGTCGCGTTCGCTCAGCGTTTGTTCTGTGGGCAGCACCATGGCTCAGGCTTTCAGTGTGCGGTCGGCTATCGAAGGCAACATGGCGCGGTTGAAAACGCCTTCGGCGCTGGGGCGGTTCTTGAGACCAAATACCTCGCTCACCTGATCGACCTGTTGCTCCAGCAGGTACTTGCGCACGTCGCCCAGCCCGTGGCTGCGGGTGTCGGCGGCGGCCACGTACTGGGCCGTCAGGCGCCAGCGTTCCAGTTCGATTTTTTCGTCCAGGATGGGCTCGCGCTGTTTGATGGCAGCCATCGCCGGCTGCGGGTTGGCCAGCGTTTCCTGCAGGGCGCGGTTGGTGGCGCGCAGGAAGGCGGCCACCAAACCCGGGTTTTGCGTGACCATGGCGTTGCTGGCCAGGATGGCGTTGCCGTAGAGGTTCACCCCGGCGTCCGTGTATTTGAGGATGGACAGCTCCTCGGTTTTCATGCGCGCGAACAGCGACACGGCCGAGTCGTGGAAGTAGGTGGCTGCGTCCACATCGCCGCGCACCATCACGTTGTCGCGGGCGCTGAAGTCGGTGGTGCTCCAGGCGAAGTGGTCGTCGGGCATGCGCAGCTTGCGTGCCACCATCGGCCAGGCGCGGCGTGTGGCTTCGACGGCGGCGGCTGCCACGCGTTTGCCCTTGAGGCTGGCGAAATCGCTGGTGATGCCCCGGTCCTTGCGGCCGATGATCACAAACGGTGCGCGGTTGTAGTACTGGTAGACCGCCTGCACCAAAGGTGTGCCGGCGTTCTGTGCATGGAACTCGATCAGCGAGCTGATGTCGCCCAGACCCATGTGGTACACGCCGCTGGCGATGCGGGTGATGGAGGCCACCGAGCCCGCGCCCACGTCGATGTTCACGTCCAGGCCTTCCTCTCGGTAGTAGCCTTTTTGCTGGGCCAGAAAGAAGGGCGCGGTCTGGCCGGTGACGCGGAAATCCAGCGTGAATTTGAGCGGCGTGAGTTTGGGCGTGGACTGTGCCCAGACGGTGGGCGCCGCGACGGAAGAGGTGAGGGCGGCGGCAGATGCGATGAAATGACGGCGGTGCATGTGGGGCTCCGTGGGTGCTGTTGAAGGCCCGCGCGCACAACGCAACGCGGGAACTCAAGAGCAATTTCCGGGCGACAGGCACTGCATCAGTGCGCCACGCTGAACGCTTCTACTCTTGCCACGTTCAATGCAACAGCCGTGCCAGGCTGTGTGGGTTTCGTGAGCGGCGGCTGGCCCGCCGTTTGCTACAGTTCTGTTGAGAGTAGAAGCGTTCACCCTCGTCCCCCATCCACAGGGGCTGCGGCCGGAAATTGCTCTTGGTTCATCTGTTTGAAATCCAAGGAGCGTTTCCATGCTGGTCACCCAACAAGCCGTTTTTCGCAAGTACTGGCACGCGGTCATGCCGCTGTCCCATCTGGCCGATGGCCCCAAGCCTTTCAAGTTGCTGGGCGAGGACGTCGTGCTGTTTCTTGATGCCTCCGGTCAGCCCGCCGCGCTGCGCGACCGCTGCTGTCACCGCACCGCCAAACTCTCCAAGGGCTGGTGTGTGGACGGCGCCGGCAAGGCCTGTGGTCAGGGCCACATCCAGTGTGGCTACCACGGCTGGACTTACGACCGCAGCGGCAGCGTGGTGGTGATTCCGCAGTTCGACGCCGAACGCCGCATCCCGCTCGACTACCGCACCACCGCCTACCACTGCACCGCACGCTACGGCTACGCGTGGGTGGCGCTGGAAGACCCCATTGCCGACATCCCGGCCGTGCCCGAATTTGACGACCCGGCCTTTCGCACCATCTTCCAGTTCCACGAGGTGTGGGCCACCAGCCCGCTGCGCGCGCTGGAAAACTCGTTCGACAACTCGCACTTCAGCTTCGTGCACCGGGCCACCTTTGGTGTGCCCGACGCGCCCAAGCCGAGCAAGTACGAAATCGTCGAAAACGACGAAGGTTTCTACGCCGAGACCGTGATCGCTGCCGCCAACCCCGAGCGCTTTCGGCGCATCAGCGGTGTCGATGAGCCGGTGACGACGCGCCACATGCGCAACGCCTACTTCCAACCCTTTTCGCGTCGGCTCGACATCGAATACCCCAGCGGCATACGTCACATCATCATCAACTGCTTCACCCCCATCGATGACGGCCACATCCAGCTCTGCCAGTGGCTGTACCGCAACGACACCGAGGCCGACTGCCCGGCGCAGATACTGATCGACTTTGACGAGGAGATCACGCGTGAGGACAAAGACATCCTTGAATCGACCGACCCCGACGCGGTGGTGGACCTGCGCCGCCGGGGCGTGGAGTATTCGATGGACTCCGACCGGCCTGGGGTGCTGATCCGCCGCCAACTGATGACCTTGCTGAGCGGGGCGGGCGAGGCCGAAGTCCACCGCTGAGCGCGCTGGCGCTACCATCGGCGTCACAACAACCCCATGGAGGATATGAAATGACGCCGATGAAACGCAAGCTGGTGAGCGTGTGCTTGATGGTCTGGCTGGCCGGACTCTTGGGCTGCGCACCCGAAGTGGGCAGCGACAAATGGTGCCAACAGCTCAAGGACAAACCCAAGGGCGACTGGAGCATGAACGAAGCTACCGACTTCGCCCAACACTGCATCCTGAAATAAGGGGACGCCATGTACAAGCTGCACGGCTTTTCGCAATCGGGCAACACCTACAAGGTGGCGTTGCTGTTGCAGGCGCTGGGTCAGCCCTGGCAGGCGGTGCACGTGCCGTTTGCCGAATTCGCGGCCGGCCTGACCCGCACGGACGGATGGCGTCAGGACGTCAACGCGATGGGCGAGGTGCCGGTGTTGGAAGACGGTGCCCGCAAACTCACGCAGTCGGCGGCCATCATGCTTCGCCTTGCCGAACGCCACGGGGCTTACGGTGGCACCACAGACGATGAGCACCAGGAGGTGTTGCGCTGGCTGTTCTTCGACAACCACAAGTTCACCAGCTACTTCGCCACCTTGCGGTTCAGCAAGTCCTTCGCCCCGGCGCCGGCTGACCCCGCCGTCGTGGCCTGGCTGCGTGGCCGGGTCGAGGGCGCCTTCGGCATCGTCGAGCGCCATCTGGCCCAGAGCGATTACCTGGTGGGCGATGCACCGACCATCGCCGACATGTCGCTGTGTGGCTACCTGTACTTCCCTGCCGAGGAAAGCGGCATCGATCTTCCGGTCAGCTACCCGGCCATCGCGCGTTGGACGGAGCGCCTGCGCGCGTTGCCGGGTTGGAAACCTCCCTACGAGCTGCTGCCCGGCGAGCGTGTGGCGCCCCGCTGGTGAGCCTGGGGCGCCGCCATGCTCAAGACCTACCGGGGCAGTTGCCACTGTGGCGCGGTGCGCTTCGAGGCCGATCTTGATCTCACCGAAAGCACCTACCGCTGCAACTGCAGCATTTGCCGACGCACCCGCTTCTGGCCTGCGGTCGCCCGTGAGGGCGGCTTTCGTCTGCTCGCGGGTGAAGGCGAACTGACACAGTACCTGTTCAACACGCGCAAGAACCAGCACTACTTCTGCCGCCATTGCGGCGTGCGGCCTTTCGGCGTGGGCACCGACACGCCCATCGGCAAAATGTACGGCGTCAACCTCGGGTGCCTGGACGACTTGAGCGACGAGGCACTGGTCGCGCTGTCCATCACCTACGTGGACGGGCGCGAAGATCGGTGGCAGCAGGCCCCGACTTTCTTCGCCCACCTTTAGCGCGCGATCAGCCCTGCCAGAAATCGCGGTGCAAGGCCGCGATTTCTTCTTCCACTTCCGGCACGGGGCCGATGACTTCGATGGTTTTCTGGCCGGCCTCAAACACGCTGCGGCAGGGCAAGTCCATGGTGGGGTTTTCTTCGTGGCTGCCGGTGAGTTCCAGCAGGCGCCGCTCCGTCATGCCATACACCAGGCGGCCGATGTGGGCCCAGTACTGGGTACCGGCGCACATGGCGCAGGGTTCCACGGTGGTGACGAGGGTGCATTGCCACAGGTACTCGGCCGGATGGTTTAGCACGGCGGTGCGCGCCAGCACCGCTTCGGCGTGGTTGACGGTGTCCACATTGCCTTGCTCGGCCAGCACCGTTTCGCCATCGGGCGCCACCAGGATGGCGCCGAAGGGGTGTTTGCCCATGGCATCGCGGGCGCGGCGCGCCACTTCGTTGGCCCGGCGCAGGTGTCGGATAGCCTGTTCGGGCGTCATGCGTTCTGGCTGCCGCGATGCGCCCAGCCGGTGGTGTGTTTCTCAACGAAGCTGAACAGCTCGTACATGGCCATGGCCATGGCGCCGACCACCAGCAGACCGCTGAAGGCCAGACCCATTTGCATGGAGCTGCCGGCCGAGATCAGCAGGTAGCCGATGCCTTCGTTGGCGGCCGTCATCTCCGACACGGTGGTGCCCACGAAGGCCAGGGTGATGGCGACTTTGAGCGAGCCGTAGAAGTAGGGCAGTGAGCGCGGAAGCCCCACTTTGATCAGCACGTCCCAGCGCTTGGCGCCCAGCACGCGCAGCACGTCCTCCAGCTCGGGCTCCAGCGTGGCCAGACCGGTGGCGATGTTGACCATGATGGGGAAGAAGCTGATGAGGAAGGCCGTGAGGATGGCCGGGCCCACACCGATGCCGAACCACACCACCAGGATGGGCACGAAGGCGGCCTTGGGCAGCGCGTTGAAGGCAGTCATGAGCGGGTAGACCGCCGCGTACGCCAGGCGTGAGCTGCCGATGAGGAAGCCCAGCAGCACCCCCACCACGATGGCGATGCCAAAACCCACCATGGTCACCCAGAAGGTGCGCCAGGCGTGGCCGGCGATGGTGAGCTTGTGTTCCAGCGTCTGCTCCCAGATGCGGCTGGGGCTGGGAAAGATGAATTCGGACACGCCGAAGCCGCTGCAGATCACCTCCCACACCACCACGATGGCGAGCAGCAGCAGCAGGGGGGACCAGCGTTCGATCTGTTTTCGTTTCATGGGATGGTCTTCACTGGTTGATCACGGCGCCCGACTTGCGCATGGCGCCGATGTGGCCGCGCAGCTCGTGGACGATGTTGGTGAACTCGGGCGTGTAGGTGGTTTCCAGGTCGCGCGGGCGCGGCAGGTCGATCTCGCGGCGCACCACAAAACGGCCCGGGCTCTTGCTCATCACGTACACCGTGTCGGCCAGAAACACCGATTCGCGCAGGTCGTGGGTGACCAGAATGACGTTGAAACGCTGCTCTTGCCACAGGTCGCGCAGGGTGCACCAAAGCTCCTCGCGGGTGAAGGCGTCGAGTGCACCGAAGGGCTCGTCGAGCAGCAGCATCTTGGGCTCGTGGATGAGGGCGCGGCAGATGCTGGCGCGCTGCTGCATGCCGCCCGACAGTTCCCACGGAAACTTGTTCTCCATGCCACCCAGGCCCACAGTGGTCAGCAGCTTCTTGGCGCGGTCCTCAAATTCCTTGCGCCGGTCCTTGAACTGCTGGCGGTAGGGTTCCACGATCTCCAGTGGCAGCAGCACGTTGTCGAGCGTGGTGCGCCAGGGCAGCAGCGATGGCGCCTGGAAGGCCATGCCCGAAATTTTCAGCGGACCATTGACCGGCTGTCCGTCCACATGGATGCGGCCCATGCTGGGTTTTTTCAGGCCGGTGGTCAGTTTCATGAAGGTGGACTTGCCGCAGCCCGACGGGCCAACGATGGCAATGAACTCGCCCTGCTGCACCTTCAGGTTGATGTTCTCCACCGCGAAGACGTTTTGGGCCAGCAACTCGTCGTTGTAGGCCAGCCAGACGTCGTCGAAGTGCACAAAGGGGGCTTGGGAATCGGTGCTCATGCGTGTCACTCGCAAAAAAAGGGCCAGCCTTCGTCAGACGGCTGGCCCTTGGGTCGGATCGGGCTTATTTCTTGGCGGGCGGCAGGATGTTGAGCTCGGCCGCGCTGGGCAGCATGCTGCCATTCCACACCGCAGCGGGGTCGATGCGGGTTTTGGTGGCAAAGGCGTCAGACACTTGCGAGGCCATCAGCGACATGCGGGCCGGGTTGATCTGGCCAAAACCTTCCTTGCGCGCGTCGGGGCTGGCCACCACCGCGTCGATGGCCATCTGCAGGCGGCGCGTTTCCAGCGGCACATTGATGATGCCGTCGCGCTGCTTGACGAACTCGATGCTGGCGGCTGGGTTGGCCATGACCTCTTTGGCGCCCTTGGTGAAGGCGCTCAGGAAGGCCTTGATGGCCGCCGGGCTCTCTTTGATCAGCTTGGGGCTGGCGATGATGACGTTGCCGTAGAGCTTCACGCCAAAATCGGCGTAGGGCATGATGACCACGTCGTCGGTCTTGGCGCCGCGTGCTTCGAGGTTGAGCAGCGAGGTGAACGAGAAGCCGGTGATGGCGTCGATGTCACCGCGCACCAGCATGGTTTCGCGCAGCGGCGGGTCCATGGCGGTCCAGGCCACGTTGGTGACGTTGTTGGCCTTCTGGAAGATGGGGAAGGCCTTGCGCCCGGCGTCAAATACGGGCGCGCCCAGCTTTTTACCGCTCAAGTCGGCCGGGGTTTTGATGCCCGACTTTTTCAGCGCCAACACCGCCGCCGGCGTGTTGTTGTAGACCATCATCACGGCCACCGGCTTGTTGGGGGCGTCCGGGTTGTTGGCGTGGAATTCCATCAGGGCCGCCATGTCGGCAAAACCCATGTCGTAGGTGCCTGACGCCACGCGGGTGACGGTGCCGCCCGAGCCGTTGCCGGAGTCGATGGTCACATCCAGGCCGGCGGCCTTGAAGTAGCCTTTGGCGGCCGGTTGAACGAACAGCGCTGCCGGGCCCTCGAAGCGCCAGTCAAGCTGGAATTTGATGGCGGTGCTCTGGGCGTGGGCCAGGCCGAAGGCGGAAGCCAGGCCCAGGGCCGTGGCGGTCTGGATGAAGAGGCGCTTGTTCATGGTTTCTCCGAAGGGGCGACGCACTGGGCGCCAGACTTGGTGTGCCTGGGACTAAGCAATAACGGTGCCACGCTGCGGGGATCGCCCGTTTGTGGACACAAAACGTGTATACAAACGTGTGCATCACCCAGCCGCCAGCGTGAGCTGGCGGGATTGTTGCATCAATGTGAAGCACGCCGCACAGGGTTTGCCCTGTTTTGGTGCCCTCTGGCCGGGTGACGGCTTCAGCGGGTGCTGGCTTTGGCGGCCACGGCCAGCGCCGTCATGTTGAGCACGCGGCGCACAGTGGCCGCTGGCGTGAGGATGTAGGCCGTGGCTGCGGCGCCCATGAGCACAGGGCCCACCGTCACGCCACCGCTGGTCGTGGTTTTCATCACGTTGTAGAGGATGTTGGCTGCGTCCAGGTTGGGGCAGATCAACAGGTTGGCCGAACCGCTGAGCGTGCTGTCCTCACCCAGGTAGGCGCTGCGGATTTCGGGCTGCAGCGCGGCATCGCCGTGCAGTTCGCCATCGCATTCGATGTCGGGGTGTTGGGCCACGAACAGGTCGCGCGCCAGGCGCATTTTTTTGGCCGATGCGCGCTTGGACGAGCCGTAGCTGGAGTGCGACAGGAAGGCCACCTTGGGTGGGATGCCAAAACGCATCACCTGCTGTGCCGACATCCACGCGATCTCGGCCAGTTGTTCGGCGCTGGGGTCTTCGTTGACGTAGGTGTCGGCGATGAAGATGGGGCCCCGGTCGGTCATCAGCGCATTCACCGCAGCGTAGTTGCCCACGCCTTGTTGTTTGCCAATGATGCTGTCGATGCGTTCCAGGTGCGTCATGTAGCTGCCCACCAAGCCACAGATCAGCGCATCCGCATCGCCCAGCGACACCATCAGCGAGCCGATGATGGTGTTGGAGCGGCGCACGGCGGCCTTGGACACCTCGGGCGTGGCGCCATTGCGGCCCATGAGCTTGTGGTAGTGCTCCCAGTACTGGCGGAAACGCGGGTCGTCCTCGGGGTTGACGTTCTCCACGTCCACCCCCAGGCGCATGCGCAGGCCGGCCTTTTCAATGCGGGCGGCAATCACCGCCGGGCGGCCGATCAGGATGGGGCGGGCCAGGTGTTCGTCGATGGCCATTTGGGCGGCACGCAGCGCGCGTTCGTCTTCACCGTCGGCGTAGGCCACCCGCTTGGCGTTGTCGGCCACGGCCTTGGCGGCGTTGAAGATGGGCCGCATCAGGATGCCGGTCTGGTACACAAAACGCGACAGCGACTCGATGTAGGCCTCCATGTCGGTGATGGGGCGGGTGGCCACGCCCGAATCGGCGGCGGCCTGCGCCACGGCCGGCGCGATCTTGAGAATGAGGCGCGAGTCGAAAGGCTTGGGGATCAGGTAGTCGGGGCCAAAGGCCAGCTCCTGGCCCACGTAGGCCGCGGCCACCTCGTCGCTGATCTCGCTCTTGGCCAGGTCGGCGATCTGGCGCACGCAGGCCAGTTTCATTTCCTCGGTGATCTTGGTCGCGCCGCAGTCGAGTGCGCCACGGAAGATGTAGGGGAAACACAGGACGTTGTTGACCTGGTTGGGGTAATCGCTGCGGCCGGTGGCGATGATGCAATCGGGCCGCGCGGCCTTGGCCAGCTCGGGGCGAATTTCAGGCTCGGGGTTGGCCAGGGCCAGGATGATGGGCTGGGTGCCCATGGTCTTGACCATCTCCACCGTCATCACGCCGGGGGCCGAGCAGCCCAGAAACACGTCGGCGCCCTTGACCGCGTCGGCCAGGGTGCGCGCGCTGGTGACTTGGCAATAGCGCTGCTTGGAGGCATCGAGCTTGCCGGCTTTGGTGTCGTCGCGTTCGGTGTGGATCACGCCCTTGGAGTCGCAGACCAGGATGTTCTCGACCTTGACACCCAGGCCCACCATCACGTCCAGGCAGGCGATGGCTGCCGCGCCCGCGCCCGACACCGCGACCTTGACCGCGCCAATGTCCTTCTGCACCAGTTCCAGGCCGTTGAGCAGGGCGGCGCTGGAGATGATGGCCGTGCCGTGCTGGTCATC
This sequence comes from Hydrogenophaga defluvii, assembly GCF_042665235.1. Classification (NCBI taxonomy): domain Bacteria; kingdom Pseudomonadati; phylum Pseudomonadota; class Betaproteobacteria; order Burkholderiales; family Comamonadaceae; genus Hydrogenophaga; species Hydrogenophaga defluvii. The sequence goes on along the minus strand of NZ_JBHTBZ010000013.1, from coordinate 7,713 downwards.
GTGGAAGACCGGGATGTTCATGCGTTCGCGCAGCTTCTTCTCGATGTAGAAGCACTCGGGCGCCTTGATGTCTTCGAGGTTGATGCCGCCCAGCGTGGGCTCCAGCGAGGCGATGATCTCGACCAGTTTGTCGGGGTCGCGCTCGGCCAGTTCGATGTCGAACACATCGATACCGGCGAACTTCTTGAACAGGCAGCCTTTGCCTTCCATCACCGGTTTGGAGGCCAGCGGGCCGATGTCGCCCAGGCCCAGCACGGCGGTGCCGTTGGTGATCACACCCACCAGGTTGCCGCGCGAGGTGTATTCGGAGGCCAATGTCGGGTCGGCCTCGATGGCCAGGCAGGGGTAGGCCACGCCGGGCGAGTAGGCCAGCGACAGGTCGCGCTGGTTGGACAGGGGTTTGGTCGGGGTGACCGCGATCTTGCCCTTGGACGGGCTGCGGTGGTATTCGAGTGCGGCGTCGCGCAGGGCTTGTTCGGCGGGTGTCATGTCGTTTCGATCTGTCTGTTGTGGCAAGGTGCTTGTGCTCACAGGCTCCCAAGGGCCGCCGAGGGCAATGGGGTGAGGCAGGCGGTTTCAGTGTATCCAAGCCAGCACGGTCTGGGCCTCTCTGGAAACCCGCAGACAGCGGTTCAGGGATGAGCCAGTGGTCAATTCAGTTTTCACTTCTGGTCACAGGCCTGCGGGCTCGGGCGGGATCGTTAAACTTCTCACATGGGTTTGCCGTTGTTTTACCGCCGTTTCAGTGCCTGGCTGGCTTTGCTGGCCATGGTGGCGGGCGTTTTCACGCCTGCCGTGACACAGGCGGTGGTGGCGGGCAGCGAACGCGCCAACTGGGTGCAAATCTGCTCGGCCAGCGGCATGGCCTGGGTGCAACTTGATGACCGCTCAGACGGCACACCGCCCAGCAGCGGTGCGTCGGGCGGTTGCGCCTGGTGCAGCACCCATGTGGCAGGTGGTGTGCCAACCACTTCACGGTGGTGGGCGCATCCCTTGCCCACGGCCCATGGCCCCGCAGCGGTGGCCACGTCGGCGCCTTTGCAGCGCGCCTGGACGCCCTTGCAAAGCCGTGCCCCGCCCACCTTCTTGTGACGCTCTCCCTTGTTTTTTTACGGTGTGCCTGCTGGGCCGCCGATGTTTGATTTTTTCCGGAGTTTTGTATGCACAAGAAGCAATGGCTGGTGGCGGGCTTGGTCGCCTTGAACGTGGGTGTGGTGGGCAGCGTCTGGGCCCAGGCGCAGGTCAAGATTGAGGATCCCTGGGTGCGCGGGACCGTGGCCCAACAAAAGGCGTCGGGTGCGTTCATGCGGTTGACTGCCCCGCAGGACATGCGCCTGGTGTCGGCCAGCTCGCCTGTGGCGGGTGTGGTTGAAGTCCACGAAATGGCGATGGACAAAGACGTCATGCGCATGCGCGCTGTGCCGTCATTGGATCTGGCCGCAGGCAAGACCACCGAACTCAAGCCGGGTGGTTACCACGTGATGCTGATGGACTTGAAGCAGCCGCTCAAGGCGGGCGAGTCGATTCCGCTGACGCTGGTGTTTGAAGACGCTGCCAAGGTGCGCAGCAGCCAGACCCTGCAGGCGCCGGTGCGTGCCCTGGGCGCGGCTGCCATGCCTGCCAAGCCCATGGACCACGGCCACCATGGCGGCCACGGTCAGCAAAAACCTTGACGGGGCGGTGACCCAGGCTTGAGGTGTCTGCGCGGCAGGGCCTGCCGCAGCAGACGCACGACCGCGCGCCCGTGCCAGCGCCGCACATCGGCGGCCTCGGCGGCGGGCAGTTGCGCGGCCAACATCAGTGCAGCGTCGATCTGCACGTAGAACAGGCGTGACAGCACGCGCAGGCGTTGCAAGGGCCAGTCCGACCCATGGTGCTGCAAGGCCTTCGCCCAGAAATCGACGATGCGGGCCGAATGCGCGTCCTCCAGGGCACGCAGTGGCGGCAGGGTTTCCATGAGGTAGGCCAACTCCTGGTAGGCCCAGCGGCCTTCTGGCATGTGCTCGATGTCGTGGGTGACCGATCGCAGCATGGCCAGCAACGGCATGCCGTTGAGCATGCGCTCAAGGTGGCGGTCGTGGATGGCCTGGATGCCCGCGATCCAGCGTTCCGTCAACTCCACCAGGATGGCTTCTTTGCTGCCGTAGTAGCGGTACAGCGAGGCGATGTCCACCCCGGCCCGCCGGGCAATGTGGTTGGTGGTCAGGGTGCGGCCACCTTCTTCCTCCAAATGTTCGATGGTCGCTCGAAGGATGCGCTCGGTCATTTCGCGTGACCGGGCCTGCCGTGGCTCGCGGCGGTAGAGGTTGACCCCGGTGTCTGCGGTCGAACTGGCACCTTTGTTGGCAGGAGAAGTGGCTGTGGGGCCACGTTGGGGTTGGGTCACAATAAAACAGCAGTATTTACTGGCAATATTAACTGGTGATATTGACCGTCAAGCTGCCAAAACAACCTACGGAGTCAACATGCTGAAACGATATCGGGTGGGGCGCGCCTGGCTGGCCGGCGCCGCTTCGGTGGCTATTCTGGCCGCTTGCCTCGGTGGTGGGGGCGAAACCCCTGCCACCCAGGTTTTCAAGGGCGGCCACGTGGTCACCATGGACGCGCAACGCACGGTGGCGCAGGCGGTGGCGGTGCGCGGCGGCAAAATCATTGCGGTGGGTTCGGACGCCGACATGGCGCGTTACATCGACAGCCAGACCGAGGTGATCGACCTGCAGGGCAAGACCTTGCTGCCGGGCTTCATCGACGCCCACATCCACCCGGTGCTGGGTGCCACCCGTCTGGGCCAGTGCAGCATGGACGGCGAAACGCTGGCGGCAGCCGAGATCGTGACCCGCCTGCAAGCCTGCCTGGCGGCCGATCCTGGCGCTGCCGGCGAATGGTTCGAGGCCGTCAACGTCAACCCGGCGGGTCTGGTGATGACAAGTGCCGACCTCGATCAGGTCAGCACCACGCGGCCGATGTTTGTGGCGGGCATAGACGGCCACACCGCCTGGGCCAATTCGTTGGCCTTGCAAATGGTTGGGGTGATGGCGGCCACGCCCGACCCGGTGGGCGGCGTGATCGTGCGCGACGCCCAAGGCCAGCCCACCGGCGCGCTGGTGGATGCGGCTCAGGGCTTGGTCAGCAGCGCCATCCCTGAAATACCGCTGGCGCAGCATGTGGTGAAAAGCCGGCAGGCGCTGGATTTGGCGCGCTCCAAAGGCCTGACGTCGGTGCAGGACGCTTGGGCGTCGGAGCGTGCCATGGATGTGTACGACGCGCTGGAGAAGGACGGCACGCTCAAGATGCGGGTGCGCGCCAACCTCATGGCCGACGTCGCCGACGACGAAGCCCAGTACGCCCGCTTGAAGGAGCAGCGCGCACGGTTTGCGCAGCACAAGCTGGTCAAGGCCGATGGCGTGAAGGTGTTTTCGGACGGTGTGATCGAGTACCCGACCCAGACTGCCGCCATGCTGACGCCATATCTCGACACCAACGGCCAGCCCACCACCAATTACGGTGGTCGCTATTTCGAGCAGGACGTGATGGAACGTTATCTGACCCGCCTGGACAAGGAGGGCTTCCGCGTGAACGTGCATTCCATCGGCAACTTCACCACCCGCACCGTCCTGGATGCCTTCGAGAAAGTGCGCGTGGCCAACGGCAACCAGGCGATTGCCCACCAGATCTCGCATCTGGAGATCATCCACCCCGACGACATCCCGCGTTTTGCACCGGCCAACGTGCTGGCCAACCTGCAGATGTTCTGGGCCTTGCCCGACGTTTACACGCTGGATGCGCTCAAGCCCTTCATCGACCCGCAGGCGCACCGCTACATCTACCCTGCAGGGAGCCTGAAAGCGGCCGGTGCCACCATCGTGGGCGGCAGCGACTGGCCGGTGGACTCGATGCCTGGTGAGCCCATGCTCAACACGCCGCTGCGCGCCATCTACATGGGTGTCACCCGCACCAACCCCATCCCCGACGAACACTTCGGCGAGGTGTTGTATGCCGAAGAACGCGTGGACCGCGACACCATGATCGCCGCCTACACCATCCATGGCGCCAAGGCCCTTGGAATGGACAAAGAGGTCGGCTCCATCGAGGTGGGCAAATACGCTGACTTCGTGATCTTCGACGAGGACGTCACGCAGGTGGACATCAACCGACTGATGTTCGATGTCGAGGTGGCGGCCACGGTGTTGGGGGGTGAGTACGTCTACCAGCGCAGCACCGCAGCGACCGGTGCCAGCCTGCGCAACCGCATGTCACAGCCAGGCAACGGGGGCAAGGACAGCAACAAAGGCTGGCACGTGGTGCGCTCGCACGCGTTCTGCGGGCCGGACCACCACCACGGCGAACAGCTGCACTGACGGAAAAGCGGTTCAGGCAGACTCGGCGGCCACCGTGGCCGCAGGCGCGGGCGGCGAGCTGGGCCCCGCGCCACGCGCAAAGGTCACCACATGGTCCACCTGGGCGCGTATGCCAATCCATTCGCCCACCGCGTGGTTGTGGTGTGAGGGCACGTGGGTCATCACCGTCTCGCCGCTGGACAGGCGCAGGGTGTACAAAAACTCCGAGCCGCGAAAGGCCTTGCGCACGATTTGCGCCTTCACCGGCGCGTCGTCGTCGTGCACGATGTCGTCGGCGCGCAGCAGCACATCACACAGCCCGGCTTCGTAGGCGCTGGGCAGCGGGCATTCGTCCACATCCAGCAGCGGGCCCATGGGCGTGTCCACCACCACGTCGTCGCCCAGCTGGCTGATGCGGGCCGGTGCAAACACGCCGTGGCCGATGAACTCGGCCACAAAACGCGTGGCGGGGCGGTGGTACAGCGCGTAGGCGTCGTCCCACTGGTGCAGGTGGCCCTGGTGCATGACACCGATCACGTCGCCAATGGCAAAGGCCTCCAGCTGGTCGTGGGTGACGAACAAGGCCGTGGCGCCGGCCGCCTTGAGGATGCCACGCACTTCGTGGGCCAGGCGCTCGCGCAGGTCGACGTCGAGGTTGGAAAAAGGCTCGTCCAGCAACAGCAGGCGCGGCTGCGGGGCCAGCGCGCGTGCCAGCGCCACACGCTGCTGCTGGCCGCCCGACAGTTCGTGTGGATAACGTTCCTGCAGGCCGTCCAAGCCCACCAGCGTCAGCACCTCGGCGACGCGGCCGCGGCGTTCTGCCGGATTCAGGTGTTGCAGGCCAAAGGCCACGTTGCGGCCCACATTGAGGTGCGGGAACAGGGCGTAGTCCTGGAACACCATGCCAATGCGGCGCTTTTCAGCAGGCACATGTTCACCCGCTGCACTAACCACCTCGCCACCCAGTCGGATGTGTCCACTGGTGGCACGCTCCAGCCCGGCCACCGCACGCAGCAAGGTGGTCTTGCCACAGCCCGAGGGCCCAATCAGCACCCCGATGTCACCGGCACTCAGGCCCAGGGTCACGCCGTCCACCGCCGCCTGGGCAGCGCCGGGGTAACGAATCTGCAGTTGGGACACCGATAGAAACATAGGCGCATTGTAGATAACTACAATTCTCATTTGCGTTGATGTGGGTCATCCTGTCCTGGGGAGCCACGCCCGCACCTTGCACACCCCATATGACCCGCTGGCTCACCTCGGCATTGCTGTTGCTGCTCACCCTGTTCCTGACCTTGCCGGTGCTGGCGCTGGTGGCTTCATGGATGCGCTTTGATGCCGCCGCGCAGGATGTGCTGCTGCAAATGGCGCAAACCGTGTTGCCGGGCTACACCGCCACCACCATTGGCCTGTGCGCGGCCGTGGCCGTGGGGGTGGCGGTGGTGGGCATGGCCACCGCCAGCGCGGTGACGCTGTTCGACTTTCCGGGCCGGCGCGTCATGGAATGGGCGCTGTTGCTGCCCCTGGCCATGCCGGCCTATGTGGTGGCATACGCCTACACCGACTACCTGCAGTTCTCGGGTCCACTGCAAACCGCGCTGCGCGAGAGCTTCGGCTTGCGCGGGCGTGTGTTCCCCGAGGTGCGCAGCCTGGGCGGGGCGGTTTGGGTGTTCACCTTCGCGCTCTATCCGTACGTGTACCTGTTGGCGCGCACGGCTTTGTCGGAGCGCGCCGCGCAGCTGATGGAGGCCGCGCGTTTGCTCGGTGCGCCGTTGTCGCGCCGGGTGCGCGAGGTGGCGCTGCCCCTGGCCCGCCCGGCGGTGGCAGCCGGTGTGGCGCTGGCGCTCATGGAAACCCTGGCCGACTACGGCGTGGTCAGCTACTTCGGCATCCAGACTTTCACCGCTGGTATCTACAAGGCCTGGTTGTCCATGGACATGCCCTTGGCCGCTGCCCAGCTGGCCACACTGCTGTTGCTGCTCGTGGCCTTGCTGATGTGGCTGGAGCACCGCGCCCAGCGGCGCTTGCGGTTTGCGGTGCAACGCGGCGGCCGTGCTGGCGGCGACGAAGCGCAACCTGTGCAACTGCGTGGCGCGCGCGTGGCCCTGGCTTGGGCGGTGTGTGGCCTGCCGGTGCTGGCCGGTTTTGTGCTGCCAGTGCTGTTCATGCTGCGCCCGCTGCTGGGCGGCTGGGACGAGCTGCCCTGGGCCGCCTTTGTGGGTTGGGCTTTCAACAGCGTGCGCCTCGCTGGCCTCAGTGCCACGTTGGCGGTGGGCCTGGCGCTGGTGCTCGCTTTTGCCGTGCGCGTGTGGCCCGACACCTTTACCCGTGGTGTGGTGCAACTCACCAGCCTGGGCTACGCCGTGCCCGGGGCCGTGGTGGTGGTGGGGCTGCTGTTGCCCGTGGGTTGGCTGCAGCAGGTGGCGCCCCACAGCGGCGTGGGCGCCTGGGTCACGGCCACCGCCTTGGGCATCGTCTGGGCCTACCTGGTGCGGTTTTGTGCGGTGGCCCTTCAATCGGTACAAAGCGGCTACGCCCGCATTCCCGCCAGCCTGGACGATTCTGCCCGCATGCTCGGCACCACCGGCCTGGCGCTGATGTTGCGCGTGCACTGGCCGTTGCTGCGCCGTTCGGTGGCGGCCGCCGCCTTGTTGGTGTTTGTGGACGTGATGAAAGAACTGCCCGCCACCCTGGTGTTGCGCCCCTTCAACAGCGACACCCTCGCCGTGGTGGCTTATCAGCTGGCGCGCGACGAGCGTCTCGGCGAGGCCTCGCTGCCCGCACTCACCCTGGTGTTGGTGGGCCTGTTGCCGGTCATCCTGCTCAGCCGCACCCTGCGCTCGCGTTGAATCACCTCAGTGGGGCAGGCCAGTTCATCAGCTCGGCCAACCGTGAGACCACCCAGCCCGCCTCGTCGGCCGACACCACCGCCGGCTCGGCCCGCAGCCCCAGGCGGCAGCGCGCCAGCACATCCTGTTCGGTGATGCCCAGCGTCACCAGCATGGTGGACGCCGTTTCGGTCAACATCTGCGCCATGTCCTCGCACAGCTCGTAGCGCTGCGCGATCTCGTCGCGCGCCAGCGTCGGCTTGATGCGGCCCGGTGGTACGTACAGCGCGATGAAGGACGGCGGGATCAGGAGTTGGCTGTCCTCGGACATCGGTGGGCGCGGGTTGGGGAGAATGTGGCGCCCCCAGCAGGAATCGAACCTGCATCTAGCGCTTAGGAGGCGCTCGTTCTATCCATTGAACTATGGCGGCGGGGCGCGTGGATTCTAACGGCCCTGGCCACAGGCCTGTCAGCAGCAAATAGAACTGTCCGGTTTTGTAGCAAGTAGATTGTCCGCTTTGACGTGATGTGATGGTGCTGGCAGCCAA
>NZ_JBHTBZ010000012.1:0-115563 GCF_042665235.1 Hydrogenophaga defluvii | reverse complement strand
CCGATTGCAACTCGTCATTCATGCACTGGAAAGACTCCAAACCTTCACCAGCGATCAGCGTGATTTGTGCTTGCAGTTGGGCAAGCCGCCCGGTCAACGCATCGCAGTTTTCGCGGGTATCCGCTACAGTCTCAACAGCCATTTTCAAAGCTCCGTTTTGATGATGGTCAGGGGCTTTCCAGTGTGCCGCACTGGTCTGCCCCGCCTTGTCGCCCCGGTCAAGCCGCGCCAGGGCATCGCGGTATTCATGCCCGCTTGAACTCGATCACATCGGCACCAGCGGCCAGCTTGTCCAGGTAGTCGGCCCATGTTTGCAGCATTTCGCCGCGTTCCTCGATGTGTGTTGCCCGGTCGTATGCGCCGCCGTGGGTGATCTGGCCTTTGTGGGCTAGCTGGGCCTCGATTACGTCTGTCGGGTACTTCAGCACTTGTCGCAGGATGGTGCGGCCCGTTGCTCGGTAGCCGTGCCAGCAATGCCGCCCCTTGTAGCCCATGGCATGAAGCGCGGCATTCACCCCGGCCTCAGACATTGGGGCTTTCCGATCACGCAGGCCAGGGAACACATATTCCCCGCCGCCAGTCAACGGCTCTAGGGCTTTCAAGAAGGCCACCGCCTGCCGTGGCAATGGCACCGTATGGGCCTGCCCGTTGATCTTCTGCACCTTCGTGCGCTTCATGTCCTCGCTGGGTATGGCCCAAAGCCCCTTGTCCATGTCCACATCCTCCCAGCGCATCGTTCGCAGGTTGCCAGGACGTTGAAACAAGATCGCCGCCATCCTCAAGGCCACCCGCATAACTGGCCCGCCTCGGTAGGCCATGCTGGCCCGCAACAGTTCGCCCAGCTCCACCGGGTCGGTGATAGCCGGGTGGTTTTCCTTTATGTGGGGTTTGAGCGCCTTTTTGATATCGCTCGTTATGTCCCTGGGTGCCCGCGCCGTGGCTACCGCGTATTGCCACACGCCCCGTGAAGCGCGCCGCGATATTTGAGTCGCTGTAGGCGCGATATTCGGTCTCATTCACGCATTTCATGTCAGAAAACAGAATTACGCTACAGCAATGTACGACAGGCCCCTCGCGGGGCCTGTTTGATTCTGGCGGGCGCCTCTGATCAAACTTCAATCGTCACAGGCGTCAAGGCGGGCGCCTCGCCCTCAATCAGCCCATTGCGGGCAAACACATGGTCGCCCACGGTGGCGGTGCCGCGCGCCTTGATGATGTTGCCGTCAGGCAATTCGATGTCGGCCACGCCGTCGGCATAGGCCACCACCTCGCCCACCAGCAAGGCGGGCGCGGGCATAAGGTCGAGGAAGGCCCGGTACAGGTTACGAGACATGGGTTTCGACTCCGATGGTTTGGACAACCTTGGGGTGGGTCACATCCACATTGGTGCTGCGCACCAGCCCCACGCGGGTGGTGGCGCCGTCCACGTAGCGCACCATCTTTCCGGGTTCAATCACGCCGGTTTCTTCCAGCACCGGCAGGCTCAGGGTGACGACGGCTTTGCGGCCGGTGTTGCCCAGGATGGCCCGTCCACGCTGGCGGGCGGCGTCGGCGTGGGTGATGAGTGGGTCGGTGATCATTTGGGCAAAGGTGGTGCCGGCGCTGCCGGCCTTTTTGACGAAGCCCAGCACCCCGGCCTGCTGGCCCGAGACATACACCGCGTCGTAGTCGGCCCGGTCCTGCCACTCAATGCCCTCACGGGTCGTCAACGCGGCGGGCAGCTCAATGTCGGGCGTGGCGCTGGCCCAGGTGTCAGGCATGGTGGGGTAGCGGTGCAGCACGTTCAACTCCTGCAGCAGCGGGTCGGGCCGGATGTAGGCGCCCGCCGACTCAGCCAGACGGGCCAGCGCACCCATGTGGCTGCCCTGGTGGTTCCACACGCCACCCGGCACGCTCCAATCGGTCAGGCCCCAGTTCACCGTCCAACCCAGTGGCACACCGTTGAACACCAGGGCTTCGTCGGCCAACTGCGCCATGGTGCGGGCCTCGTCGTTGGCAAAGGTCATCAGCGGGGCATAGGGCGAGTCGAGCAACGCGGCCTTGCCCCGGCCGCTGACTGCGATACTGCTGTTGCCAAACACCCGGTCACGCGCCAGGCGCTCGGCCAGCACGCGGAACTGCTGACCGTTGATGATGGCTTCCAGCTCCACCGCCGCACCGCCAGAAGGCTCCAAAAGCGACAGGTACTGGCCCGGCACGCTGGCGCTGAAACTCCACGTCCACGAATCGACATCGAGGGCCAGATTCATGCGCGTGGCGGGGATGGTGGCGCCGCCGGCCACCCGGGTGAGCAAGACTTCGTTTTGCACGATATAGACCCCCCTCACAGGGATGATGATGGTTTCGCCCGGCTCGGGGATCGGGTTGGGCGGCGTGGGGATGCCCCAGCCCGGATCAAGGCGGCGCGAGTAGACCGACCACGGCACCAGCGTTTCGCGGTCGGCTGGCCGGCTGGCGCTGAATGCGGCCACCACGCCAAGCCCAAGCGCCCGCATGGGGCCGCCCCACGGTGCGCAGCGCTCGTCGTCTCGCTTGGCGCTGCGCACCCACGGCGCCAGGGTGATCGGCTGCAGCCTCGCGCCGTAGGCACCCCACGGCGCATCGGCTTCGCGGTCGCGCTTGGCCGCCACACCCCAGGGCAGTTCGCTTTCCGGCTGTAACACCCGATCAAACCGGCCCCACGGCGCACGCGCCTCGGTGTCTCGCTCGGTGATGCGGCCCCATGGTGCAGCGTGCTCGGTGTCCATGGCCTGGCCGGTGCCCCAGGGTGCGGCTGTTTCCTTGTCAAGCACCGTGACCGGATCGTGACGCGCACGGATCGTCATCGACACAGGCGCAGACGCGCCCCAAGGCGCACGCGTGGTGGCCGACAACCGGCGCGAGACAACCGGAGCCTGGTACAGCAGCAAGACGGCATCGCCTGACTGTTGGGCACCCTGCGGCCCGTAGGACAGCAGGATGGATGCACCGGACTGGGCGGGCATGGTCAGTCCACCGCCAGCTCAGAGAGCACATGGTTCGCCGTGGGCGGCAACCAATCGTTGGCGCCCTCGCTCATGTCCAGCGGCAGGATGTAGTGCTCGCGCTGGACGAAGCCTGCATGGATGTCGAAGCGGCCCGCCGTGGTTGACTGCTCACCCACCAGCGCACCGGTGTCGAGCCGGTAGGCGCGCACCAGCCGGTTGACCAGCACGCCGTCGCGCACTTCACCCTTGAGGCTGTAGCGCGGGTGCAAGGCCACCCCCGCCGCAGTGATGGGCGCGATGACAGCCGCCCCGGCGCCAGCAATGCCGTGCGCCGCCACACCAGCCGCCGACAGCGGCCCAATGAACGCAGCGCCCACAGCCGAAAGGCCGTGCCCAGCCTGCGCGGCCGCGCCAACTGGCCCCAGGACAGCCGCACCGACTGCAGCCACGCCATGGCTTGCCAACGCCGCTGCCGTGACGGGGCCGATGATGGCCGCCCCCACCACAAACACCTCCGGGCTGGTGAACTCCACCACGCCAGCGGCAGTGACGGGGCCGATGATGGCCGCCCCCACCGCCGTGATGCCATGCGCAGCCTGCCCCACCGCAGTGACCGCACCAAGGACGGCGGCACCGCTGGCTATGACGTCAGTGACGTCCGATTCATCCTGGAAATCGACAGCGTTCCCAGCGGGCGCCGTGTACGTCCCCGCTGCGTCTTGGAAGTCAACCGCGTTGCCCGCCGGCGGCGTGTAGCTCATACCGGCTCGGAGAAGTGGATTTGCGGCCTGATGGTCAGGTCAGCCGGGTCGTACTGGTAGACGATCACGTCATCGGTGTAGGCGCCGCAGTCGATGCTGTATTCCCCAGCAGGTAGCAGCGTGCCAGCGCCCGGCAGTTCAGCGGCAGGTGGCGTGAACGCCGCCGTGTAAAGAGCCTCACCCTTTTTGATGCGCAAGTCGTCTATGTACCCACCGAACTCGCGCCCGCCGCCGCCCGTCCACGAACGCGCGATGTGAACATCGCAGCCGCTAGGGGAACTGGCGGAGTAAGTCTGTGTGGTCAGAAGCACCCCGTTTGCAAAAACTCGCATAGTTGTTCCACTTCGGCACCAAGCGAAATGAACCCATGAAGCTCCGCCACTAGGCCAGGAGTATGCGACCTGAATATTTACCCCCGCAGTAGTGTCCCAAAAACTCAACTCGCCGCCGTTTAGATAGATCAAAAGCCGAGTTGTCCCGGAACTGATGAAATTCAAGAAATCCAGCGGCTGCGACTTTGTTGCATACGCCCAAAATTCGATGGTGAAATCACCAGTTCCGAAATCGAAATCCGCGTTGCTTGCGGCAGTCAAGTAATCGCCCGAACCCCCCGGCAGGTAGATCGACGCGCCGCCGAACTTGCTCTGCGTCGTGCTGATCACCACGTTTGTGCCGTTGCGCGTCACCGTCCGAGCATCGGGGCCACTGTCTGTAAACGTGGTCGAGTTGTTTGCACCGTTGCCATGCAACAGGAGCGACACATTGCTGTAGTTGGGGTCTCCGCCTTGTACCGTCACTCCGTCACCTGAAAGAGCGGACCCAAGTTGCACACCCGTGTCCAACCTCTCGACACGTACCAGTCGGCCAGCAACAGGATCACCCGCAGCATCCCGGCAGATTCCGCTGATCGTCGTCACATCAAGCCCCCGGCATGGTGACGGTGAAGCTGGTCACGGCAATGGGGCCGCCGGCCACGATGGTTGTGGTGTTGACCTTGATAGCCCCATCACCCGCGCTGTTGGTCACGTCGTAGTCGGTGTGCGGCACACCTGCACCGTCGTGTGCCCGCGCCCAGGTGACAGTGCCACTGGCATCTGCCGCAGCATCCTGCGTGATGCCGTTGAACGTGACCACGCCAGCAGTAGCTGTGGCGCTGGTGGCGCTGCAGGTGGCCGTGCCAAGCAACACCTGATCGGTGACGGCCGTACCGGGGCCGGCTGGCTTGGTGCCGGTGTAAAACTCCAAATAGGCCGGATTGGTGTCCGCGTCGAGTTCAGCGATGAAAGCGACAGCCATCGCCTGGCGCACCGCAGTGCTGAGTTTGACGTCCATGTGTTTGTCCTTTCAGGTGGTCAAGCGTCGGCGTCGCCGCGCAGAGAAATAGAAACGCTGTCGCCGGCCAACGTGGCGCCGGGCAGCACGGTGCGGGCAACCCAAATCGGCGCCGCAGCGGCCTGCGTGTTGAAGCGCAGCTGGTTGCCGACCGACCAGCCCAGGCCCCAGCCGTCCGCGCGGATCACGAAATACGGTTCGCCGGTCAGCAGGTTGACCGGGGCGCAGTCGGTGCCGGTATTGCCCGTGGCGATGACGCCCAGGTTCTCGCTGATGACCTGGAAATTGGCGGTGCCGCTGCTGGGGTTGCCGGTCAGAAAGTGGATGCGCCAGCGGTCGGTCTGCGCGCCGTTGTTCAACACCTCGATGGGGTAATCCACATCGTTGTATTGCGCGGTAGCGCCGCTGCCTGGCGTGTCCGACCAGGTGGTGAAGGTGGCCAGGTCGAACAGAACCGGCACGCTGGCCTGCATGTCACCGAACAGCAGCGCGCTGGAAACCAGCGACCCCATCGGGAACTCGCGCGACAGCGCGGCGGTCAGGCCCAGCGTGCCATTGATCTGCACATCGCTGAGCAACTGCATTTCCTCAATGCGGTGGCGCGCGGTCAGCGGCTGGGTGTAGCCGGTCAGGTCCAGATCGGCGGCCATGGTCACGCTGCCGGCGGCCAAGTTGACGGTGTACTTTGTGGTCGGCACGCGCTCGCCATCGGCATCTATCAGCCACAGCTCGGCCAGGTCGGTGCGGCCAACGCCGTAGGAAGCGCCCGCCCCGACTGGATTGGTCAGTTCCTCGCTGTCGGTGTGATGAATCACCACCACGTCGGCGGGCCGGTAGATCGGCACGCGCCCGTCGCTCGGCAGGCGCACTGGATCGAGGCCCAAAATGTCGGCGTTCAGCGGCAAGTTGGAGAGCACGACGGCGCTGTAGCGCAAGGTGTTAGGGAACACCGGGGTGGGAACCCACTCACCCGCCACGACCTCACCAAACTCAACGCGCACGACACCCATGTCCTGCACCACCTCACCGCGAACCTTGGTGCCTGAGATGACACCATTCGCATCGGCCGTGGCAGACAGCAAGGCCCCATCGATGGTCGTGGCCTGAATGTAGAGCGACCCTGGGCGCAGGGGCGAGCCGGCCGTGCGGAAGAACGCATCGACGGTGGTGAACTGACCAATCTGCGTCAGGCAGGCGTTGACCGCAATCGACACTGGGGTGGAACCGACCATGCCGACGTTGTGCCCGTTGGTCAGATAGGCTCGACCCGTTTCGTAATCGATAGATCCGGCCACGGTTGCCGAGCCGTTCGCCGGGTTGAGCGCGGTGTAGAGCACACCATTGCGATCGAAGAACTGTGCGCTGCTGTTGCCAGTCAAGGTGAACAGCACAGAGCCAGGGACGATTGGTTGCGCGACGGTGGCTGTCAGGTCAACAAAGATCGGGTCGTCTGCGGTTGAAAACTCATCTGTGCGTGCCGTCTGCACCGACGATCCACCCGTGTTGACGTAGAACGCCTCGCCAGTCAGCGTGTCGTTGATCGCTGCGGGGTACTCGGCAGTCTGCCAGCCCACGATGCTGATCCCATTTTCGACGGTGTAATACTGCCCCCCAACCGTCACGTCCAATGTCGTCAATTCCACAACGCCTGTGGCGTAGTCGATAGTTCCGACCACCACGTTGCTTTTCGTGTAGAAGCTCACACCGCCAGCGGGGGACGCCCCGAAATGGTTTGCTGTGGTCTTTATTTGGCCGAACCCGTCATCAAAAACTTGCACCTGCCCCGACACGAGCCCATAGTCTGTCGTGGCAGTCGCAGGGAGCCTCATACGGAATGAACCCGTCCTGACCGGAGCGAAGCCCAAGGACTTCGGCACGTCCAGTTCGATGTCGAACACCTCATTGGCGACGTTGACCGGTGCAGCCGGGTTGTCCTCAAGCTGCTGGTTGTAGTCAGCGGTAACAATGCTCGCCACGTCAGGCTTACGCGTCGTGTAGGTGATTTCGACGGCGCCCGTGCTGTGATCGACCGTACCAGTGACGCCGTTGCCGCTGAACACGCCGCTGCCGTTGGCCGTGGCCGTGTACGCAGTTCCGCCGCTGATGAACTGGAGTTCTAACGAAGACGGCTCGATGGGCAAATGAGTGAGCGTGAGCGACTGACGAAAGGACGTGGCGCTTCCAGTGTCTTGTGTCGCCCCCGCTCGGATCACGTAGTCGACCGTCGAACCCCAAGAAATCGGAATAGACGACTCGACATCGGGCAGCGCACCCAGAGTGAAAACAAGCGCGCCGGTCAC
The DNA here is from genome assembly GCF_042665235.1 of Hydrogenophaga defluvii. Classification (NCBI taxonomy): domain Bacteria; kingdom Pseudomonadati; phylum Pseudomonadota; class Betaproteobacteria; order Burkholderiales; family Comamonadaceae; genus Hydrogenophaga; species Hydrogenophaga defluvii. The sequence continues at coordinate 108,204 of NZ_JBHTBZ010000012.1, read as the reverse complement.
GTAGTCCACCGTACCAGTGCCATACGTTGGGTCATTGCCAGACACCGCCCCGGTGCCGTCGTCGCGCAGTCGATACCACTTTCCCAGGGCACGATAGTCCACGATCACGCTGCCCGGGTTCGGCAGCGGGTTCAGCACTTCGCTGTAAACGGTGCCCCGATTGCCCAGCGTGATTTCGATTTCTTTGGTGCGGGCAGGCTGCGAAACCTCGGTCGCGGGCAACGCGGAAAAACCAATCGAGTCGCTGACAAAGGTGACCAGACCCGTGACAGCGCCGGATGCGTAGTCCACGGCGCCGGCATAGTCAAATCCGGACGCTGCGCCGGCTGCCGTTGGCACAACAAGCCCGCTACCATCGTCCGTCGCCATGACCGTGGCGCCTTTACTCACCACGAGCGTGCCAGGCTTAATGCCTCGGGAGAAATAGTAGCTCCCACCAAAACCGCCCAAGAACGAACTTCCGACGGAAAAACCACTCGGCGCAGTCAGAACATACCCACCCGCCCCGCCAATGCTGGCCAAGCTGATCGGGCTTTCACGTTGGGTGGTCGGCACGATGGGCGAATAGACCGAATCCACGCGGATGGTCAAATCGTCTTCATCAGCGGCCTCGGCCAGAGGTCGGATGCCGAAGTAGCGTGAGGCATCCGCCACCGTGGTACCACGCACCAGCGATTCACGCGCCACGCTGGTGGTGCGGCTGGGTGTATCCGGGCCTCGGAACTCGTAGCGCAGCGGCGCACCGATTTCCAGCGTGATCAGGCGACGTTGAAACTCGCCTGAAGCATCGGTGAAGGTGCGCACCTCATGCGTGATGTCGCCAACCCGCACAAACTGCTGGTAGTTCGTGACGCTGCCAACTTCCTTGCTCAAGCAGTAGACCTCCCCCACCTCAGGCAGCGGTTCCTCAACACGCTGGTACACCAGCACGGCCTGCTGGCCCACCAACTGCCGCCCGTACAGCACCATGCGGCTCTCAGGCCCGGCCACCACGTAGGATTCAATGCGGTCGCGCGCGGCGGTGCGGGTGTCGTAGTCGCTACCCGTGCTGAACAGGTTGTTGTGGATCTTCGGATCGTCGGGTGCGTCGGTGATGATGGCGTGGGCATCCGCGTAAACATCCAGGTTGGCGGTGACCACGGCGCCGAAGACCTTGCGCAGATTCACACGGCCGTACACGCCTCCCACTCGGCCAATTTTGGGGAAGATGTTTCCAGGTTCACCGTCCACGATGACACGGGACGTGCGTCGGCCGCCGCCATTGGCAGCGTCGCTCATGCGCTCGGATTCGAGCAGTTTGATGTCGGAGAGGTTGATGGTCATGCTTCGACTTCCATGAAATTGAGGGTGGCCGTGTACCAGTCGGTGGGATCGACGTCGGAGAAGTGCATCACCGGCTGGGCTTCAATCGCCTTGCCCTCGTTGGCGCGAAAGACCACCGTCCTAGGAATGCCACGAATGCTCAATGTGAGCTGCAGGCCGGGGATGTCTCCCCACGCTGCGAGCTGCTCCAGGGTGGACCGCGCGATCCATGCTGACTGGCGGTCGATGGCCGTCAAGGTGATGGGCCGGCCGCCGATGCGCTGACCAACTTGAACAATCAGCTGGCCGTTCACCGAGCGCTCTGCTGTTTGCACAGTTGCGGACCAGGTGAATTCATCCATCCAGAAAAGATCGTCGGGTAGGTCGAGAGTGGTCGACGTGTCAGTCAAAGTAATCATGTTCGGGCCGCGTCGTTGGTGAGTTGACGCAACACGCCTTCCAGCGCGGCGGCGTCGCTGGCGCTGGCCACGTTCACGGTGCTGCGTGCGCCGTTGATGTTGATGTTCACCGGTTGGACTGTCCCGCCGACGGCTTGCGTTCCGCTTGATGGTGCAGGCAAACCAATCGCTGCTGTGGCTTCAAATCCTGCGCCGCTGCTGACGCGCTGCATGATTTCGCCCTGGTTCAAGTAATCTACGTTGCGCTTTCCATTGGGCAGAAAATTGGGAACATAGGTGTCGGGCATGGCCATCTGAAGCACCCCGCCGCTACTGTCCAGTGCGAAGCCTTCGGCGTTGTAGGCGGTCCCTTGCAACTGGCTCTTGACATCCGCGTTTCGCTTGGCGATGCGGTCCAGGTATGTTTCAGTTTCCGCAAGCGTCTTGTTCGTGTTGACCCAGCCTTGCGCCGCCGATGTGGCCGCCGTTATGCTTGCCCTGCCGACGTCATCAAACGAAATTGCCAGACCTCTTGCCGCCGCCTCGGTGCGCAGCAGATCGGACACCACACCACCGTTTTCCCTGATCTGCGTTTCGGCCATCTTGATCCAGGCTTTGGTCAGCTCCTCGGCCGATGCCTTGCCCGAATACGCCGCCTTTTCGTAGTCGCGGCGCAGCTGCGAGGCCGTTGCCTCGGAGTCGTCGCGCATCTTGATGCCCAGGCGCGCGAAAGACTCCTGCAGCTCCTTGAATTTCGGGTCCAGCTTTTGTAGTTCGCCCTCGATCTGCTTCAGGAAGCTATCGGCCACCTTGTCGCCCAGCTGGTCGCGCACCTCTTTCACGCGGTCGCGCAAGGCCTCGAGCTCCTTCTGCGACTGCGCGGTCTTGATACCGTTCGAGATACTGGCCTCCAGCACCTTCCCGACATCAATGCCTTGCGCCCTCATCTTGTCCATGCCTTCGATCAACGTGTCGATGTCGTTCAACGCGCTGACCGAGGCCTTGGACATGCCGGTGCTGATGCGATTGAAGTCAAGCCCGGTTCGGTCGATCGCCGTGCGCAGGGAGACGTCCATGACCTCGGCAATCCGCCGCGCGCCGATCGCCGTTTGATCGAGGGCGGCCATGGCCATGGTCTGGAACTTGGCCAGGTCTTGGCCGTCCAGTGCCTTGGCCCATGCGGCTTGGAACTGCTCGGCGGTGATCTGGCCGGTGCGCTTCAGTTCGTCGAGTACCGTGGCGGCATTCTTGATGCCAGGCAGCGTGGACAAGTCAAAGTCTTTGCCGATCGTGTTGATGGCGTCACTGCTGCTCTTGCCTTCCTTCGTCAGCTTTTCAAACTCTGTCAGGCTGGCGCGTGCGGCCTTGCCGATTTCCAGCGTCGAATCCCTGTTCGCCAAATCCAGGTCGCGTTGCCGCTGACGCAGCTTGTTGTTCTCTTCAAGGATCGACTTCTGGACGCGTTCTTGTTCGATGATTTCGTCGCTGCGGTCTTTGTATCCAGCCAGTTGTGCGGCCCACTCGCCGATGGCTGTGCCAATGTCCTTCGCGTTTACCAAGATCGCAACCAGCGAAAAGGTTTTCAGCGTTGACAGCGCTGCTGTGAACCGTCCGACGTTGGCGCCTGCCGCCGTGCTGGCCGTGCCCACTGCCGCGATCTGCGTGCTGGCCGCTGCCATTTCGACGGCAGCCACTTTGGCGGCTGTGCCGATGCCAAGGAACTGCTGAGCCAGCTTCAGCGCGGCGAACGCCGCAGCCGCCTGGCCCACGTCGATCAGGATGCCTGCGACCGTTTCCAGGTTCTTCGCCAAGAAGTTGATTGCATCCGATGCGCTGCGGCTGGCGCCCGTTGCCTTGTCCACGTTCCCAACGTATACGGTCCAGGCCGTCGAAAGGTTGGTCAGCGCCCCACCCACGGTCGGCGACAGCTTGGCGAATTCGCTGGCCACTGTGTCAGATTGCCCACGCAGCGCGCGGATCACCGTATCGCTGGTCAGCTGCCCTTGTTCGGCCAGCTTGCGCAGATCGCCGATCGGCACCTGCAGCCCGGCCGCCAGCGCTTGCGCCAGGCGCGGTGCCTGCTCCATCACGGAGTTGAATTCTTCGCCGCGAAGCACACCCGACTGCAGGCCTTGAATCAGCTGCGTGATCGCCGCATCCGATGCCGTGGCGCTTGCCCCGGACAACTGAATTGCCTGGTTGATCGTGCGCGTCAGGTCCAGGGCTTCACGCTGAGACACACCCAAGTCTTTGCCCGCCTGCGCGATCCGGGTGAACAGCGTGCCAGTGGCTTCCAGGCTGCTGCGGGTGTCCACGGCGACCTGTTCGACGCCGGCCATAGCCTCGGTGAAAGCCGCGCCCTCGCCGGTGGCCAGCTTGATGCGCGAGGCCAGGTTGTTGTAGGCGTCTGCGGCTTCGGTCAGGCTCGACAGTGTGAAGCCGGCCGCAATCGACGCGGCCAGCTTTGTCAAGGCGCCGCCGACGGCCTCCGCGCTTATTCCGATCTGGTCGGTGCTTTTTGACGCGTTGCCGCCCAGGCTCTTGAAAACGGCCGACGCCTCATCACGGGCCTTGATGAGAATTTCGATGGGCTTGATGGCCATGATGATCTGGAGGGCGTTGGGTGAACTTGGTGCCTGTCATGGCGCAGGCGGTGACGGGCGCCGGGTGGCGCGGCCACCACCTGGCGCCACAAGCCGACTCAGACCATCTGAACGCGGAAGAAGCGGCTCACGCCGGCCCCGCTCTTGGTCGGGTCCAGCAGGACTTCACCCTCGATGTCGAGCGTGCCGAATTCCTTGTCGATCAGGCCGAAGCCCTTGGTGGCGCCCATTTGCACGCGGAACAGGTCCACCACGCTCGGCGCGCCGTCGGCCGCCTCGTTCACCCCGGCGTAGGCCATTTCCAGAATGGGCGCGGCACCGGTGAGTGCCTGGATCAGGTCGTACCCACCAAAGGCATAGTCCACCGTCAGTGCGTCGGCGTCGTCGATGTCCGCCGCGTCATCCAGCACGAAGATGCCTTCAGGCCGCACTTCGTAATTGCCGGCCGGTGCGATCACGGTCGATGCCTGCTTCACCACCACGGTGGTCGGCTGGATGTGTGCCAGACGGATCAGGCCGCCTTTGTAGGCCGTAACCGCTTCGCCCGTCACAGTGGACGCCGCGACGGCGCTCGCCGAGCCAAACACGGCGCGGGCCAGGTTGACCATGTTCAGGTCCTGCAACTTGGCGGCCATGCCCACGGACTTTACGCGCTTGACCTGCGCGCGCGTGCCACCGCCGCCACGGCTGTAGTCGGCTTGTTTGATGGTGTCTTCTTCAATGTTCAGCACCAGCTCTTCGATGCCGCCGATGGACTGCATGGGCACAGCGGCGTTCAGCGCGCGGGCGTAGACCACGCCTGCATTCATGACGGGACGGAAAATGCGAGAGGTCAACATGGTGAAGTCCTGTTCTCTGTAGGTAAAAGGGTTTTCAGGTCGGTTGCTTGACAACCACCTCTGCGCTGAACGCGAGGGGCAGGTACTGGTGGCCACCGCTGTAACGAGCGGCTGGCCCAGACACGGGCACCAGAGGCCCAGCAGCGCTTGGCGCTTTGAAGCCCATCAGGGCCAACAGCACCTGGTGGGCCAGGCGCCCCGCGCCGCCGCGTGCGGCGTCGCCTGCCTTGAGCGCCTTGGTGTTGCGCACGGAAACCACTGTCAACCAGGTCTGAGCGAAACGAGCGGCCTTTCCGTCGGAGCGGGCTTCTTCCACCCGGGCACCCTGGTAAACCACGTGGACGGCTGGCGACAGCTGCTTTTCTTCAGCAACACCGGCCAGGTCGGCGCCAGTCAAGACATGCACGGCTGGCTGTGCTGGCCGCGCAGGTGCACCAGGAGAGCGCCTGGGACCCGCAAGCCGTGAGCCGCGTGGGTGCACGCGGGCTGGGGCAATTCATGCCGGGCACCGCCACCTGGTGGTGCGAGGCGAACAAGCTGACGCCCGAGCAATGCCAGCCGCATAACCCCACCTGGGCGCTGCGTGCCTTGGTGGGCTACGACAAATGGCTGTTTGACCGTGCCCCTGGCCGCTACAGCGCGTACGACCGGATGCATGTGGCGCTGCGCGCCTACAACGGTGGCCTGGGCCACTGGCAAGCCGAGGCCCGCGCCACGGGCTTGCCACAGCCCACCATTGAGCAAGTGGCGGTGGCCTGCGGGCAGGCCAAGCGCCACGCTTCTCATTGCAAAGAAAACCTCGGCTACCCGGCGCGCATTTTGGGGATGCTGCAGCCGCGCTACCAGGCATGGGGTTTGACGCTGTCGCCCAACCGAGGGGGCGACTGATGCTGACCTTGTTCAACTGGATTGCGGTGCGGTTGGGGTTTCAAGCGGCCTACCGTGCATTTGCCTACCTGGTGCCCCTGCTGGCACTGGCGGCGGGCACGGGGGCCGGCGCATGGGCCGGCTACACGCTGGGCCGTGCGCCCCTGCAGGTAGAGCTGGCAACCCACAAAGCTGCGGTGGCCGAGAGCCACAAGCTCGCCGCCATGGCCGCTGCGCGCGACCTGCAGGCGGCCCAGGCGCTGGGCGACGCCCTGACGGCGCGCCTACACGAAGCCCTTCGATCAACCGACCAACTGGAGCGAGAACGAAATGATGCGATCCGCAAGGCCACGACTGGCCGCACTTGTTTTGACAGCCGCGCTTTGCGCGTGCTCGACGGCGCCCCAGGTGTCCGGGTCGATGGGCCCGCTCGTTTGCCCGCGCCCACCGGCAGCGCTGCTGGAGCGCATGCCGCCGCTGCCGCCGCTGCCGAGCAGCACAGCACCGACACCGAGGTTGGACAGTGGATTGTCACTGCCGGAGCCAGGTACGAGCAGTGCCGCGCCAGGCTCGACGCCCTGATCGACTGGAAGCCAACTACGTCCCAGCAACAAGAGCCCACCCCATGACCGTACAACTTGAACTTTGGCATGTGATCACCCTGTGCCTCACGTTGCTTGGCTTCTTTTTTGGCCTGGTGAAGGCGCTGCTGGCACAGCAACTGAGCCACATCGACGCGGCGTTTGCCGCACAGAACAGCCGCCTGGAAAAAATTGAGCAGGCCAACCGGGATGAGTCAAACAACTGGCAGCGGGCCGAGCGCGAGTTGCTCAACCTGAAGGCCGAGCTGCCTTTGAACTACGTGCGGCGCGAGGACTACGTGCAGGCGGTGGCGACCATCATGGCCAAGCTGGATGCGATGTCGATGCGCTTTGAAAACATCTTGCTGAAAGGCCAGAAAAACCATGAATGAAGATCACATCCGGCTGCAGGCCGCGCGTTCGCGGCGCGAGTTCATCCGCTGGCTGCTGCTGCTGGCGGCCAACATCAACCGGCCCACGGTATCGCTGCTGCGATTTCTGGTGCAGGTGGTGCAGGCTGAATACCCGGATGCCACCGAACTGGAAGTGCGGCGCGAGCTGGACTACCTGGAGAGCCGGGAGCTGATGAAGGTGTTCACCGACCCGTTGGGACAACTGAGCGCCGACTTGACGCGCCATGGCATTGACGTGGCTGAATACACGGTGGCTGTAGAGCCGGGCATCATGCGTCCGCCCAAGGTTTGAGATGGGCCGCAAGTCCACCATCGCCCGCCTGCCGGCGGACGTTAAAACCTACATCGAGGGCAAGCTGGCCGAAGGCAAGTTGACCTTGGCCGAGCTGCTGGATGACCTACGCGCCCGCTTCCCGGCCCACGACCAGGCGGGCGACTTGCCCAGCAGAAGCGCGGTGCACCGCTACGGTCAGAAGCTCGAGCGGCGCCTCTCGGCCATCCGGGCCAGCACCGAGGCAGCCAAGTTGATCCAGGCCCAGGCCGGCGACAACGACGACGCCCGCAGCGAGGCATTGACGGCCCTGGTGCAGACCGAACTGTTCGAAGCCATCCTGAGCCTGCAGGAAGCCGACGACCCGGACGCCGACCCGGCCGACCGTGTGGCCATGCTGAGCAGCGCGGCCAAGAACATCGCCACGCTGACCCGGTCCAGCGTGGGGCTCAAGAAGTTCCAGAGCGAGGTGCGCGACCGCGCACAGGCCGCTGCGGCCAGCGTCGAAAAGATCGCCAAGAGTGGTGGCCTGTCGGGCGAAGCCGCCGAACAGATCAGGCGCGAGATTCTCGGCATCGCCGGGTAACAACGGAGGATCGCATGCACGGATATCCAGAATGGTTTTGGTGGCTGCTGGTGGGCATGGGTTACGCGCCCTACATCGCGGGCGGCCTGGTTGTGGCTGGCGTGATCTACGTGGTCGGCAAGAAGAAATAAGCCATGAGCGTTCCGTTCGAAGTCCCCAACACGGCGCTTGCTGCCGCGCCCCCTGCGGTGCTGATGGGCTACCAGCAGCGCTGGGTGGCCGACACGTCGCCCTTGAAAGTCGAAGAAAAGTCGCGCCGCACCGGCCTGACCTGGGCGGAGGCTTCGGACAACGTGCTGACCTCTGCCAGCGAGCGCAGCGCGGGTGGGCAGAACGTCTACTACATCGCCTACAACCAGGATATGACGATTGAATACATCCAGGCCTGCGCGATGTGGGCCAGGGTGTTCAACCGCGCGGCGGGCGAAATTGAGGGCGGCTTTTGGGACGGTGAGAGCGAGGAAGACAAGGCGATCAAGACCTACACGATCCGCTTTCCCTCGGGCTTTCGCATCGTGGCCTTGTCCAGCCGGCCCAGCAACCTGCGCGGCCGGCAAGGGATCATCGTGATCGACGAAGCAGCCTTCCACGACCAGCTGGGCGAGCTGCTCAAGGCGGCCATGGCCATGCTGATCTGGGGCGGCAAGGTGCGGGTGATCAGCACCCACAACGGCACCGAGAACCCGTTCAATGAGCTGGTGACCGAGATTCGTGCCGGCCGCCGCAAGGGCACCGTGCACCGGGTGACCTTTCAGGAGGCGGTGGCCGATGGTCTGTACCGCCGCGTGTGCATGCGCCTGGGCAAGGCGTGGACGGCCGAGGACGAGGCCGAATGGATGGCTGGTGTCTATTCGTTCTACGGCGACGGTGCGGCCGAGGAGCTGGACTGCATTCCCGCCAACTCGGGTGGTGCCTGGTTGAGCCGGGCGCTGATCGAATCGCGCATGTCGGCCAACACGCCGGTGCTGCGCTGGGAATGCAAGCCGGGCTTCGAGGTGCTGGCAGACCACATCCGCGCGGCCGAGGCCCGCGACTGGCTGGAGGCCCAGATGCTGCCGCTGCTGGAGAAGCTGCCCACCGACGTGCTGAGCTTTGACGGCGAGGACTTTGGCCGCAGCGGCGACCTGTCGGTGCACGTGCCCCTGCTGCAGCACCAGAACCTGGTGCGCCGCTGCCCCTTCATGGTGGAGCTGCGCAACGTGCCATTCCGCCAGCAGGAGCAGATCGCGTTCTACCTGCTCGACCGCCTCCCGCGCTTCATGGGCGGTGCGTTCGACGCGCGTGGCAACGGCCAGTACCTGGCAGAGGTGGCGATGCAGCGCTATGGCGTCAGTCGCATTCAGCAGGTGATGCTGACCGAAGCCTGGTACCGCGAGAACATGCCGCCCGTGAAGGCTGCGCTGGAAGACGGCACCTTGGATGACCTGGCCAAGGACGCCGACGTGCTGGCCGACCTGCGGGCCGTGCAGATGGTGCGCGGTGTGCCCCGGATTCCAGACGTGCGATCGACCGGCGAGGACAAGGGCAAGCGTCACGGCGATGCTGCCGTGGCGGTGGCCTTGGCCTACTACGCCAGCCGCGAAATCAACAAAGGCCCGGTGACCGTCAGCAGCCGCGCGCGGCGCAGCGGCCTGGGCGTGTCCCTGTTGGGCTACTGAAAGCGTCCCATGAAAGCCAAAGGCATCTACGTCAGCCCTCATGAGTTTGTGAGTTTTGCTGAGGCCACACAGCGCCAGCGCTTGAGCGATCACATCGCCACCCGCGACCGCAGCCCCGACTTCACCGCGCTGGGCATGTACCTGCCCAACCCGGACCCCATTCTGAAAAAGCAAGGGCGTGATGTCTCGGTTTACGCCGATCTGCGTGGCGACGCTCACGTGGGCGGTTGTGTTCGCCGCCGCAAGGGTGCGGTGGTGCGCATGGAGTGGCGCGTGCAGCGTGAGCGTGCCAGTGCGCGCATGGCAAAACTGGCCGAGTCCGTGCTGCAAGGGCTGGACATGCGCCGCCTGGTGCGCGAGGTGATGGACGCACCACTGTTTGGCTGGAACCCGCTGGAGGTGATTTGGTCGCCGGCTGGCGACGGCCCCATCGTGCCGCGCGATGTGCTGGCAAAGCCGATGACGTGGTTTCACTTCGACTCGGAGGCACAGTTGCGCTTTCGCAGCCGTGAGCAACCCCTTCATGGCGAGGCCGTGGCGGCACGCAAGTTCCTGGTGCCGGCCCAGGACGCTAGCTACGCCAACCCCTACGGTTTTGCCGATCTGTCGATGTGCTTTTGGCCAACCGTGTTCAAACGGGGCGGCCTCAAGTTCTGGGTGACCTTCACCGAGAAGTTCGGCACCCCCTGGCTGGTGGGCAAAACCCCGCGCGGCACGCCGCCGGCTGAGCAAGACAAGCTGCTTGACCAGCTGGAAGCCATGGTGCAGGACGCAGTGGCCGTGATCCCTGACGACGCCTCGGTCGACATCGTGGAGTCGGGCGGCAAAACGGCCAGCGCGGCCCTCTACGAGCAGCTGCTCATGTTCTGCCGGTCTGAGGTGGCCATCGCCCTTTTGGGCCAGAACCAGACCACCGAAGCCTCTGCCAACCGGGCCAGCGCAACGGCAGGCCTTCAGGTGTCGGACGAACTGCGTGACGCGGACGCTCGACTGGTGGAGGCGGCGATCAACCAGCTGCTGCGCTGGGTGGTGGACCTGAACGAGGGTGAAGCGGCGCCCAGCCCGAAGTTTGAGCTGTATGAGCAGGCCGAGGTCGACAAAGCACAGGCCGAGCGGGACGAGGTGCTGGTCAAGGCCGGGGCCAAGCTGACCCGGGCCTACTTCATGAAAACCTACAACCTGGACGAGGAAGACATCGACCAGACGGCCCCTGCAGTGGAGGGCACTCCCGCTGTCAGCACCGCATTTGCAGAGGGCGGTGCTGCTGCGCAGGCCAGGGACGCGATCGACAACCTGGTCGATACCGAAATGGGCGATTGGGAGCAGATGGCCGAACCGCTGGTGGCGCCCCTGCAGGCGGCGATCAATGAGGCCGTCGCCAAGGGCGAATCTGCGGGGGAGCTGTTGACCCAGCTGACCACGCTGTTGCCGGCCATGGAGCCCACCGCGCTGACCAATGCGTTGACCCGCGCGGCATTCACCGCCCGCCTCGGGGCGGCGGCCGGGCTGACCGTCGACCAGGACGAGGCCGGCCAATGAGCGACGCGCAGGAATTTGCCCGCCTGCAGCAGCTGGCCCCGGCCGACGCGGTGGCCTACCTGCAGCGCCGCAACCGCCTGGCGGTGACCTACGGGTGGCAGGACATGTGGCAGGACGAACACGCCCGCCAATTCACCGTCAGCCGCCTGACCAATGCCGATCTGCTGGCTGCGCTGCAGGACAAGATCACCCGGAGCGTGCAAGGCGATCTTTCGCGCACGGACTTCAACAGGGACGCCCGCCAGATGCTGGCCGAGGCCGGCTGGTGGGGGAAAAAGGAAGTGATTGAGCCCGCGACGGGTGAGATTCTTCAGACGAAATTTGACCCGAACCGCCTGAAGCTGATCTTCGACGTGAACACCCGGCAGGCCCACGCGGCCGGACGCTGGGAGAGCTTCCAACGGAGCAAGGCGACGCACCCGTTCCTTCGCTACATCACCAAGCGCGATGAACGGGTTCGTGCTGCACACCGCAACTGGGACAACGTCACATTGCCGGTGGACGATCCCTTCTGGAGCACGCACTACCCGCCGAACGGTTGGCGCTGCCGTTGCCGCGTGGTGGCTGTGAGCCAACGCGACTACGACCGTGGGACCGTGCCCGGCGGCGGCGCCATGAACAAGGACCGCCCGGACCTGATGTGGAAGCGCTGGGAAAACCGTCGCACCGGGCAGGTGGAAACCGTTCCCACTGGCATTGACCCTGGCTTTGGCTACAACGCCGGGTTGGCTGCTGAGCGTGAACTGCAGACGGTGGTGCGGGACAAGGTCGTGGCGCTGCCAGCCGATGTTGGCGCAGCACTCTGGCCCACTGTGCGTGCAAGGGCTGCCTTGGGCCAGCTGCGCGCCTGGCAGGCCATGGCTGTTCAGGTCCAAAGCACCCGGCAGGCCGCAGGCGCGGCGCAGTTGGTGCACGTGGTCGAGGCTCAGACGCTGCAGGCGCTGGCTCAACGTGGCATTGAGCTGGAGTCGGCGGCGATTCTCATGCGTGACAGCGAGCTGTTGCACGCTCTGCGCGACAGCAAGTCGGCTCGCGACGCAGCGTTGCCGGCGGACGTTTGGTCCCAGCTGCCCGACCTGCTGCGTGGTGCAACGCCGTACCTCGACACGCAAGACCAGGCGCTGATCTACGCGCTGCCGCTGGGCGATGGTCGTGTGGGGAAAGTGGTGGTGCGCCTGAACTACGGCGACAAGGCCCGGTTGGGCCGGGAGCGCGCCCGTGTGACAGCGAACTTTGTACAGACGGGGGGCGTGGTGGCCGATATCAACTTGACCACTGGCACCCAGTACATGCGGCTGGGCGAGGAATAGGGGCGAGACGGCGCCGGATTCGAACCGGATCATAGGACCGGGCGTGCCCGACCGCTAACCATTCCCATTGGAAACAACCGTCTCACGTCCATTATAGGAACCGCCATGTTGACCGTCACCATTGACAGCACCGCTGTAACGGACGTCCTGGCCAAGATTCAGCGCCGCCTCAGCGACTTGTCGCCGGCCATGGAGGGCATTGGCCAAGAAATGGTGGGGCGCGTCAGCGGTAGGTTTGAAACGCAGACTGACCCAAGCGGCACGCCCTGGGCACCTTGGGCGCCCAGCACGGCGGCCAGCTACCCGGACGACGGCAACGGGGCCGTGCTTGATCGGTACGGCGATTTGCTGGACAAACTCAACCACCAGGCTGGCAAGACCAGCGTCCGCATCGGATTTGGAGCGCCCTACTCGACCTATCACGAATGGGGCACCAAAACGATGCCCCGACGTGGATTGCTGACCGATGATCCAGACTCTGGCACCTTGAGCCCGGACGATGAGGCAGCCGTGCTGGTTGTACTGACCGACTACCTGGAATCGCTCGGATGACGCCCTGAAGCCGTCGTTGGCAGTGTCGGCGCGGTGTTGCTTGATGCAAAAATGTTTTGCATGGCCCCGTTCCGATATTCCCCGGCCAACCCCACAAAATCCCGGTTTATCGCGCCGTTCCCTCTTTGAATATCTCAACAGCCGTCAGCCCCGAGCCGTCAACAGCACCCGGTGGGGCACATCGGACACCCCCCGTTCCTCCACCCGCTTGATGGCGGCCAGTAGCTCTATCGGCTCTATCGTGCCTATGTCGCGCGGCCCAAGATAGGGGAACAGGTCTTTCTCAAGGTTGCGCCGTTCCCGGACATAGTGGGTATCGCTCCATTCCAGCCGGTGCAGTTCCAGCCACTCCCGCGCGGTTGCCTCTAACGTGCTGTCGCCTGCCACCCGTTCGCGCAGCTTGTCGACACGCCGCGATTGCACCGGGTCGATACCCTCCGACTTCTGCAACTTCGCCGCATCACGCTTTTTCCGTGCCGCAGGAAGGCCCACCTTCGGATAGCTGCCCAGCGCCATGCGCGATTCTTTGCCATCGGGGTAGAACTTCCAGAACCACCGCTTTGATCCGTTGGGGCTTACTTCAAGGTACAAACCGCCGGAATCAGTGAGGCGTGCACGCTTTTTTCCATCTGGACAGGTGGCGTTTCGGCATTCGGCATCGGTCAGCATCAGCGTTCCCCGGTAGGCCGTTCCCCGGTTATCGGGGAACATGCTCATTTGTTCCCCTGTATGTTCCCCGGTGGCGGATTCGCTGTCAATGGTCACCCCTGCCAGTCCTTAGCGTCTAACCTCTTGTTTTTCCATAGAAAAAGGCCGTTAGGAGTATGTCCCTAACGGCCTTTGAATGAATGAATGGTGCCGCTTGTCGGAATCGAACTGACGACCTACCGCTTACAAGGCGGTTGCTCTACCAACTGAGCTAAAGCGGCGCGGGGCAGATTCTACTTGACGCTTTACTTGACCCGCTTCAGCGCGGGTCGACCGCCAGCAGCGGGCGGCGGCGGCGAACCGTCCTCATCGGCTGAGGCACCTTCTTCGCCCTTGACCAGTTGCAGGCCTTTGGTAGCGTCATCGTCAGCAGGTGCTGCTTCAGCGGCTGGCGCGCCGGCCAACGTTGCGGATGTCGCGGCGGTGGGCGGTGGCGGAAACGCCATGCCCTGCCCGTTTTCACGGGCGTAAATGGCCACGACGTGGGTGATGGGCACGATGATGTCACGAGCCGTACCACCAAAGCGGGCCTTGAACTCCACGTAGTCGTTGCCCAGCTTCAGGCCACTGGTGGCGTCGAAACTGACATTGAGCACGATCTCGTTGTTCTTGACGAACTCGCGTGGCACCTGCACCGAGCCATCGACCTGCACCGCCAGATAGGGGGCAAAACCGTTGTCGGTGCACCATTCGTGCAAAGCACGGATGAGGTAGGGCCGCGTCGAGGGCGTGGATTCGTCCTGGCTCATGGTGTTCAAGGCCGGGCGGCTTACTTGCGCATCACCTTCTCGGACGGCGTCAACGCCTCGATGTAGGCCGGACGCGAGAAGATGCGTTCGGCGTACTTGAGCAGGGGCGCGGCATTTTTGCTGAGTTCGATGCCGTAGTAGTCCAGGCGCCACAGCAGCGGCGCGATGGCGACGTCGAGCATGGAGAAGTTGTCGCCCAGCATGTACTTGTTCTTGAGGAACACTGGGGCCAGTTGGGTCAGGCGGTCACGGATGTGCGCCTTGGCCTTTTCGATGGCCTTGTCGTTGCCCTTGTTGCTGCGGGTCTCCAGCACGGACACATGGGCAAACAGCTCCTTCTCGAAGTTGAGCAGGAACAGGCGCACGCGGGCGCGGTCCACCGGGTCACCGGGCATGAGCTGCGGGTGCGGGAAACGCTCGTCGATGTACTCGTTGATGATGTTCGACTCGTACAGGATGAGGTCGCGCTCGACCAGGATGGGCACCTGGCCGTAGGGGTTCATCACGCTGATGTCTTCCGGCTTGTTGTAGAGGTCCACATCGCGGATCTCGAAATCCATGCCTTTTTCGAACAGAACGAAACGGCAGCGGTGCGAGTAGGGGCAGGTGGTGCCCGAATACAAAACCATCATGATGGGGACTCCTCAAGTGAAAACAGTGGTTGCCATGGACCGTGGCCCAAAGGCAAACCACTGTGGGTGTCCGGGCCACGAGGGTGACCCGGCCAAGTGCTTATTTGACGTCTTTCCAGAACGCCGCGTTCAGGCGCCAGGCGATGATGGTGAACACGCCCAGGAAAATCAGAACCCACACGCCCAGACGCACGCGGTTGTTTTGTTCGGGCTCAGCCATCCACTGCATAAAACCGACCAGATCGCCCACCGCGCGGTCGTATTCGGCCGGGCTCATGGTGCCAGGCTTGACCTGCTCCCAGCCGCGCAGCACCTGCACTTCGTGGCCATGGCTGTCCACCTTGTCGAACACCGGGCGACGCTCGCCTTGCAGCTCCCACAGCACATGGGGCATGCCCACGTTGGGGAAGGCGAGGTTGTTCCAGCCGGTGGGCTTGGTTTCGTCGCGGTAGTAGGTGCGCAGGTAGGTGTAGAGGTAGTCGGCACCGCTGCCGGCGCCGCTGGCGCGCGAACGTGCGACCAAGGTCAGGTCGGGCGGCTGGGCACCAAACCATTCTTTGGCTTGCTGCGGGTTGATCGCGGCATTCATGGTGTCGCCCACCTTGTCGGTGGCAAACGCCAGGTTGTCCTTGATCTGGCGCTCGGTCAGGCCCAGTGCGGTCAGGCGGTTGTAGCGCATGAACGAGGCCGAGTGGCAGTTCAGGCAGTAGTTCACGAACAGCTTGGCGCCGTTTTGCAGGGCGGCCACGTCATTGGTCAGCTTGGGCGCTTTGTCGAGCGCAATGCCCCCGCCAGCAGCCAGGGCGCCGGTGGCGGCACCCAGTGCCAGCATCCAGCCAAGAATCAGCTTTTTCATGTTCTTGTTCTCCAAATATCTCAGTGCGGCTGGAAAGTGACACGGGCAGGCACCGGCTTGGGTTCACCCAGGCGGCTCCACCACGGCATGAGCAGGAAGAAGCCGAAGTAGAACAGGGTACCCACTTGCGACACGCGCTCACCCACCGGCGACGGCGGCAACACCCCAAGGTAACCCAGGATCAGGAAGTTGATCACGAAGACGGTGTAGAGGTAGATGTGCCAACTCGGGCGGTAGCGGATGGACTTGACCGGGCTGTTGTCCAACCAGGGCAGGAAGAACAGGATGACCACGGCGCCGCCCATGGCAACCACACCCCAGAACTTGGCGTCGATGGCCAACATGGCGGCCACCAGCACCAGGGCGCCAATGACAATGCCACCCTTGACGGCCGCGCCAGCCTTGGCCTTGAGCACCCCCAACACGGCACCCAGCAGCACGCAGGCCACCAGCGGGTACATCATTTCGGACGTGATGGCACGCAGCATCGAGTAGAAAGGCGTGAAGTACCAGACCGGGGCGATGTGCAGCGGCGTCACCAGCGGGTTGGCCGGGATGAAGTTGTTGAACTCCAGGAAGTAGCCACCCAGCTCAGGCGCAAAGAAAACGATGGCCGAGAAGACGAACAGGAAGACCGAGACGCCGAAGACGTCGTGCACGGTGTAGTAGGGATGGAAAGGCACGCCATCCAGCGGCTTGCCCTTGGCGTCCTTGGGCGCGTTGGGGCCCTTGATTTCCACGCCGTCGGGGTTGTTGGAACCGACGTCGTGCAGGGCCAGCAAGTGGGCCACCACCAGGCCCAGCAGCACCAGCGGCACGGCGATGACGTGGAAGCTGAAGAAGCGGTTCAGGGTGGCGTCGCCGACCACGAAGTCGCCACGGATCAGCAGCGCCAGGTCGGGTCCGATGAAGGGGATGGCGGAGAACAGGTTGACGATCACCTGGGCGCCCCAGTAGGACATCTGGCCCCAGGGCAGCAGGTAACCCATGAAGGCTTCGGCCATGAGCACCAGGAAGATGGCGCAACCGAACACCCACACCAGCTCGCGCGGCTTGCGGTAGCTGCCGTAGATCAGACCACGGAACATGTGCAGGTACACCACCACGAAGAAAGCGGAGGCGCCGGTGGAGTGCATGTAGCGGATCAACCAGCCCCAGGGCACGTCGCGCATGATGTACTCGACGGAGGCAAAGGCCACAGGCACGCCGGCGCTGTTGACCGATGCGTCGGGCTTGTAGTGCATGACCAGGAAGATGCCGGTCACAATCTGGATCACCAGCACCAACAGGGCCAGCGAGCCAAAGATGTACCAGAAGTTGAAGTTCTTCGGTGCGTAGTACTCCGACATGTGGACGCGATAAGCGTCGAATGCCGTCGGGAACCGGTTTTCGAACCAGTTCGCCAGCTTGGCGCCTGCCGGCGCGTCGGGTGAGATTTCCTTGAATTCAGCCATGGTGTGCCTCAGGGGTGTTCTGGTCAGGCCTTCTTGTCTTCACCCACCAGCAGCGTGGTGTCCGACAGGTAGTGGTGCGGCGGGATTTCGAGGTTGTCGGGTGCCGGCTTGTTCTTGAACACACGACCAGCCACGTCAAAGGTGGAGCCGTGGCAGGCACACAGAAAGCCGCCCTTCCAGTCGTCCGGCAGCGAGGGCTGCGGGCCGGGGGTGAGCTTGTCGCCAGGCGAGCAGCCCAGGTGGGTGCAGATGCCCACGGCCACGAGGTACTCGGGCTTGATGGAGCGGTGGGTGTTCTTGGCGTACTCGGGGGTGGGGTAGGCGGTGCGGTCCGAGTTGGGGTCGGCCAGCTGGGGCTCGACGGCTTTGAGCGACTCCAGTTGCTCGGGCGTACGGCGCAGAATCCACACCGGCTTGCCGCGCCACTCCACCACCAACTTTTCGCCGGGCTGGATGCCGGACACATCGACTTCAACGGCCGCGCCCGCCGCCTTGGCGCGCTCGGAGGGCTGGAAAGTGCTGACAAATGGCACGGCCACGGCAGCGGCACCCGCGCCACCCACGGCGCATGAGGTGATCAGCCAGTTTCGACGGCCGTTGTCTACGGTTGCTTCGCTCATGGGGATCTTTCAATAACGGTCAAAGCGGTGTCGGCGCCGCGTTGGGCACAAACGGGCAGCACCCGTCCGGCAGCGGCTGGCCCAGGACAACGGAGGATTGTAGCGGAGGCTCAACACCGTCTTGAGCACCCCAACGTCATGGGCCGCCAGCTTGGTTCACAATGCGCCACTTGTCCAACTTGGAGAACGATCCATGAGCGTGATGCAGGAATTCAAGGCCTTTGCCGTCAAAGGCAATGTGGTCGATCTGGCGGTCGGTGTGATCATCGGCGCCGCGTTCGGCAAGATCGTTGATTCGCTGGTGGGCGACATCATCATGCCGGTGGTGGGCCTGGTGTTCGGCAAACTGGATTTCAGCAACATGTTTGTCGCGCTGGGCACCGTGCCCGAAGGCACCGCGCCCACGCTGGCGGCCGTCAAGGCAGCCGGCATTCCCGTGCTGGCTTACGGGAACTTCATCACCATCGCGCTGAATTTTGTGATCCTGGCCTTCATCATTTTTGTGATGGTCAAGCAAATCAACCGCCTCAAGGCCGAAGAAGCCGCCGCGCCAGCCGCACCTGCGGAGCCGCCGCCGACGCCTGAGGACGTGGTGTTGTTGCGCGAGATCCGCGACGCGCTGAAAAAATAACGCCTGCCGGGGTCACCGGCCGCTCATGCGGGCGGCCAGCTCCACCGCCGCGATCAGGCTGGACGGGTCGGCGCGGCCCGTGCCCGCCAGATCAAACGCGGTGCCGTGGTCGGGGCTGGTGCGCAACAGCGGCAGCCCCAGGGTGACGTTCACGCCATGGGCCAGCCCCATGTACTTGACGGGAATGAGTCCCTGATCGTGGTACATGGCCACCACCACATCGAAGGCACCTTCTCGCGCCCGCATGAACACCGTGTCGGGTGCGTGGGGGCCGCTGGCTTCGATGCCCTCGGCCCGCGCCTGGGCCACGGCCGGGGCAATCACCTCGATCTCCTCACGCCCAAACAGCCCGCCCTCGCCCGCGTGCGGGTTGAGGCCCGCCACGGCGATGCGCGGCGGCGCCAGGCCCAGCCGCGCCCAGTGCGCTGCCGTGATGCGCAAGGTCTCCAGCACGTTGGCGTGGGTCACCGCCTCGATGGCCTGGCGCAACGACACATGGATGCTGACCAGCACGGTCTTGAGCTCGGGATTGGCCAGCATCATGCGCACAGGCAACCGCGCCACCGGCACGCCCAGGTGTTCGGCCGCCAGCGCCTGCAGCATTTCGGTGTGACCTGGGAAGGGCACACCTGCCGCCGCCAGCGCCTCTTTGTGGATGGGTGCGGTGACCACACCCGCCGCCCTGCCGGCCAGCGCTTCGCGCGTGGCCCATTCGATGCAGTCGGCCGCAGCCCGCCCTGCGTGTGCGCTGACACGGCCCCATGGCGCAGGCTCTGCGACCTGGGTGGCCTGCACCAATGGCATGGCCACGGTGTCGCAGCCAAGACAAACGCGTGCCCGCGCCATCGTGGCCGCATCGCCCGCCACCACACAACGCTGGGCCAGGTCGGGCCGGTCGCGAAACAGCATGGCGATCAGTTCCGGCCCCACGCCGGCGGGGTCGCCCATGGTCACCAGCAGGGGCAGCGACGCGCTCATGCCGGGTTGGGAATGTCAATGAAGGTGTGGACCAGCCCCAAACGCTGGGCCACCAGGCCTGCCACCGCAGGGGCGCCAAAGCGCTCGCTGGCGTGGTGGCCACACGCGATGTAGGCCACGCCGCACTCTCGCGCGTAGTGGGCCTGGGGTTCGGAAATTTCGCCGGTCACGAACACATCGGCGCCGGCGGCGATGGCGGTCTCGAAGTAGGACTGCGCGCCGCCCGTGCACCAGGCGATGCGTTGCGGCGCCCGGCCCGGCGCATCGATGCAGGTGACCGTGCGGCCCAGCCGCGATTCAATGTGGCGCGCCAGATCGAGTGCGCTGCCGTGTGCCACCGTGCTGCGCCCCAGCCAGCCCAGCGCCTGTTCGCCAAACCGGCCCTGTGGCGCGTCATCGGCCACCCAGCCCAGGCGGGCGGCCAACTGCGCGTTGTTGCCCCATTGTGGGTGAGCATCCAATGGCAGGTGGTAGGCGATCAGATTGATGTCGTGCGCCAGCAGGCGGGCCACGCGCTGTTTCATCCAGCCAGTCAGCCGGCCATCGTGGCCGCGCCAAAACAGGCCATGGTGCACCAGGATGGCATCGGCACCTGCGGCAATGGCCGCGTCAATGAGCGCCAAGCTGGCGGTGACGCCACTGACGATGTGACGCACCTGCTCGCGCCCCTCGACCTGCAGACCGTTGGGGCCGTAGTCGCGGAACAGCGATGGCTGCAGCAGGGCGTCGAACGCCTCCACCAACTGTGAACGGGTGCAGGGGGCAGGCGGGGCGGCGGGTTGCATCGCGCTATTTTGACAGCGCGCCCGCTCACCTCAAGGTTGGGTGCGCGCTTCGCGCGCAGCGTTCGCCGCGTCCTCGGCCATCTTGCGCTTGAAAAAACGCGAGAACCAGAAACCCATGAAGATGGTGAACGCAATCACGCCCAGGCTGAACAAACCGTAGTCGGTGGAAAAAAGATCAACAATGGCTTTCATGGCGGTGTGTCCTCAGACGGTGCTTGCAAGTGCGCACAGTGGACCTCAACTGCTTCTGTCCGTCTTTGAGCCAAGTCAAGCCGGCGCTTTGACCGACAATCCCCACCACACACCGCACCCCACTGCAGACCCGCCCCATGAAACGACTCTGGCTTCTTTTTGCCCAAACCGCCACCGTGTTGCTGGCCGCCTACTTTGTGGTCGCGACACTCAAGCCCCAATGGCTGGACCGCCGGCCCACCGTGGCCGGCATCGTGCCAGTGATCGAGGCCCCCAGCGGCGGCAGCGGTGGCGGCACGCGCGAAGGCGGCTTTCGGGCTGCCGCCCAGGCCGCCGCCCCCGCTGTGGTCAGCATCAACACCAGCAAGGCGCGCAGCCGCCACCCCAACAGCAACGACCCCTGGTTCCGCTTCTTTTTTGGCGACCAAGACGAATCCCAAGCCCAGGCAGGCCTGGGTTCGGGCGTGATCGTGAGCCCCGCCGGCTACATCCTCACCAACAACCATGTGATTGCCGAAGCCGACGACATCGAGGTGGTGCTCAACGACGGCCGGCGCACCCTGGCCCAGGTCATTGGGACCGACCCCGAGTCGGACCTGGCTGTGCTCAAGGTGGACCTGCCTGAGTTGCCGGTGATCACCCTGGGCGACTCCAACGCCCTGCACGTGGGCGACGCCGTGCTGGCCATCGGTAACCCCTTTGGTGTGGGCCAGACGGTGACCAGTGGCATCGTCAGCGCGCTGGGCCGCACCCAGCTGGGCATCAACACCTTCGAGAACTTCATCCAGACCGATGCCGCCATCAACCCAGGCAACTCGGGTGGCGCGTTGGTGGATGGCAATGGCCACCTGATGGGCATCAACACCGCGATCTACTCGCGCTCGGGCGGCTCCATGGGCATCGGTTTTGCCATCCCCTCGGCCACCGCACGCACGGTTCTGGATGCCATCGTGCGCGATGGCCAGGTGATCCGTGGCTGGATTGGCGTGGAACCCCAGAACCTCAGCCCCGAACTGGCCCAGAGTTTTGGCATCAAAAGCGACGAGGGCGTGATCATCACGGGCGTGCTGCAAAACGGCCCTGCGGCCCAAGCGGGCATCCGCCCCGGCGACGTGATCACGGCGGTCAACGGCGTCAAGGTCAACACGGTGCCGGAGTTGCTGGGCGCGGTGGCGGCACTCACGCCCGGACAGGCCGCGCCGTTGGACGTGACGCGTCGCGACACGCGCCAGCAGGTGCAAATCGTTCCGGCACAACGCCAGCCGTTGCGCCGCGCTGGCCGCTGACCCGTCGGTTGCCTGTCAGCTCGGGTCGGTGCGATCGGACGGCGCGTCCGGCGCCGCACTCGCTTTGGTGAACCAGCGCGCACCCCAAATGCCCAGCTCGTAGAGGATGCACATGGGCACGGCCAGGGCCAGCTGCGAAATCACGTCGGGCGGCGTGACCACGGCCGCGATGACAAAAGCCAGCACGATGAAATAGCCCCGGAATTCCTTGAGCTTTTCAATGCTGACCATGTTGAGCCGCACCAGCAGGATGACCACAATGGGCACCTGGAAAGCGAGCCCAAAGGCCAGGTACAGCGACAGGATGGCCTCGACGTAGGAGGCAATGTCGGGCGTGGCGGCCACGCTGGCGGGCGTGAACTGCTGGATGAAGCCAAACATCTTGTCGAGCACAAAAAACTGCACAAAACCGATGCCGATGTAGGCCAACAGGCTGCCCACCACAATGAGTGGCATGGCGAACTTCTTCTCGTGGCTGTACAGGCCGGGGGCCACAAAGGCCCACATCTGGTACATCAGCCAGGGCAGCGACATCAGCACCGCCGCCATGCCCAACACCTTGATGGGCACAAAAAATGGGGAGAACACGCCCACCGCAATCAGCTTGGCATCGGGCGGCATGTGGGCCCGGATGGGCACGGCGATCAGATCGATCAGGCCGCTGGGGCCGGGCCAGATGGCCAGCAAGGCCATGCACACGGCCAAACCGTAGACGCAATAGAGCAGGCGGTCGCGCAGCTCCATGAGGTGCTGGACGAACGGCTGTTCGGTGCCGGCCAGCTCGTCGGCCGGATCGGGTTTGTTGGACATGCGGGTTTATTGAACAGGACGGCTGCGGGGGCGGAAACGCGCCACCCGCGCAGCGCCAGACTGCGCACGGGTGCGGGTGCCCGTGCGGGCCTTGAACCACTGCGGCACGGCCTTTTGTTTGAGGCGGAAATTCTTCTTGGGGTGGCGGTACTCGGGCGGCGGCGGGGTCCAGCTGTTCAAGGCGTCGGTCCCGGACGCGCTGTCCTCCAAGCCTGCGGTGGCCTCCGACCACGATTTCTCGAAATCGCTGGCGCTGGTCTGCACACTGCTCTCGACGTCGCGCGCGGCCGACTCGACCGTGTCCTTCATCTTTTTGAGCTCTTCGAGGTCCATGGAGCGGTTGACCTCGGCCTTGACATCGGCGACGTAGCGTTGCGCCTTGCCCAGCAGCGCGCCCACCGTGCGCGCCACACGCGGCAGCTTTTCGGGCCCGATCACGATCAAAGCCACCGCCCCAATGAGGGCGATTTTGGAAATACCCAGGTCAATCATGCGGAAGGGACACCGGCAACAGCGTCAGAAAAGAGGGCAACCAACGGGGTCACCCGGGCAGGCTCAGCTTTTCTGCTTGGCTTCGACGTCGATGGTGGTTTTGGTGGTGTCTTGTGCCACCTGACCGGCCGCTGGTGCATTGGCGTCGGCGGCGGGTTGCCCCCCCTCTTTGATGCCATCCTTGAAGCCCTTGACCGCACCGCCGAGGTCGGAACCGATGTTCTTGAGTTTTTTGGTGCCAAACACCATGACCACGATCAACAGAACAATCAGCCAATGCCAAATGGAAAAGCTACCCATGATGTATCTCCTGTGGGGATGTGCCCCGAACTGTCTCGGATTCTAAAGCTTGGGGTGGCCCGTTCGATGACAAGGGGCAAATACCGCCCCCGGGGTGCCCCACCCTCAGCCGCGTGCCCAAGGGCGCGGCCCACCCATCACGTGGATGTGCAGGTGGTGGATTTCCTGGCCGCCTTCGGTGCCGGTGTTGGTCACGATGCGAAAGCCCCCTTCGGGGTAAGGGCGGCAGCCCTGCTCCAGCGCCAAGCGCGGCGCCAGCGCCATCATGTGGCCCAACAGGCCTGCGTCTTCGGGCGTGACCTGGGCCATGGAGGCGATGTGTCGCTTGGGCACCATCAAAAAGTGCACCGGCGCCCACGGATGGATGTCGTGGAAGGCAAACACGTGTTCGTCTTCATAGACTTTTTTGCTCGGTATCTGGCCTGCAACAATTTTGCAGAACAAGCAGTTGTCAACACTCATGCGGGAATCTCCATGGGCTGGCCCGCATTCATGCGGACCATGCCTTTGACGATGCGGTAGAGGAACCAGACCGAGATCACGGCCCACGCGATCCAGCCGGGCAAGAAAAACAGCAGCCACAGCGGCACGGTGACGAGATAGAGCACCGCCGCCCACAACACGCTGCGCAGGCGCCAGCTGAAGTGGCTGGCATGCCAGGTACCTTCGGCCTCGCCGCGTTTCGCCAAATCAATGACCAGCGCCACGATCAGCAAAGTGGGCCCCCATTGCCCACCAGGCACCACCGCACTGACCGCCACGATGAGGTGGAGCACATAACTGATGGTGCCCACGGTGTTGAGGCTGCGCAGGCGTTCGGTCGTGTTGTCCATGGGTGATGGCCTCCTTCAGCCTTCGGATTCCCGCGCCTGCGCCTTGCGCAAGGCCTTTTCTTCCAGGCCGCTCAGGCCTTCGCGACGCACCAGCTCGGCCACCACATCTGCGGGGCTTAGGCCGTAGTGGGCCAGCGCGATCATGGAGTGGAACCACAGGTCGGCCACCTCGCCCACCAGTTTGGTCTTGTCGCCACCGTGATCGCAGTCCTTGGCGGCCATCACGGTCTCGGTAGCTTCCTCGCCGATTTTTTTCAGAAATGCGTCGGGCCCTTTGTGCAGCAAACGCGCGACGTAGCTTTTGTCGGGGTCGCCGCCGTGGGCCGGCTTGCGGCTTTCGATGACGGCCGCCAGGCGGTCCAGGGAATCGGTGGAACTCATGGGGCTCATTTGTAGATGGATGCCGGGTCTTTCAAGACCGGATCAACCGGCGTCCAGACACCGTCTTTGAAGACGCTGTAGAAGCAGCTGTGGCGGCCGGTGTGGCAGGCGATGCCAGGTTCGTGGCCAGTCTGGGTGACGCTGAGCAGCACCACGTCGTTGTCGCAGTCGATGCGGATCTCGTGCACGGTCTGCACGTGGCCCGATTCTTCACCCTTGAACCACAGCTTGCCGCGCGAGCGGCTGAAATAGACCGCCCGACCCAGCTCGGCCGTTTTGGCCAGCGCCTCGCGGTTCATCCAGGCGAACATCAGCACGTCCTTGCTGCCCTGCTCTTGCGCGATCACGGGCACCAGCCCTTGCGCGTCCCATTTGACGGCGTCCAGCCAGGCGCTCATGGTCACAGTCTCACCGGAATGCCAAGGTTGGCCATGTGGCGCTTGGCCTGGCCCACGGTGTATTCGCCGTAGTGGAAGATGCTGGCGGCCAGCACCGCATCGGCGCCGCCGGCCTGCACGCCAGCGGCCAAATGGTCGAGATTGCCCACGCCGCCCGAGGCGATCACCGGCACATCCACCGCTTCGCTGACGCTGCGGGTGAGTTCGAGATCGAAGCCGGCCTTGGTGCCATCGCGATCCATGCTGGTCAGCAGAATTTCACCGGCACCAAAATCGGCCATCTGTTTGGCCCACGCGATGGCGTCCAGGCCCGTGTTCTTGCGCCCGCCATGGCTGTAGACGTCCCAGCCCTCGCCGCGGTCCATCACATCGGTGCCAAAGCGGCGCTTGGCGTCGATGGCCACCACGATGCACTGCGCGCCGTACTTGTCGGACGCGTCGCGGATGACCTCCGGGTTGGCGATGGCAGCGGAGTTGAAGCTGGTCTTGTCGGCGCCGGCATTGAGCAGGCGGCGCACGTCTTCGACCGTGCGCACGCCACCGCCCACGGTCAGGGGGATGAAGACCTGCGAGGCCACGGCCTCGATGATGTGCAGGATCAGATCACGCCCGTCGGAGGTGGCGGTGATGTCCAGAAAGGTGAGTTCGTCGGCGCCTTGGTCGTTGTAGCGGGCGGCGATCTCGACCGGATCGCCCGCGTCGCGCAGCTCAACAAAATTGACGCCTTTGACTACGCGACCACCGGTCACGTCGAGGCAGGGGATGATGCGTTTGGCCAGCATGGCGCTATTGTCTCACCCCGTCAGCACATCAAACTGCTGCCAGCCCACCCAGCGTTCGCCGGCCTCGACCGTTGTGGCGGCCAGCACCTGCGCGGCCTCCACACACAGCATGTGCCGGTGCTGCGCTTCCGGCAAATCGGGCAGGCCCCCACCCGGGTTCCAGACCACTGTGTTCGCCCAGGAAGCACATTGGGACACGGTCAGCCCATGTGTGCCGTCCACCAGCCGAAGCGCCTGGTCCGCCGCTGCATAAATGCGGTCGAAAGGCCCATCCAAGGCAATGACCGAGGCACCCCGCCCGGCGACGTCTCGCAGCGAGTCCCACTCGGCCTGTCCGGTCAGCCCCCACAAGCGCGCCTGGCCCAGGTCGTCCACACGCAGGTAGCTGTGTAAGGCGCCGGTGAACGCCCAGGCAGTGTCACCCGGGTTGTGTGCTTCCAGCGCCAGGTGCAGCCGCCGGGCTTGCAGGCGCAGCACCAGGGTCAGCTCGAAGTGATGGGGCCACAAGACCAAGGTCTGTGCGCTGGCCTCCAGGTGCAGGCGCAGTTCGGCATGGTCTTCGGCAGGTTCAAACGCACCCATTCGCCAAGAAACGTTGCGCGCGAAGCCGTGTTTGGGCAGCGGACCTCGCTGGTTGAACTGGGGCCAGCAGATGGGCACCCCGCCACGGATAGCGGTGTGCCCGTCGGCGGCGCTGCCCGGGCTCAGGAACAGGCGCTCGCGCCCGTCCGACACCCACGACAGCACCTGCGCACCTTGTTCGGCCACCAGCAGGCTGTCGCCCTGCGCAAGCGTGACCCGCCAGCAGGGCAAGCCCCGCCACAGCTCGGCGCGGCAAAGGGCCCCGTGAGAGGGCACGGCCTCAGCCGTTGAGTTCGTCGGCCAGACGCTGGCCGGCCTCGAAATCGAGGTCGCCGGTGTAGATGGAGCGACCACAGATCACGCCTTCCACACCTTCGCTCTCAACGTCGCAAAGTTTGCGGATGTCTTCGATGTTGTGCAGGCCACCCGAGGCGATGACCGGGATGCTCAATGCCTGGGCCAGCTTGACGGTGGCCTCGATGTTGATGCCGGTCAGCATGCCGTCACGGCCGATGTCGGTGTAAATCACCGACTCGACGCCGTAGTCCTCGAACTTCTTGGCCAGGTCCACCACTTCGTGGCCTGTGAGCTTGCTCCAGCCGTCGGTGGCCACCTTGCCCTCCTTGGCGTCCAGGCCCACGATGATGTGACCGCCGAAGGCGGTGCAGGCGTCTTGCAGGAAGCCGGGGTTCTTGACGGCGGCGGTGCCAATGATGACGTAGCGCAGGCCGGCATCGAGGTAACGCTCGATCGTGTCGAGATCGCGGATGCCGCCACCGAGCTGCACGTCCACCTCGGAGCCCACCTCTTTCAGGATCTTGCGTATGGCCTGCTCGTTCTTGGGCTTGCCGGCGAAGGCGCCGTTGAGATCGACCAGGTGCACGCGCCGCGCGCCCTTGTCCACCCAGCTGCGGGCCACGGCAGCGGGGTCTTCACCGAAAACGGTGGTCTGGTCCATGTCGCCCTGTTTGAGGCGCACGCATTGGCCGTCTTTCAAGTCAATGGCAGGTATCAGCAGCATGGCAGGTGGTGTGACGCGACGCGCGCGTCAGGGGTTCCAGTGGAGGAAGTTGCGGTAGAGCGCCAAACCTTGGTCGGCGCTCTTCTCGGGGTGAAATTGGGTGGCAAAAATGTTATCGCGGGCCACGGCAGCGGTAAAGCGCTGACCATAGTCTGTTTCGCCCACCGTGTGCGCCGCGTCGTCGGGCCGGGCAAAGTAGCTGTGCACGAAGTAGAAATAAGCGCCGTCCTCGACGCCAGCCCAGATCGGGTGTGGGCGCTGGAACACGCGGTTCCAACCCATCTGCGGCACCTTGTAGCGGCTGCCATCGGGCTGGCGCTGGCCTTCGAGCCGAAAACGTGCCACCTGCCCGGGAATGAGGTTCAGGCCATCGGTGGGGCCTTCTTCGCTGCGGGTGAGCAGCATCTGCATGCCCACACACACGCCGAACAGGGGTTTGTTGGCGGCCGCGTGCAACACCGCTTCCTGCAGGCCGGAGGCGGCCAGCTCGCGCATGCAATCGCCCATGTGGCCCTGGCCAGGCAACACCACACGCTCGGCGTTGAGCACGTCCTGGGCGTTCTGGGTCACCAGCACGTCGAAATCGGTGGCGGCCGCCACGTGTTGCACCGCCTGCGAAACCGAGCGCAGGTTGCCACTGCCGTAGTCCACCACGGCCACTGTCTTGCGTGTCATCGTTGGCAGCGGGTTACAGGGAACCTTTGGTGGAGGGGATCACATCGCCCAGGCGCGGGTCGCGCTCCAGGGCCATGCGCAAAGCACGTGCGAAGGCCTTGAAGATGGTTTCGCACTGGTGGTGGGCGTTCACGCCCTTGAGGTTGTCGATGTGCAGGGTGACACCGGCGTGGTTGACAAAACCCTGGAAGAACTCGAACACCAGCTGCGTGTCGAGCTGGCCGATCATGCCGCTGGTGAAGGCCACGTCCATGTGCAAGCCGGGGCGACCCGAAAAATCGACCACCACCCGGCTCAGGGCCTCGTCCAGCGGCACGTAGGCATGGCCGTAACGGCGGATGCCCTTCTTGTCGCCCACGGCACGTGCAAAAGCCTGGCCGATGGTGATGCCCACGTCCTCCACCGTGTGGTGGCCATCGATGTGCAGGTCGCCTTCGCAGGCGACATCGAGGTCGATCAGGCCATGGCGGGCGATCTGGTCCAGCATGTGGTCGAAGAAACCGATGCCGGTGGCCAGGCGCGCGGCACCGCTGCCATCGAGGTTGATGGCCACGCGGATGCGGGTCTCGCTGGTCTGGCGATCCAGGGCCGCGCTGCGGTCGGGTTGGGAGACGATGAGGTTGGAGGTCATATCAGTGCCGCCCGGCCGCCCGAAGGCGCTGATGCGCCCCCCCGGGGGGCAGCGATACGCGAAGCGATGAGCGTGGGGGTCGTTTCATTTCAGTTGGCGCAGGGCAGACAGCATCTGCGTGTTGTCGTCGGCGGTGCCCACGGTCAAACGCAGGCAGTTGGCCAACAACGGGTGCATTTTAGAAACATTCTTGACCAGCACACCAGCGGCCTTGAGGCCGTCAAAGGCGCGCTGCGCGTCGGGCACGCGCACCAGCACCATGTTGGCCTGGCTGGGAAAGACGCGCGTGCCGGGCAACCGCGCCAATTCAGCCAGCAAGCGCTCGCGCTGGGCACGGATGTCGGCGGCCTGGGCGGCGAACACCTCGGCATGCTCCAACGCGAACAACGCACATTCGGCGTTGAGCACGCTGATGTTGTACGGCGGGCGCACCTTGTCGATCTCGAACACCAGGGCCTGCGGCCCCACCATGTAGCCCAGGCGCACGCCGGCCAGGCCAAACTTGGACAGGGTGCGCATGAGCAGCACATGGCCGTTGGCCGCCGGGTCGCGCTTGATCTCGTCCAGCCAGCTGGCGCTGGAGAAAGGCTGGTAGGCCTCGTCGATGACCACCAGGCCGCCGATGGCGGCGGCCTCCGCGATCAGGCGGCGCATCACGCCCGCGTCCCACAGGTTGGCCGTGGGGTTGTTGGGGTAGGCCAAGTAGGTGATGGCGGGGCGATGCTGGCGGATGGCGCGGGTCATCGCCGCTTCGTCCAGCTCAAAATCGGGCGTCAGATCTACACCATGGAAGGCCAGGCCCTGCAATTGCGCGCTCATGGCATACATCACGAAGCCGGGCAGCGGCGCCACGATGGCGGCACCCGGCACGTCGCAGGCCATGGCCAGCAGCGAAATCAGCTCGTCGGAGCCGTTGCCCAACATCAGCGCGTGGCCGGCCGGCAACCCGATGTGCAGGGCCAGGGCCGCTTTCAGGTCGTCTACCCGTGCGCCGGGGTAGCGGTTGATGGCCACGGCGCCCAGGCGTGCGCCCAACTCGGCCTGCAACGCGGGGGACAGGCGATGGGGGTTTTCCATCGCGTCGAGCTTGAGCAGGCCGGTGGCGTCCTGCACCGCGTAGGCGGCCATGGACTGGATGTCGGTGCGGATGCGCTGGGCCAGCGCGGGGGGCAAGGTCTGGGTCATATCTCGTTCTCAATCGGCGCAACGGTAGCTGCTGGCCAGGGCGTTGGTCATCACCAACTCCACCAGCATGTCGGCTTCGTAGACGCCTTCGTTGCGCTGCAATTCGGCGCGGTACAGCGACACGGCAGACTGTGGTGTCAAGCGCCGCCCCTGCAGGCAAAACAAGGGCTTGCGACCCTGGCGCTGGGCCATCGCGTTGGCCTCTAAGGCGCCTTCCATGACGCCAATCAGGTAGTACTGCGCATGAATCTCGCCGTTCGACTGCAACTGTTCGATGGCGCGCAGCTCGCGGATGCTCATGGCACTCGCTTGCGTGGTCAGCAAGGCCATACACATGCCCCATATCAGCCAGCGTCCCTTCAGCGGTGCATCCATCCGAGGACACCGCCGGGCTGGCTCTGCCAGACGGCTGGTGTCGCTCCTTGGGGGGTGACGCGAAGCGGCGCGGAGGGTACTCATGTCAGGCGCATTTCGGCGGCACGGGCGTGGGCAGTGAGGCCCTCACCATGCGCCAGCACACTGGCGGTGCGGCCCAGCACCTGGGCACCGGCTTCACTCACCTCGATCAGGCTGCTGCGCTTCTGGAAGTCGTACACCCCCAGAGGCGAGCTGAAACGCGCCGTGCCGCTGGTGGGCAACACGTGGTTGGGGCCGGCGCAGTAGTCGCCCAGGCTTTCGCTGGTGAAGGCGCCCAGGAAGATGGCGCCCGCGTGTTTGAGCAGCGGCTCCCAGCGGTGCGGATCGCGACTGCTCACCTCCAGGTGCTCGGGTGCGATGCGGTTGCTGATGTCGCAAGCCTCTTCCATGCTGCGCGTCAGGATCAGCGCGCCCCGGTCGTTGAGGCTTTTTTCGATGATGGCCGCACGTGGCATGGTGGGCAACAGACGGGTGATCTCGCGTTGCACCGCGTCCAGGTAGGCGGCATCGGGACACAGCAGGATGCTTTGCGCCAACTCGTCGTGTTCGGCCTGGCTGAACAGGTCCATGGCCACCCAGTCGGGAGGCGTGCTGCCATCGGCCAGCACCAGGATTTCGCTGGGGCCGGCGATCATGTCGATGCCCACGGTGCCGAACACGCGGCGCTTGGCGCTGGCCACGTAGGCGTTGCCCGGGCCGGTGATCTTGTCCACGGCGGGCACGGTTTGTGTGCCGTAGGCCAGCGCGGCCACGGCTTGGGCGCCGCCGATGGTGAAGGCGCGGGTGACACCGGCCACATAGGCCGCCGCCAGCACCAGCTCGTTGCGTTCGCCACGGGTGGCGGTCGCGCCGCCGCTGCCGCCGGTGGCCACACTGCCGCGCACCGGCGTGGGCACCACCATGATGATTTCGCCCACACCCGCCACGTGGGCCGGCACGGCGTTCATGATCAAGCTGGACGGGTAGGCCGCCTTGCCACCGGGCACATAGATACCCACGCGGTCCAGCGGCGTGACCTTCTGGCCCAGCAAGGTGCCGTCGGCATCGCGGTACTGCCAGCTTTCACCGCAGGCCTTCTTCTGTGCCTCGTGGTAGCTGCGCACACGCTGGGCGGCCGATTGCAAGGCTTCACGTTGCTCAGCGGGCAAGCCATCGAAGGCGGCCTTGAAGTCGGCCTGCGACAGCTCCAGCTGCGCCACCGAAGTGGCCTGCAGGCCGTCAAACCGCGCGGTGTAGTCCAGCACGGCGGCGTCACCGCGTTGTTTCACGTCGGCCAGGATGTCGGCCACCCGCTGCTCGATGCCCGCATCGGTGTCGGCCGACCAATGCTGCAAGGCCTTGAAGCGGGCCTCGAAGTCGGGTTGGGCGGTGGACAGGCGAACGGGCTGGGCGGACATGGCGGGAGGCTTTCAGGCGGGCTGGGCCGCTGTGGCAAAGGCTTCGATGATGGGTTTGATGGTGGCGCGCTTGAGCTTGAGCGCGGCCTGGTTGACCACCAGGCGTGAGCTGATGTCCATGATGCGCTCGACCTCGACCAGGTGGTTGGCCTTCAGGGTGTTGCCAGTGGAGACCAAATCCACAATGGCGTCGGCCAGGCCGGTCAGCGGCGCCAGCTCCATGCTGCCGTAGAGCTTGATCAGGTCCACGTGCACGCCCTTGGCGGAGAAAAACTCGCGGGCGATGGCCGTGTACTTGGTGGCCACGGTCAGGCGTGAGCCCTGGCGCACGGCGGACGCGTAGTCGAAATCGGCGCGCACGGCCACGCTCATGCGGCACTTGGCGATGTTCAGGTCCAGCGGCTGGTACAGGCCACCACCCGCCCCGCCCCACTCCGCCTGGTGCTCGATCAGGGTGTCCTTGCCACACACGCCGAGGTCGGCACCGCCGTACTGCACGTAGGTGGGCACGTCGGAGGCGCGCACCAGCACCACCTGCACGTCGGCGCGGTTGGTGGGCAGGATGAGCTTGCGCGATTTCTCCGGGTCTTCCAGCACCTCGATGCCGGCGGCCTTGAGCAGGGGCAGCGTCTCTTCAAAAATGCGGCCCTTGGACAGCGCGAGGGTGACCAGATCAGGTTTCATGGCTTGACGCGTTCGATGTCCGCGCCCAGCGCGCGCAGCTTGTTTTCCATGCGGTCATAGCCGCGGTCCAGGTGGTAGATGCGGTCCACCGTGGTTTCCCCATCGGCCACCAGACCGGCAATCACCAGGCTGGCCGACGCGCGCAGGTCGGTGGCCATCACGGTGGCGCCCGACAAGCGCGGCACACCAGAGATCAGCGCCACCTTGCCCTCCACCTGGATATCGGCGCCCAGACGCTGCAGCTCCTGCACGTGCATGTAGCGGTTCTCGAAAATCGTTTCGGTCACCTTGCTGGCGCCCTGCGCCACGACGTTGAAGGCCATGAACTGCGCTTGCATGTCGGTGGGGAAACCCGGGTATTCGGTGGTGCGGAAGGTTTGAGCCTTGAGCGCGCCCGCGCCAGGGGAAGCCACGCGCACGCCACCGTCCACACATTCGACCGTGACACCGGCGTCGCGCAGCTTGTCGATCACAGCGTCCATGTGGTCGGCGCGCGCAGCCTTGAGCACCACGTCGCCACCAGCCGCAGCCACCGCGCACAAAAACGTGCCGGCCTCGATGCGGTCGGCCACCACGTGGTGTTCGCAGCCGTGCAGGCGTTCCACGCCCTGGATGCGGATGTGATGGGTGCCGTGGCCTTCGATCTGCGCGCCCATCTTGATGAGCATCTCGGCCAAGTCCACCACCTCGGGCTCTTGCGCCGCGTTCTCCAGCACCGTCTCGCCTTCGGCCAGGCAGGCGGCCATCATGAGGTTTTCGGTACCGGTAACGGTCACCATGTCGGTGCTGATGCGCGCACCTTGCAGACGGGTGCGGCCGGTGGGCAGCGAGGCCTCGATGTAGCCGTGCTCGACCGCGATCACCGCACCCATGGCCTGCAGGCCCTTGATGTGCTGGTCCACCGGGCGTGAGCCGATGGCGCAGCCCCCGGGCAAAGACACCCGTGCGCGGCCAAACCGCGCCAGCAGCGGCCCCAGCGCCAGAATGGAGGCGCGCATGGTTTTGACCAACTCGTAGGGCGCCTCGGCTTTGTCGAGTGCGCCGGCGTTGAGCAGCACTTTGTCGCTGTCAGCTGGGTCGCGCTCTGCGGTCACACCCATGTTGCGGATGAGCTTGAGCATGGTGCTCACGTCCTGCAGCGCGGGAACGTTGTGCAGGGTCACGGCGTCGGCCGTGAGCAGCGCGGCGCACAGTTCGGGCAGGGCTGCGTTCTTGGCGCCCGATACCATGAGCTCACCGTGCAGGCGGTTGCCACCGCGAATGCGCAATTGGTCCATGTCAGCCTTTCGCCACTTGGGCCCATTCGGCCGGTGTGTGGGTTTTCATGGACAAGGCATGCACCTCGTCGGTGTGCATGCGGCTGCCCAGCGTGGCATACACCCGCTGGTGGCGCTGGATGGCGCGTTTGCCTTCGAACTCGGGTGAGACGATCACGGCCGCCCAGTGGCGGCCGTCGCCGATGACTTCGATGTGCTCACAGCGCAGCCCGGCGCTGATGATGGCTTGCAATTCTTCGGCGGTCATAAATCCCTGAAAACTCAGTGTCTGATTTTGTAACCCGTGCGCAGCAGGTGCAGCGCGATGGCGCTGACCACGGCAAAGGCGGTGGCCACGATGGACAGGCTCAGCCAGGGCGAGGCGTCGCTGACACCAAAGAAGCCGTAGCGGAAGCCGTCGATCATGTAGAAAAACGGGTTGAGGTGGCTCACGCGCTGCCAGAACTCGGGCAGCGAATGGATGGAATAGAACACGCCCGACAAAAACGTCAGGGGCATGATGAGGAAGTTCTGGAACACCGCCATCTGGTCGAATTTCTCGGCCCACAAACCGGCGATCAGGCCCAAGACCCCCAACAAGCCCGCGCCGAGCAATGCAAACACCACAATCCACAGCGGCGCCACCCAGGTGGGGCGCCCAAACCAGGCGGTGACCAGCAACACGCCCGCGCCCACCACCAGCCCACGCACCACCGACGAACCCACATAGGCCACAAACCAGGCGCGGTGCGACAGCGGCGTGAGCATCAGGAACACCAAGTTGCCCATCATCTTGCTCTGGATGAGGCTGGACGAGCTGTTCGCAAAAGCGTTTTGCAACACGCTCATCATCACCAACCCAGGCACCAGGAACGCGGTGTAGCTGACGGTGCCGTAGACGGTGACGCGGCCTTCGAGCACGTGGCCGAAGATCAGCATGTAGAGCAGCGCGGTGACCACGGGCGCCACCACGGTCTGGAAAGCGACCTTCCAGAAACGCAGAATTTCCTTGTAAAAAAGCGTCTGCCAACCGGTCATGGTGCGACCTCCTCGGTGGGAGGCATCGGTGCCATCGGTGCCGTGGTGGCAGATGCTCCGGACATCACGTCCAGGAAAACGTCTTCCAGGTCCGCCTTGCGGATCTCAATGTCGTCCACCGCCACGCCGGCCTCGCGCACGCGGGCCAGAATGCGTTCCACCTCGGCCGCGTTGTGGGCCGGCAGCTGCACCACCCGACCGGTGACACGCGCCACAGCAGCCAGATCGGCCGGCAGGTTGTGGTCGGTTTTGAAGCGCAGCACGTTGGACGAAGCGCGGCTGAGCAGGTCGGAGGTTTTTTCGAGCGCCACCACCTCGCCCTTTTTGAGCATGGCAATGCGACCGCACAGCGCCTCGGCCTCTTCCAGGTAGTGGGTGGTCAGCAGCACGGTGCTGCCTTGGGTCTTGTTGAGCTGGGACACAAACTGCCACAACGTCTGCCGCAGTTCCACGTCCACCCCCGCCGTGGGCTCGTCCAGCACGATGACCGGCGGCTTGTGGACCAGGGCCTGGGCCACCAGCACACGCCGCTTCATGCCGCCCGACAGCTGGCGCATGTTGGCACCGGCCTTGTCCGCCAGACCCAGGCCTTCGAGCAGTTCGTCGATCCAGGCGTCGTTGCCTTTGATACCGAAATAGCCGGACTGGATGCGCAACGTTTCGCGGACGTTGAAAAAGGGGTCAAACACCAGCTCTTGAGGCACCACGCCAAGCTGGCGCCGAGCGGCGGCAAAGTCGCTCACCACGTCGTGCCCGTGCACACGCACATGGCCGCCGCTGGCGCGCGACAAGCCCGCCAAGATGCTGATGAGGGTGGTTTTACCGGCCCCGTTGGGACCGAGTAGGCCAAAAAACTCGCCTGCCTGGATGTCGAAGCTCACGCCCTTGAGGGCTTGCAGTTCGCCACGCGGCGTGGCGTAGTTCTTGGAAACGTTCTGGAAGGAGACAGCGGGCATGGACCGGCGATTTTACGCCGGCAGCAGTTCGCCCACGCCGTAGAGGGCCACCAGCTCGGCCAGACGAGGCGGCACCCGAGACAAGGACAGCGCGCGGC
This sequence comes from Hydrogenophaga defluvii, assembly GCF_042665235.1. Classification (NCBI taxonomy): domain Bacteria; kingdom Pseudomonadati; phylum Pseudomonadota; class Betaproteobacteria; order Burkholderiales; family Comamonadaceae; genus Hydrogenophaga; species Hydrogenophaga defluvii. The sequence continues at coordinate 72,458 of NZ_JBHTBZ010000012.1, read as the reverse complement.
CCTGCTGCAACAAACGCCGACGCAAGGCCAACAGCGTGGCCAGCGCGGCGGAGTCGAAATCCCGCAGCGCAGCGGCATCCACACACACCGGCCCGCCCACCGGCAACCGCGCGACCAGTTCCGTCAGGCAGGCAGATGCCTCCAGGTGGGTCAGGCGTTCGGGCAGTTGCAATTCGCTCATGCCGGGCTCAGCTTTTACCGTTGGCCTTGTTGCGCTGGGCCAGCGAGGCGATCAGGCCGTCCAGCCCCTTGCTGTTGATTTCCTGCGCGAACTGGCTGCGGTAGGTTTCGACCAACCAAATACCCAACACGTTGAGGTCGTAAATTTTCCAGCCATCGGTGGTTTTTTCCACCCGGTAATCGAGCTGGATGGGCTCGCCCCGACCGCGCACCTCGGAACGCACCACCACCTCGGTGTCTTCGGGTTTGGCGCGCATCGGCTTGAAGCTGAGCGTCTGGTCCTTGACCTCGCCCAATGCGCCCGAATAGGTGCGCACCAGCAGGGTCTTGAACTCGTCCTGCAGGCGCTTTTGCTGCTCGGGCGTGGCCTGGCGCCAATAGCGCCCCACGGCCGATGCCGTCATCCGACCGAAGTTGACATTGGGCATGATCTTGCTGTCCACCAGCGCGGTGATGCGGCCCACGTCCCCGGCCTGAATCGCCGCATCGGCCTTGACCGCATCCAGCACCTCGGAAGAGATGCGCTTGACCATGGCGTCCGGCGCCTCGTCGGCGGCATGTGCCACCCCCAACGCAGCGGCACCGAGCACGGCCGACACCATTCGGGTGAATACACGTCTTTGCATGGCAAACCTTTCAGGGCACACCGCCCGCTTGTTTCAAGCCCCGGTCAGACCCCGGCGTTCGGCCAGGGTTCCCGGGATCATTCCTCGTCGTCTTCGTCGTCTTTGCCCGTCAAGGCTCGGATCTGGCTTTCCCGTCGTTGCAAGTAGGCATCACGGGTGAAGCTGTATTTGTCCAGCGCGGCCTGATCAAGCAGCGTACCGGCACGCAGCAGGTTGGCGCGCGCCTCCACAATCCGCAACGCGTAGAGCGAATTGCGCGTGGGAATGTGGTTCATGCCCGTGAGCAGGTCACCCGATGACTCCACCCCCATGCCCAAGGCGTCGCGCACGGTGGAAGGCCCCATGAAAGGCAGCACCAGGTACGGCCCCGGCGGCACACCCCAGCGGCCCAGGGTCTGGCCAAAGTCCAGCGTGGTGCGTTCGATCTGCATTTCAGAAGCGATGTCGAGCAAACCCCCGATGCCCCAGAAGGTGTTGACACTGAAACGCAGGAAATTCTCGGTCGCCTCGCGCGGGCGCAGCTGCAGCGCCGCGTTCACAGACGACCACAGATCGCGCAAGTTGGAAAAAAAATTGTTGACACCGGTGCGCACCAGATCGGGGGTGACGTCGCGGTACACCGTCGCCACCGGCTTCAGGAAAGCCTCGTCCACCCCGTCGTTGAACTGCTGCACGCCCCGGTTGAAAGGCTCGATCGGGTCTTTGGGGTTGGCGTGAGGCCCGCTGGCACAGCCAGCCAAGACCACCACACCCACCAACATCCAAGCGCTGAACGCGCGCCGCAGGACCGAACCACCGACAAGCCACGGTTTCATGTGAACCTCACTCACTCTTTTGTCTCGCCGCCCTCAGCCGCCTTGCTGAACAGGAACTGGCTGATCAGGTTTTCCAGCACCACCGCCGACTGGGTTTGGGTGATGACCGCGCCTTGTGTCCAGTTGGCCGTTTCGCCGCCGGCTTCGACGCCGATGTACTGCTCACCCAACAGGCCACTGGTGAGGATCTTCAACGAGCTGTCCTTGGGAAACCCATAGCGCGCGTCCATCTTGAGCACCACGTTGGCCTGGAAGCTCTGGTCGTCAAAGCTGATGGACTCGACACGCCCCACCACCACGCCCGCGCTGCGAACGGCCGAGCGCGGCTTGAGGCCGCCGATGTTGTCGAAACGGGCTGTCACCTGGTAGGTGGGGTCGAAGTTGATCTGCAGCAGGTTGGCGGCCTTGAGCGCGAGGAACAGCAGCGCTGCGATGCCAATCACCACAAACAGACCTACCCAGACATCGTTCTTGTTTTGTTGCATGTGTTTCTCCGGATGCTCAAACGGTGAACATCATGGCCGTGAGGCCGAAATCGAGGCCCAGCACCCACAACGAGGCCACGACCACGGTGCGGGTGGTGGCGCGCGAGACGCCCTCGGGCGTGGGCTGGGCCATGTAGCCTTGGTAGAGTGCCACGAAGGTGACGGTGATGCCAAACACCAGGCTTTTGAGCACACCGTTGCCGAGGTCGTTCCACCATTCGACGCCACCCTGCATCTGGCTCCAGAAGGAGCCCGCATCGACGCCAATCATCACCACCCCCACCAGCCAGCCGCCGACAATGCCCACGGCACTGAACACCGCCGCCAGCAGCGGCATGGTGAACACACCCGCCCAAAAACGCGGCGCCAGCACACGGCGGATGGGGTCCACGGCCATCATCTCCATGGCGCTGAGTTGCTCGCCCGCCTTCATCAAGCCAATCTCGGCGGTCAGCGCGGTGCCAGCCCGCCCGGCAAACAGCAGCGCGGTGACGACCGGCCCCAGTTCGCGCAACAAGGAAAGCGCCACCATCATGCCCAGCGCCTCGGACGAGCCGTAGCGTTGCAGGATGTAGTAGCCCTGCAAGGCCAGCACAAAACCCACAAACAGGCCCGAGACGGCGATGATGGCCAGCGAGTAGTTGCCCAGGAAGTGGATCTGGTCGCGCACCAGCCCAAACCTCGCCAGCGTGGCCGGCAACAGTTGCACCAAGCGCAAAAACAGGCGCGCCGCCAGGCCAACGGCCCCCAGCCCCAGCCGCACCGCGCGGCCCAGATCGGCCAGCAGCGCCGTCATGAGCGGCCTCCTGTCTGGGTGCCAAAGTCGTCCACCACGGTGGGGCCGGGGTAGTGGAAATGCACGGGCCCCTCGCTTTCGGCGTGCACAAACTGGTGCACCAGCGGATCGGTGGAATGGCGCACCTCGTCGGGCGTGCCCTGCGCGGCCACGCGGCCGTTGGCCAGCACGATCACTTGGTCGGCGATGGCGAAGGTTTCGTCCAGATCATGCGAGACGATGATGCTGGTGATGCCCAGCGCGTCGTTCAGGCGCCGGATCAGCTGCGCCGCCGTGCCGAGCGAAATCGGGTCCAGCCCGGCAAAGGGCTCGTCGTACATGATGAGTTCGGGGTCCAGCGCAATGGCACGCGCCAGCGCCACCCGGCGCGCCATGCCGCCGGAAATTTCGCTGGGCATGAGGTCGCGCGCGCCGCGCAGCCCCACCGCGTTGAGCTTCATGAGCACAATGTCGCGCAGCATGTCCTCGGGCAAGCGGGTGTGTTCGCGCAAAGGGAAAGCCACGTTTTCGAACACGCTCAGGTCGGTGAACAGGGCACCAAACTGAAACAACATGCCCATGCGGCGGCGCAAGGCGTGGAGGCCGGCACGGTCGAGTTGGGCCACGTCGTCGCCGTGCACCATCACCTGGCCCTTGTTGGCTTTTTGCTGGCCACCGATCAGGCGCAGCACGGTGGTCTTGCCACCACCCGAGGCGCCCATCAGCGCCGTCACCTTGCCACGAGGCACCTGCAAGCTGACCCGGTCGAGGATGACGCGCTCGCCCCGGGCAGCCGGGTAGGCGAAGGTGACGTCTCGGAATTCGACCAGGTTGTCGTCGGCCATGTGGGAGGGTTGAAATGAAAACGCCGACCCTGCGGTCGGCGCGTTCCAAGCGGATTCAGGTGCTGTCTATGATAAAGGGTTTACCCCAGACCCATCGGCAGCACAGGTTAAGGCTTTGTCAACGTGGCAAATCGCTGTAACCCATGAGGAACTCGTCCACCGAGCGTGCGGCCTGGCGGCCTTCGCGGATCGCCCAGACCACCAGCGACTGACCACGGCGCATGTCGCCGGCGGCGAACACCTTGGGCACGTTGGTGGCGTAGCCGTTGTCGAACTCGGTGTGGGCCTTGGCGTTGCCACGGCCGTCCTTCTCCACACCAAAGGCCTCCAGCACGGTGGCCACCGGGTTCACGAAGCCCATGGCCAGCAGCACCAGGTCCGCCTTGTGGTCCTTTTCGGTGCCGGCCACTTCAACCAGTTTGCCGTCCTTGAACTCGACCTGCACGGTGGTCAGGCCGGTGACCTTGCCGCCCTTGCCGGTGAAGGCCTTGGTGGAGATGGCAAATTCGCGCGTGCAGCCCTCTTCGTGGCTGGAGCTGGTGCGCAGTTTGAGCGGCCAGTAAGGCCACACCAAGGGCTTGTTTTCTTCTTCCGGCGGCTGGGGCATGACTTCAAACTGGGTCACGCTGGCGGCGCCGTGGCGGTTGCTGGTGCCCACGCAGTCGGAACCGGTGTCGCCGCCACCGATCACGATGACGTGTTTGCCCGTGGCCATGATCTGGCCTTTGAGCTTGTCGCCCGCGTTGACCTTGTTCTGCTGCGGCAGGAACTCCATGGCGAAGTGGATGCCATCCAGGTCGCGGCCGGGCACGGGCAGGTCGCGGCTTTGCTCGGAGCCGCCGGTCAGCAGCACGGCGTCGAACTGTGCCTTCAGCTCGTCGGCACTGATGACGGTCTTGGCGTCGTTGGTGACTTTGCTGCCCTCAGGCATGGTGCCGATCAGCGTGCTGGTCTTGAACACCACACCCTCGGCTTCCATCTGTGCCACGCGGCGGTCGATGTGCGACTTCTCCATCTTGAAGTCGGGGATGCCGTAACGCAGCAAGCCACCGATGCGGCTGTTTTTCTCGAACACGGTCACGTCGTGACCCACGCGCGCCAGTTGCTGCGCGGCGGCCAGGCCAGCGGGGCCAGAGCCCACGACGGCCACTTTTTTACCGGTCTTGATCTTGGCCGGCTGCGGCGCCACCCAGCCCTCGGCCCAGGCTTTGTCGATGATGGCGTGTTCGATGGACTTGATGCCCACCGCGTCGCCGTTCACGTTGATGGTGCAGGCGGCCTCGCAGGGCGCGGGGCAGATGCGGCCGGTGAACTCGGGGAAGTTGTTGGTGCTGTGCAGCACCGTGATCGCATCCTTCCAGTCGCCCCGGTAAACCAGGTCGTTGAAGTCCGGAATGATGTTGTTGACCGGGCAGCCGCTGTTGCAGAAGGGCGTGCCGCAGTCCATGCAACGCGCGCCCTGCACCTTGGCCTGGCTGTCGTCGAGGCCGATCACGAATTCCTTGTAGTGCTTGAGGCGCTCGGGCACAGGCTTGTAGCCCTCCTCGATGCGCTCAAACTCCATGAAGCCGGTGACTTTTCCCATGATGTGTGCTTCCTCGTGCTGTGCTTACTTGGCGGCCACGGCGGCCTTCTTGCCGGCGGCTTTCGTGGTGGCGGCAACGGCTTCCACCTTGGCGTTGATCTCGCCCAGGGCGCGCTTGTACTCGTTGGGGAAGACCTTCACGAATTTGGCGCGGGCGGTCTCCCAGTTGTCCAGCAGGTCGCGGGCGCGCTTGCTGCCGGTCCAGCGGTTGTGGTCGGCCAGCAGCTTCTTCAGTTGCGCCTCGTCGCTTTCGCCCTTGTGCCAGATGGCCTTGGGCACGCTGGCCTCCTGCTCGGCCGCCGGCAGCACCTTCTCCAGGCTCACCATGGCGGTGTTGCAGCGCTTGGCAAACTGGCCGTCTTCGTCGTACACGTAGGCGATGCCGCCGCTCATGCCGGCCGCGAAGTTGCGGCCCGTCTGGCCCAGCACCACCACGGTGCCGCCGGTCATGTACTCGCAGCCGTGGTCGCCCGTGCCTTCCACCACCGCGGTGGCGCCCGACAGACGCACCGCAAAGCGTTCGCCGCCGACGCCGGCAAAGAAGGCCTCACCGGCGGTGGCACCGTACATCACGGTGTTGCCCACGATGATGTTCTTGGCGGCGTCGCCACGAAAGTCGATGCTGGGACGCACCACCACGCGGCCACCCGACAAGCCCTTGCCGGTGTAGTCGTTGGCGTCACCGATGAGGTACATGGTGATGCCCTTGGCCAGGAAAGCGCCGAACGACTGACCGCCCGTGCCTTCGAGCTGAATGCGCAGGGTGTCGTCGGGCAGACCCTCGGGGCGCACGCGGGTCAGTTCACCCGAGAGCATGGCGCCCACGGTGCGGTTGACGTTGCGCGCCACCTCGATGAACTGCACCTTGTCGCCCTTGTCGATGGCGGCGCGGGACTTCTCGATCAGCTTGACGTCCAGTGCCTTGTCCAGGCAGTGGTCTTGTGTGGCCACGTGCAGGCGCGGCACGTCGACCGGCACCTGGGGTTGCGCGAACAGGCGCGAGAAGTCCAGGCCACGCGCCTTCCAGTGGGCAATGCCCTTGCGGGTATCCAGGAATTCGGCACGGCCAACCAGGTCGTCGAACTTGCGCACACCCAGCTGGGCCATGATCTGGCGCACTTCTTCAGCGATGAAGAAGAAGTAGTTCACCACGTGCTCGGGCTTGCCCGAGAACTTGGCACGCAACACCGGGTCTTGTGTGGCCACGCCCACCGGGCAGGTGTTGAGGTGGCACTTGCGCATCATGATGCAGCCCTCGACCACCAGCGGCGCGGTGGCGAAGCCGAACTCGTCGGCACCCAGCAGCGCGCCGATCACCACGTCGCGACCGGTCTTCATCTGGCCGTCAGCCTGCACACGGATGCGGCCACGCAGGCGGTTGAGCACCAGGGTCTGCTGGGTCTCGGCCAGGCCGATTTCCCAGGGTGAACCGGCGTGTTTGATGGACGACCAGGGTGAGGCACCGGTGCCACCGTCGTGACCGGCGATGACCACGTGGTCGGCCTTGGCCTTGGCCACGCCGGCCGCGATGGTGCCCACGCCCACCTCGCTCACCAGCTTGACGCTGATGTCGGCGCGCGGGTTGACGTTCTTCAGGTCGTGGATCAGCTGCGCCAGATCTTCGATGGAGTAGATATCGTGGTGCGGCGGCGGGCTAATGAGGCCCACGCCCGGCACCGAGTAGCGCAGGAACCCGATGTACTCGGACACCTTGCCGCCCGGCAGCTGACCGCCCTCGCCCGGCTTGGCGCCCTGGGCCATCTTGATCTGAATCTGGTCCGCGCTGGCCAGGTACTCGGCCGTGACGCCGAAACGGCCCGAGGCCACCTGCTTGATCTTGGAGCGCAGGCTGTCGCCGTCCTGCAGTTCCACATCGACTTCGACCTTGTCGGCACCGATGACGGATTTCAGGCTCTCGCCCTTCTTGATGGGGATGCCCTTGAGTTCGTTGCGGTAACGCGCCGGGTCTTCGCCACCTTCACCGGTGTTGCTCTTGCCGCCGATGCGGTTCATGGCCACGGCCAGGGTGGCGTGCGCCTCGGTGGAGATGGAACCCAACGACATGGCGCCAGTGGCAAAACGCTTGACGATCTCTTTGGCCGGCTCCACCTCGTCGATGGAGATGGCCTTGGAGGGGTCGAACTTGAACTCGAACAGACCACGCAACGTCAGATGGCGGCGGGTCTGGTCGTTGATGATCTGGGCGTATTCCTTGTAGGTGTTCCAGTTGTTGGCGCGGGTGCTGTGCTGCAGCTTGGCGATGGCGTCGGGCGTCCACATGTGTTCTTCGCCACGGGCACGCCAGGCGTATTCGCCGCCCGCGTCCAACATGTTGGCCAGCACCGGGTCATCACCAAAAGCGGCCTTGTGTGTGCGGATGGCCTCTTCGGCGATTTCGAAAACGCCGATGCCTTCGACGCGGCTGGCGGTGCCACTGAAGTACTTGTCGATCACCTGGCTGTTGAGGCCGATGCACTCGAACAACTGCGCGCCGCAGTAGCTCATGTAGGTGCTCACGCCCATCTTGGACATGATCTTGGACAGGCCTTTGCCGATGGCCTTGACGTAGTTGTAGATGGCCTTTTCGGCCGACAGGTCAGCGCCCAGGTCCTTGTGCAGCGCAGCCAGCGTTTCCATGGCCAGGTAGGGGTGCACGGCTTCAGCGCCGTAGCCGGCCAGCACCGCAAAGTGGTGCACCTCGCGGGCCGAGCCGGTCTCCACCACCAGGCCGGCGGTGGTGCGCAGGCCCTCACGCACCAGGTGCTGGTGGATGGCCGACAGCGCCAGCAGTGCGGGGATGGCCACCTGCTCGGCACTCACGGCACGGTCGCTGATGATCAGGATGTTGCTGCCGCTCTTGATGGCGTCCACCGCTTCGGCGCACAGCGAGGCCAGCTTGGCTTCCACGCCTTCATGGCCCCAGGCCAGCGGGTAGGTGATGTCCAGCGTGTGGCTGCGGAACTTGCCCTGGGTGGTCCGCTCGATGGCGCGCAGCTTGGCCATGTCGTTGAAGTCCAGCACCGGCTGGCTCACCTCCAGACGCAGCGGCGGGTTGACCTGGTTGATGTCCAGCAGGTTGGGCTTGGGGCCGATGAAGGACACCAGCGACATCACGATGGCTTCGCGGATCGGGTCGATCGGCGGGTTGGTGACCTGAGCGAACAGCTGCTTGAAGTAGGTGTAGAGCACCTTGTTCTTGCCCGAGAGCACGGCCAGCGGGCTGTCGTTGCCCATGGAGCCAATGGCCTCTTCGCCGGCCAGCGCCATGGGCGCCAGCAGGAACTTGATGTCTTCCTGGGTGTAGCCAAAGGCCTGCTGGCGGTCCAACAGGTTGCTGGAGACGGGCTCGATGCTCGCCACCGAGGACTCGTCCATGCTCACCTTGCCGGTGCTGTCGGCCTCGCCCGCCACCGGCTGCTCGACATCGTCGAGACGGATGCGCAGGTTCTCGATCCACTGCTTGTAGGGCTTGCTGTTGGCGAGGTTGGCTTTCAGCTCCTCGTCGTTGATCATGCGGCCCTGTTCCAGGTCGATCAGGAACATCTTGCCGGGCTGCAGGCGCCACTTGCTGACGATCTTGTTCTCGGGGATGGGCAACACGCCGGACTCCGAGCCCATGACGACGAAGTCGTCGTCGGTGATGCAGTAACGCGAGGGGCGCAGGCCGTTGCGGTCCAGCGTGGCGCCGATCTGGCGGCCGTCGGTGAACACGATGGAGGCCGGGCCGTCCCAAGGCTCCAGCATGGCAGCGTGGTATTCGTAGAAGGCCTTGCGGCGTTCGTCCATGGTGGTGTGCTGCTCCCAGGGCTCGGGAATCATCATCATCACCGCCTGGCTGATGGGGTAGCCCGCCATCGTCAGCAGTTCGAGGCAGTTGTCGAAGGTGGCGGTGTCGGACTGGCCGGCGAAGCTGATGGGGTAGAGCTTTTGCAGGTCGTTGCCCAGCACCGGCGAGGACATCACGCCTTCGCGGGCGCGCATCCAGTTGTAGTTGCCCTTGACGGTGTTGATCTCACCGTTGTGCGCCACATAGCGGTAGGGGTGGGCCAGCGGCCACTCGGGGAAGGTGTTGGTGGAAAAGCGTTGGTGCACCAGCCCCAGGGCCGAGACGCAGCGCGGGTCCTGCAGGTCGAGGAAGTATTCGCCCACCTGGTTGGCCAGCAGCAGGCCCTTGTAGACCACGGTGCGGCTGCTCATGCTGGGCACGTAATACTCTTTGCTGTGCGTGAGCTTGAGTGCCTGGATGTGGGCGCTGGCGGTCTTGCGGATCACGTACAGCTTGCGCTCCAGCGCGTCCTGCACGATCACGTCGTTGCCGCGGCCGATGAAGACCTGGCACATGATGGGTTCTTTTTCGCGCACGGTGGGCGACATGGGCATGTCGCGGTTGACCGGCACCTCGCGCCAGCCCAGCAGCACCTGGCCCTCGGCCTTGATCGCGCGTTCCATCTCCTGCACGCAGGCCAGGCGCGAAGCGTGCTCCTTAGGCAGGAAAATCATGCCCACACCGTACTCGCCCACCGGCGGCAGCGTCACGCCTTGCTTGGCCATTTCCTCGCGGTACAGCGCGTCGGGCAGCTGGATCAGGATGCCGGCACCGTCACCCATCAGCGCGTCTGCGCCAACGACACCCCGGTGGTCCAGGTTTTCCAGGATCTTGAGGGCCTGGCTCACGATCTCGTGGCTCTTGGCGCCCTTGATGTGGGCCACGAAGCCGACGCCGCAGGCATCGTGTTCGTTGGCACCGGAATAGAGGCCGTGTTCTTGCAGATGGGTGATCTCGGCAGCCGTGGTCATGGCGCACTCCTGTGAATTTCGCGGGATGTGAAGCATAGTGCACTGCAACAACGATGCCAAGCACTTTAATTGGGGTCAGAACACATTTAATTGAACAAAAAATATGAAATTGAAATATTTGGGGACAGATTAAATCAGGCCAAACAACCCCAAAAATCAATCACTTACAGATCAGCCACTGGGGTCTGCGGATTTTTTGGGGCGCCCTGGCCGCCGCTGCACCACCCGTCGCCCACCGTCTTTTTCAATGTCGGCGGAGAACGCCGCACCACCCAAAGGCCACCCACCTTGCGCAAAACGGGCCAGCGCGCGCGCCAATGGCGCATCCAGCCCAGTGCGCACCATTTCGGCGTACGCGGCCTCCCGGGCAAAAGGGGTGTTGCCCAAGGCCCAGTAGGCCTCAGGTGGTGTGATCAGACGGTCCACCCGTTGGCCCACGTAGTGGCCATGGCTGCTCCAGACGTAGCCTGCGGGATCACTGGCTAGGCCGGCGCGGGCCGGGTGGGTGTCCAGCCACACCAGGCAGGGCAGCAGGTAGGCGCGGCCCTCCAGGGGCGCAGAGCGGTAGCGCCCCTCCCACAAGGTGCCGCTGCGCGTGTGGCGGTCGTTGAAATAACGCACATAGGCCCGGCCCAGGGCCTGCATGGTCTGGGCCAATCCGGCACCGTCCGACGGGGTCAGCAGCAGGTGCACATGGTTGTCGAGCAGCACATAGGCATGCACCGCCACCTTGAAGCGGCTGGCCGCTTCGCCGAGCAGCGCGAGGTAACGCACGCGGTCGGCGTCGTCCATGAAGACGGGCTGCCGGTTGTTGCCCCGCTGCAGCACGTGGTGCGGGCAACCGGCGATGGACAGGCGGGGCAGGCGTGCCATGGCGCGTCAGACCGCTGCGCGCGGACGCACATGGCGGTGCAGCCGCAGCGCCAACAACGCACACCCGGCCGCGCAGGCCACGGTGACCAGCCAGGTCCAGCGCCAACTGCCAGCGCGCACGGCCACCCAGGCCACCACCGGTGGCCCGGCAAACTGCCCCAACGCTGACCACTGCTGCATCCAGCCCACGGTGGTGGCCACGGTGTGGTCGTTCGGCGCCACGCGCACCGCCAGCGAAAACAGCGTGCCCGGAATCAGCCCGCCCCCACACGAGAACAGCAGCACGCCCCCATATCGCCCCAGCGGAGGCAGACCCGTACCGTGCACGCTGGAGGCAAACGCCATGGCCGCCCCCACGGCCATGCTGGCACAGCCCAGCCACAGCAGGTGGGCCGGCGCCCAACCCCGGTGCAACAGCCGCCCGGCTGCCACGTTGCCCACGATGTTGATGGCGGCCACACCAGCGGTGAGCAGGCCCACCCAGGCGCCCGGCACGGCGGCTTCGCGGTAAATGGAAGGCAAAAACCCCACCACCGACAGCCACTGCGCCGCGTACAACCCAAAACACAGGGCCACCAGCCACGGCCCGGGCGCTCTCAGGGTGAGCTGCATGGGGTGCAGCCAGGCCCGCCCGCTCTGCTCCGCCGCACGGCCGTCAGCCATCGGCGCCGGGTCAGGCGGCACCACCCGCCACAGCCACAGCGCCATGGCGGCCGACAGCAGGCCCAGCAGGGCCCACCACGCGGGCCAGCCCAGCGACTCGGTGAACACCGGCCCGACCAGCAACGCCAGCGCTGTGCCCAGCGGCATGTAGCCGCCCCACCAGCCCAGCACTCGGCTCATGCGCTCGGGTGCCACCAGCCGGCGCACCATGCTGGGCGCGGGCAGCACCACCAGCAGAAACCCCAGGCCTTCCACTGCGCGCAACACCAGCAAAGCTGCCACACCCGACGCCATCGCGCCCGCCGCACTGGCCAGCGCCAGCACGGCCAGCCCCAACAACATGCTGCGGCGCAAGCCCAGGCCATCGGCCAGGCGGCCAACGAGCAGGCCGGTGGTCATGCCGGCGATCTGCACGGCCGAGAGCAGGAACCCCGCCGCCACCAAGCTGATGCCCAGGGCCTCGCGCAGCACCGGGATGGCCGGGGGCAATTTGCCCACGTGCAGGGCCGCACACACGCCGGCCAGCACCACCAGCAGAGCGGGGTCCATGCGCCGCCCACGCAATGCCTCATCGCTCATGTGATGACACAACGCCCCGTCAGGCGTTCGTGCTCGCGGGCGGCAAAACGGTCGGTCATGCCCGCGATGTAATCGGCCACGGCGCGCGCGACAGAGGTCTCAGGCGGCCGACTTCCCTTCATCTGTGACGGGTCATCCATGTAGCAGGCAAACAGTTCGTGCACCACCTGCTGCGCTTGCACGGTTTTGGCCACCACCTGGGGATGGCGGTACAGGTTGGCAAACAGAAAGCGCTTGAGCACGGTGGATTCCGCGCGCATGGTGTCGGAGAACTTCAACAAAGCGGGCGCTTGGCGCGCGGCGTCGACGCTCTCGGGTTGCCACTGCGACAACCCCGCCTGGGTGGCGGCCATCACGTCGTACACCTGCTCGCTGAGCATGCGGCGTATGGCCTCAAACAGCAAACGGCGCCCACCCAGCGCAGGAAACGCGGTGAGCGTCTCGCGGGTGAAGCGTGCAACCAATGGCACGTCTTGCAGCTGATCCAAGGTGATGAGACCCGAACGCACGCCATCGTCGATGTCGTGGGCGTTGTAGGCGATCTCATCGGCCAGGTTGCACAGCTGCGCCTCCAGGCTGGGCTGCGTGCGGTCCAGAAAACGCCGGCCCACCCCGCCAGGTTCACGCGCTTCGAGCAGCTCGGCATTCGCGCGCGAGCAGTGTTTGAGAATGCCTTCGCGGGTTTCAAAACACAGGTTGAGGCCGTCGTACTGCGGGTAGCGCTCTTCCAGCGCGTCCACCACACGCAGGCTTTGCAGGTTGTGCTCGAAGCCACCGTGTTCGGCCATGCAGGTGTTGAGCGCGTCCTGCCCTGCGTGGCCAAACGGCGTGTGTCCCAGGTCGTGCGCCAGCGCAATGGCCTCCACCAGATCCTCGTTCAGCCTGAGTGCGCGCGCGACCGAACGTCCTAGCTGCGCCACCTCCAGCGAATGGGTCAGCCGGGTCCTGAAGAGGTCCCCCTCATGGTTCAGGAACACCTGCGTCTTGTAGACCAGACGCCGGAAGGCCGTGGAATGAACGATGCGGTCGCGGTCACGCTGAAACGCTGTGCGCGTGGGTGCGTCGGGTTCGGGGTGGCGCCGGCCTCGGCTGTGGGCACTGTGACAGGCCCACGGCGCCAGATCTTCCGCTCGAGGCGCGGTCAACGGTGGCAAGTCAGCGGTGAGGCCGGCCATGACGGGGCGTGCTCAATCGCAGCACCGGGCAAGCACCTCGCGCACCAGCGCATCGGGCGCCGGGCGCATGCTGGCACGCCCCGGGCCATCGATGACCACAAAGCGGATTTCGCCGCCTTCGGCCTTTTTGTCGTGCCCCATGAGTTCGATGTACCGGTCAGCGCCAAGCGCGGGGCCACGCACCGGCAGCCCTGCGGCCTGCACCAAGCGGGTCAGGCGCGCAACAAAAGCCTCGTCCACCAAACCCAAACGTTGCGACAAATGGGCGGCCATCACCATGCCACAACCGACCGCCTCGCCGTGCAGCCAAGCGCCATAGCCCATGCCGGCTTCGATGGCGTGGCCGAAGGTGTGCCCAAAGTTCAGAATCGCGCGCAAACCCCCTTCGCGTTCGTCTTGCCCCACCACATGGGCTTTGATTTCGCAGCTTCTGCGCACCGCATGCGCCAAGGCAGCGGGCTCTCGCGCCAACAGGGCCGGCAGATGGGCTTCGATCCAGTCGAAAAAAACCATGTCGGCAATGGGCCCGTACTTGATGACCTCGGCCAATCCGGCGCTGAGTTCACGGGTAGGCAGGGTCTTGAGGCTGTCCAAGTCGCACACGACCCGCTGTGGTTGGTAGAACGCGCCGATCATGTTCTTGCCCAGGGGGTGGTTGATGGCGGTTTTGCCCCCCACCGACGAGTCCACCTGCGAGAGCAGCGTGGTGGGCAATTGCACAAAAGGCACGCCACGCATGTAGCAGGCGGCGGCAAACCCGGTCATGTCGCCCACCACCCCACCGCCCAGGGCAAACAGCACCGTCTTGCGGTCGCTGGCACCGGACAGCAAGGCATCAAAAATCAGGTTCAGCGTGGTCCAGTCCTTGTGGGCTTCGCCGTCGGGCAACACCACCCGGCCCACATGCGGGTAGAGGGCAGACAGTGCGGCACACACGGCGTCGGCATACAAAGGTGCAACGGTGCTGTTGGTGACCACCATGGCCGCATGTGCCTTTGGCAGGCCAGCGTAGGTCTGCGCGTGCCCCAGCAGGCCTGCTCCGATCACGATGGGGTAACTGCGATCGCCCAGCTCAATGTTGACCGTGTGTCGGACCGCGTCAGCGGAGGGGTTTTCTTGCGTCGCTTGCATGGCCCCGAGTGTAGGCCAAGGGCCTCACCTGCCCGGCGCCACCCCGCCCGCAGGCAGGTGCCCCGCCAGCTCCAGCTGCATCACGATCATGTTGACCAGCGTCGCCACAGAAGGCCGGCCGGTTTCGATCACAAAGTGCGCCGTTTCGCGGTACAGCGGGTCGCGCACCGCAAACAGATCGCGCAACCGCTGCAAAGGATCGTCCACCTGCAGCAGCGGGCGGGTGCGATCGTGCCGCAAACGGCGAAACACCTCGTCAGGGCTAGAGCGCAGGTAGACCACCTGTGTGCGCTCATGAAGGTGCGACCGGTTGATCGGGCGCAACACAGAACCCCCACCGGTGGACAAAACGCCCGACGGCCCCTGGGTCAGCTCGTCGAGCACGGTGGACTCGAGATCGCGAAAACGTGCCTCGCCTTCGCGGTCAAAAAACTCACGGATCGAACAGCCCAGACGCTGCTCGATCAGATGGTCCGAGTCAAGAAAGGGAAGCGACAACCGTCGGGCGAGCTGCCGCCCCACTGTGGATTTGCCTGAACCGGGCAGGCCAACGAGACTGATCACAACAACAGGTTGGGGGAAAACGGGGAGGGTAAACAAAACAAATAGAGCGAACGACTGTCACGTTCGAGTGACAGGTCGCTCACACCACTTGCAATTTACCTAATTAGGGCACTGTAACCGTGATAGTCACTTGGCTTCCCACTGCGTCGCTCACCAAGACAGTCGCCGTACCGGCGACGGCAGGAGGTCCACCACCCAAATTGGCAACTCCTCTGATCGCCAGCGATGTGCCTGTGACCGTCGCTGTAGCAACCCCTTGATTGGAACTAGCTGCAGAGTATGGTGCAACCCCTCCAGCCACGTTGAAAGTCGAGGTTGCTCCGACCGCCACCGTCACCGCGGCCGGTGCGCTGGTATAGAGCTCCACCTGGGGAGCGACTGTCACCTCGATCTCCACTGTTTCATTCACAGCATCCCGCACAGTGAGCGTGGCGGTACCGGTGAACCTGCCCGTCACGGTCAGCGTGTTGCCATCAACCGTGGCGTCAACCACACCCGAATTCGAGGAAGAAACCCTGTAGGGGCTCACACCGCCACCAATCTCGAAGGTGCGAACACCGACCGTGGTAGGCGGAACCGTCACCGCCACCGGCACCACGGTGATGCTGTCAGCGGCCGTGGTGTACAGCGGAACAGCCGCTGCTGCCGTCACTTCAATGCTTTTAACCACGTTGGCCGCGTCACGCACCGAAACCGTAGCGGTTCCGGGCAACAATCCCGTCAGGGTGAAGGTGCTACCGCTGATCACGGCCGAAACCACACTTGAATTGCTGCTGGACACCGTGTAGGGTGCCACACCACCGGAAATGCCGAACTGCCGCGCAGACGCCGCGCCCAACCCCAAGTCCAGTGTCGCGGGTGCAGTCGTATCCAGCGGCATGCTCGAGCCCACGGTGACATCAATAGAAATCGCATCGCCTGCATAGTCAATCACCCCCACCGTGGCGGCACCGACCCGTACACCAAACACGGTCAGCACCTTGCCATTGATGACACCGAAAGCGGTTGCCGGATCTGCGTTGGCCACACGGTAAGGCGGAATGCCACCGGAAACGCCATAGGAATTGGCCGCACCCGGCAACAAGGTGACTTCGTCACCTGCGGTGGAGACGAGATCGGGCTGGTTGGGATTGCCCCCAGGCGAGCCACCGCCGCCGCCACATGCGCCCAAAAACGCTGCCAACAGCAACCCGATAACGATACGAATGGGTTTCATTGTGTCCCTAACTCAATGTGTCTTGTAGGTGGTAAATGTTCAGCAAACGCCACCGCGTTCGGTCACGACCTTGGGGGTCAGGAAAATCAGCAGTTCCGTCTTGTTGGCTACACGGTTTCGGCTCTTGAACAAGTTGCCCAGCACAGGCACGTCGCCCAGCACAGGCACTTTGGTTTCGCTTTCGGTTTCATTGGATTCGTAAATACCGCCGATCACCACTGTGCCGCCATTTTCCACCAGCACCTGCGTCTGGATGCGCTTGGTGTTGATGGCACGCTGACCCCCGGTGAGCAGTTCGCCCGGAGAGTCTTTGTTGACCTGCACATCCAGGATGATGCCGCCCTCAGGCGTGATCTGGGGCACGACCTCCAGCTTGAGCACCGCCTTGCGGAACTGCAGTGCGGTAGCGCCGCTCGCCGATGCCACCTGGTAGGGGAACTCGGTACCCTGCTCGATGATGGCCTTGATCTGGTCGGCGGTAATCACACGCGGGCTTGAGACAATCTTGCCCCGGCCATCGGCCTGCAGCGCCGAGATTTCAAGGTTCAGGAAACGGTTTGCAGCCGGGCTGAACAATGACACCGCAAGGGCCGCCGGATTGACGCCCCCCAAGCCAGTTGCGGGCATGTTGACGAAGCTGGTGTTGATGGTATTCAGAGTGTTGGCCGCTTCTGCTGTGGTTGAAGACACGGCGTTGTAACTACCCCCAAGGGCCACGCGATTGCCACCGCCCACGGCGTATCCCGCGTCACCGCCACGCACGCCACGCAAATCGCTGCCACCCAGTCGCACACCCAGCGAACGGCTGAAGTTGTCGTCAGCCTCGACAATGCGGGCCTCAATCATGACCTGACGCACCGGAATGTCGATCTTGGCCAGCAACTCCTGCACCTGCTCAAGACGGGACGGTATGTCGGTGACAAAAAGCTGGTTGGTCCGCGGCTCAACGATGACGCTGCCGCGTTCGGACAACATACGTTGCTGGGCGACCCCTTGTCCGCCCCCTCCCCCACCCCCGCCGCCACTGCGCAGTTGCTCAGCGATTTCAGCAGCCTTGACGTAGCTCATCTGGAACGACTGCGTGCGCAACGGCTCCAGCGTACGCACCGTGTTGAGCGCTTCGAAGTCCAGCTTTTCGCGCGCAACGATTTCGTCTTTGGGCGCAATCCACAACACGTTGCCGTTCTTTTTCATGCCCAGGCCCTTGGCCTGCAGGATGATGTCCAACGCCTGGTCCCAGGGCACGTCCTGCAGACGCAAGGTGACGCTGCCAGTGACAGTGTCGGAAGTGACGATGTTGAAGTTGGTGAAGTCGGCAATCACCTGCAACAGCGCGCGCACCTCGATGTTCTGGAAGTTCAGCGACAGCTTTTCGCCGGTGAACCCAGGGCCCTGGCTGAGCTTGTTGGGGTCGGGCTTGACCTCGCGAACCTCCAGCACAAACTGGCTGTCGCTCTGGTAGGCGCTGTGTTCCCACGTGCCGGTCGGCTCCACCTGCAGGCGAACTCGGTCGCCGTTCTGGGTGGTGGTCACGGTCTGAACAGGGGTGCCAAAATCGGTCACGTCCAACCGACGGCGCAGTGCATCTGGCAGCGAGGCCTTGAGGAATTCAACCACCAGCAGCTTGCCTTGCTGGCGGATGTCCACGCCCACCTGTGCATTGGGCAGATCGACGATCACGCGCCCCGTGCCCTGCGCACCACGGCGGAAATCGATGCCCTTTAAAGGCAACACGTCTTCGCTGCGGGCCTCGGCAAAGGTTGCCTGCGACGACGCGCGAGGCCCGCCAGCCGCCGCACTGCCTTGCAACACCACGAGCACGCTGTTACCCGATATCTGCGCCTGGTACTGGCTGGCCTGGGCCAGGTTGAGCACCACGCGCGTGCGGTCACCCGCTTCGACGACATTGGCACTCCTGACGTTGCCCTGGTTCAACTCCACCGCCGTACGGCCGGTGCCGTTGCCCACGCCTGCAAAGTCCAACGCAATGCGCGCCGGGGACTGGATGCTGAAACCCTTGGGCAGTTCGGTCAGGGGTTTGTCGAACTCAACACGCACCACGTCGTTGCCACCTTCTGTGGTGGTGGTGATGGCGCGAATGCTGTTCTGGGCCTGCGACCAAGCAGCAGGTACCGCTGCCACCGCGCCGGCCATCAGCACCGCCGCCAGGCGGCGCGCCCAACCCAGCGCCGTGCCACGGGCGGTTGTTGGGGAGCGATCGTCGGATCGCATGCAGAACTGGTTCATTTGATTCCCTCTTGAAGCTGCAGCACGGCCTGTCGTTCTATCCACTCACCGGTGCCGTCCTGAACGATTTCGCGCAGGGTGATGTCAGATTCGCTGATGCGCAAGATGCGCCCGTAGTTCTGGCCCAGGTAGTTGCCCACACGCACCTGGTACAACAATGCCCCCACCTTGACCAGAGCCACGCGTTGCCCCTTGCGGTCCAGCAACCCCACCATGGCAATCGCATCCAGAGGCTCGGCCTCCAACGGCTCTTTGCGGCGGTTGAGTTCGGGGGTGAGCAGGGTGAGGCTGGGCGACGCTGCATCGGACGCACGGCGCAAAGCGGCGGTCAGCTTGTCCTGCGAAAAAGGCGGCGTTTTGCCCTCGCTCTGGTAGGGCTGCGGCACAAAACGCACCGGCTCGCTGATGGGCTCCACTTTGGGCAGGGTCTTGGCGCGCTGCTCCTTCATCCAAGTAGACAAATCTTCGTTTTCGCCCCCGCCACAACCCGCCAGCAGCCCGACCAGCACCACACACGCGCCCCAGCCTGGTCGCAAGAACATCGACCGAGTCATGGCTTGCCCCCCTTGGCGGTGGCAGCCTTCTTCTGTGCCCCAATTTCGTCTTGGTCCAGGTAGCGGAAGGTTTTGGCGGTGCAGTCCATGGTCAGAAAGCCTGGCCGGTTGGCCACTGGTGTCAACGTGATGTTGTTGAGCGTGACAATGCGTGAGAGGTTGGCCACGTCGGCGGCAAACAGGCCGATGTCGTGGTAGGAGCCGGTGACCTTCACCGCGATGGGCAACTCGGCGTAGTACTCCTTGACGTTCACCTGGCCCGGGCGAAACAACTCAAATTGCAGGCTGCGCCCCAGCCCGGCCTGGTTGATGTCGGACAACAAGGCGTCCATTTCCGCCTTGCTGGGAAGCTGCTTCTCCAGCTGGGTCACGTACTGCTGCACCTGCTCCAACTGCTGCCGCAAGGCGTCCAGATTGACGGCTTGCGACAACTTCTTCTGGTAGTCGGTGCGCAACTGCACTTCTTTTGCACGCTCAGCGTCCAACTCCTCCTGGAAGGAGCTCAGCCAGGCAAA
Source organism: Hydrogenophaga defluvii (assembly GCF_042665235.1). Taxonomy (NCBI): domain Bacteria; kingdom Pseudomonadati; phylum Pseudomonadota; class Betaproteobacteria; order Burkholderiales; family Comamonadaceae; genus Hydrogenophaga; species Hydrogenophaga defluvii. The sequence continues at coordinate 52,833 of NZ_JBHTBZ010000012.1, read as the reverse complement.
CCACAGCCCCACCACCACCGCCGTGGCGATGAAGGCCAGCAACAGGTAGCGCGGCACCGACGGCCACTGTGTGGGGTCGTTGGGGTCGAGCCCGCTGAACTGCGACCGAAGGGTCTGCTGCAGACCACTCAGATCGATGTCGAGCTTGGAGGATTTTTTCTTGGCCATGGTGTGTCCGTGCGTCGGCCGCGTCAGCTTGTGCCCGCCGGCTTGGCGGCAGGAATGCCGTCACCCGTCTTCGGCGGGGCCGCACCGCGCGTGAGCGTGACGCGGATACTGAAGTTGGACACGCGGCGCTGATCCCGCGGTGGCAGCGTGAGGTTGGCCGCAACGATCTCGACCAGCTCAGGCCGACTCAGCCACTTGCTGTTGTTGTTGAGGTTGCGCAACAACTCGGACACACGCTCCTGCGACTGCGCGACACCAGTGATCAAGATGGCCTGGTTGTCCTGCCGCAACGAACTCAGGTAAACGCCCTCCGGCAACTGGCTGACCATTTCGTCGAGCAGGTGCACGGGCAGGTTGCGATCGGCCTGAAGGTCCTCCACCGCCAGTTGCCTGGCCTTCAAGGCCGCCAACTGCGTCTGCAAACCGGCAATGTCCTTGATCTGGGCATCCAGCTTGGCGTTTTCGGCAGCAAGAAAAGCATTGCGTCCCTGCTGGGTCGAAATGTGGTTCTGGAACCAGGTGAAGATCAGGCCCACGACCAAGCCACCGACCAGCGCAGCACCGCCCACCTGGGCAAAAAACAACTCGCGCTGGCGCTTGCGTGCCGCCTCGCGGTGCGGGAGCAAATTGATGAGGATCATTGGTAGAACCTCCGCAACGCCAGCCCAGTGGCCACCAGGTACGACGTGGCCTCACTCTCCAAGCGGCGGGTGTTGATGCCCGCCCCCAGCTTCATCCCTTCAAAAGGGTTGATCAGCTTACAGGGAAACGAGGTCTGCCCGGTCACCATCAGCGGCAGGCCAGGCAACCCGGCAGAGCCCCCCGACAACAGGATGTAATCCACCTTGTTGTGCGGCGTGCTGGTGAAAAAGAATTGCAGCGCCCGGCCGATCTCCTGGCACAGACTTTCCATGAAAGGCTGCAGCACGCGCGCCGAGTGGTCGGGCGGCAGCTCGCCGTTGCGTTTTTTGGTCTCGGCCTCTTCGAAGCTCATGCCGTACTGCTTCACCAGCAGCTGCGTGAGCTGTCCACCGCCAAACATCTGGTCGCGCTCGTACAGCACATCGTCGTTGCGAATCACCTGCAAGCTGGTGGTCTGCGAGCCCACCTCGAACAACGCCACCAGGGCATCAACGCCTTTGTTGGGGAAGCCGTCCAGCAGGCGCGACGCCGCCATCCGCGACGCGTAGGACTCCACATCCATGATCACGGGCTTGAGCCCGGCCGCCTCGGCCAGGCCTTGGCGATCAGACACCTTTTCCTTGCGAGAGGCCGCGATCAACACATCCACGTCGTTGGGCGAATTGGCGTTGGCGCCAATGACACAAAAATCCAGGCTCACCTCGTTGAGCGAAAACGGGATGTACTGGTTGGCCTCGGACTCGACCTGTACCTCAAGCTCTTTGTCGGACAGCCCGGCGGGCAAGGTGATCTTCTTGGTGATCACCGCAGCGCCAGGCAGCGCCAGCGCTACGTTCTTGGTGCGGGTGCCGGACTTGCGCACGAGGCGGCGCACCGCATCGGCCACCTCGTCAAACTTTTCGATGTTGCCGTCGGTGATCCAGCCCCGCTCCAAGGGCTCGATGGCGCAATGCTCCAACACCAGGGACCCGTCACGCTCGCGACCGATCTCGACCAGCTTGACCGTGGACGAGCTCACATCGATGCCGAGCAACGGCGCCGCTTCACGGCTGAAGAGAGATCCCAATGAGATCAAGGCAGTCCCCAAGACGGTGGCGCACACGGCGTGCGCGCTTCACAAGACTTAACATTTCACTTCAATACTAGCAGCAAGGTCATTGGGCGGTAAAGAAAAATGCCCTGTTTGACCCGGCCGCACGTTGTCTGAACCCGACGGTTGTTGAAATGGCCGCTTACATTCTGACCCGTATTTCACCGATTTGGGACAGTGGCCAGGCAAACAGACGCGAAGTTTTGCGCAATCTGCCACACCCGGGTTTTTATAATCAAGGCCGTTCCAAGGCCCTTCATGCCCGCACCCAAAGACGCTCCCCACACCCCACCCCGCCCTGCCAAGCAGGGCTGGACCCACACCTTGGCGCGTGGCGTCGTTGCGCTGGCCAGCCTGGCGGTGGCCGGTGTGGCCACACTGCTGTTGCTGGTGGGGCTGGCGCTGGCCGTGGCCTTCCCCAACCTGCCCGACGTCACCGATCTGGCCGACTACCGGCCCAAACTGCCCTTGCGCGTGTTCACCGCCGACGGCGTGCTGATGGGGGAATTTGGTGAAGAACGCCGCAATCTGCTGCCCATCGCCCAGATCCCACCGGTCATGACCAACGCCGTGCTGGCCATCGAAGACGCCCGTTTCTTCGAGCACAACGGGGTGGACTACATCGGCATGGTGCGCGCCGCGCTGGCCAACCTGGGACAAGCCAAAAGCCAGGGCGCCTCCACCATCACCATGCAGGTGGCGCGCAACGTCTACCTCTCGGCCGAAAAAAGCTACATGCGCAAGATCTACGAGGTCTTGCTCACCTTCAAGCTGGAGCACATGTTCACCAAGGAGCAAATCCTTGAGATCTACATGAACCAGATTTTCCTGGGCCAGCGCGCTTATGGCTTTGCCGCAGCCTCACAGGTGTATTTCGGCAAGCCCCTGAAGGACGTGTCGGTGGCCGAAGCGGCCATGCTCGCCGGCCTGCCCAAGGCGCCCTCGGCTTACAACCCCATCAGCAACCCCCGCCGCGCCCGCTCGCGCCAGCTCCACATCATCGACCGCATGGTCGAAAACGGATTCATCACCGAAGCGCAGGCCGAAGCCGCCCGCCGCGAGCCCCTGCGCGTGCGCCCGCCCAGCAGCAGCGAGCGCTTGCACGCCGAGTACGTGGCCGAAATGGTGCGCCAGTCCATCTTCAGCCAGTACGGCGACGAAACCTACACCCGAGGCCTGAACGTCTACACCACGCTGGACAGCAAGGCCCAGCAGGTCGCTCACCAGTCCGTGCGGCGCGGCGTGCTCGACTTCGAACGCCGCCAGTTCTACCGCGGGCCCGAACGGTTTGTGGATTTGCCCACCGACCCCAAGGCACTGGACGCAGCCATCGATGACGTGCTGGCCGACCACCCGGACAATGGTGAGCTGCTCACCGCCGTGGTGCTGGAGGCCAGCCCACGCAAGGTGGTGGTGGCCCGCGACAGCGGCGAGCCCATCGAAATCACGGGAGAAGGCCTCAAGCCCGTTCAATCGGGCTTGGCAGACAAAGCCCCCCCCAAGCTGAAGATTCGGCGTGGCGCGGTGGTGCGCATTGTCCAGACCCCACGCAAGACCTGGGACCTGAGCCAGTTGCCCGAGGTGGAGTCTGCCTTCGTCGCCATGGACCCTCGCAACGGCGCCATCAAGGCCCTGGTCGGCGGCTTCGATTTCCAGAAAAACAAGTTCAACCACGTCACCCAGGCGCAGCGGCAGCCCGGCTCCAGCTTCAAGCCATTCATCTATTCGGCCGCGCTGGAAAAAGGCCTCACGCCCAGCACCGTGGTGGAAGATGCACCGCTGTTCTTCAGCGCGGCGGCCACCGGCGGCAAGCCCTGGGAGCCCAAGAACTACGACGGCCAGTTCGATGGCCCGATGAGCGTGCGCACGGCGCTGGCCAGGTCCAAAAACATGGTGTCCATCCGGGTGTTGCAGATGGTGGGCACCCAAAGCGCGCAGGAATGGGTCACCCGCTTCGGCTTTGAAGCCGACAAACACCCTGCCTACCTCACCATGGCGCTGGGTGCCGGCACCGTGACCCCCATGCAAATGGCCGCCGGCTACGCCGTGTTTGCCAACGGCGGTTACCGCATCGACCCCTACCTCATCACCCACGTGACGGACGACAAAGGCCGCACCCTGTTGGAAGTGCCCGCACCAGAACTGACCGAAGACGTGCGCGCCATCAGTCCGCGCAACGCCTTCGTGATGGGCTCGCTGCTGCAGGAGATCACCCGCTCGGGCACGGCCGCGCGCGCGCAGGCCACACTCAAACGCCCCGATCTGTATGGCAAAACCGGCACCACCAACGACGCGGTGGACGCCTGGTTTGTGGGCTACCAGCCCACGCTGGTGGCGGCCACGTGGGTGGGCTACGACACGCCACGCAACCTGGGCAGCCGCGAAACCGGCGGTGGGCTGAGCCTGCCCATCTGGATCAGCTTCATGAGCGAGGCCCTCAGGGGTGTGCCCGTGGAACTGCCATCACCGCCTGAAGGCGTGGTGTCCATGGGGGGTGACTGGTATTTCCAGGAATACACCCCCGGCCACAGCGTGGCCAAACTGGGCGCGGCCGAGGGCATGGTCGGCGATTTGCCAGCGACCGCGCCAGCGATCGAATCTCAGGAAAAACGCAGCATCCTCGACCTGTTCAGGAACTGAACACCAGCGCCTGGCCAGCCTGCTCGGTGGCGCAGCGTGTGAGTTGCGCAAACAACTCGCCCTGCCCCTTGGTGTCCACCCAGGCCTGGCCGTCCCACTTGTAGTGGTAGCCCCCCGAACGCGCCGCCACCCAGATTTCATGCAGCGGCTTTTGCAAATTGACCACGATCTGGCTGCGGTTGGCAAACACCAGCGTGACCATGCCGCCCACACGTTGGTTGTCCACGTCGGCGTCGGTGGCTTCATTGATGCGATCACAGGCCAGTTCAATGGCCTGGAGCGCCGCCTCGGCGCGGTCGAGGAATTCAAGGTCGGTCATACAATCTTGTGATGTTGTTCGGCTCCCAAATTTTAGGCTCGCGCCGCCGCCCCATTCGCCTTGTGGCCTTGGCGCTGGCCGCCGCGCTCGTGGTCGCAGGCTGTGGCCAGAAGGGCGCGCTCTACATGCCCGCCCCGGCCGACCAGCCTTCCTCAAAAACACCCACCCCGCGCTGACCGCGCGCTTTTTGCACAATTTCCGGCATGAGCTCTGATTTCCTGCGGCCGTTCATCGGCTACCGCAACGGCCAGTTGATGGTCGAAGACGTGTCGGTGAACGACTTGGCGCGCGCCCACGGCACGCCGCTGTTCATCTACGCCAAGGCCGCCATGCTGCAAGCACTGGCCGCCTACCAGCGTGGTTTTGCTGGACGCGACGCGCAGATCTGCTACGCCATGAAGGCCAACAGCTCGCTGGCCATCCTGCAAACCTTTGTGCGCGCGGGCTGTGGACTGGACATCGTCTCGGGGGGTGAGCTCGACCGTGCCCTGGCCGCCGGCTGCGAGCCCCACAAAATCATTTTTTCGGGCGTGGGCAAAACCCGCGCCGAAATGCGCCGCGCGCTGGACGCCGGCATCGGCTGCTTCAACGTCGAGAGCCGCGCCGAACTGGAAGTGCTGGACGAAGTGGCCCGCAGCATGGGCCAGCGCGCACCGGTGAGCGTGCGCGTCAACCCCGATGTGGACGCCAAAACCCACCCCTACATTTCCACCGGCCTGAAAGGCAACAAGTTCGGCATCGCCCACCAGGACGCGGTAGACACCTACCTGTTTGCCGCGTCGTGCAAGGGGCTGCGCGTGGTCGGTATCGACTGCCACATCGGCTCACAAATCACCGAGATGGCGCCCTACCTCGACGCCATGGACCGCGTGCTGGACCTGGTCACCGCCATCGAAGCGGCGGGCGTGCCCATCCAGCACATCGACTTCGGCGGCGGCCTGGGCATCGACTACCAGGGCGACACCCCGCCTGCGGCCGACACGCTGTGGGCCGCGCTGCTGGCCAAACTGGACGCGCGTGGTTTTGGCCAACGCAAACTGATGATCGAGCCCGGCCGCTCGCTGGTGGGCAATGCCGGCGTGTGCATCACCGAGGTGCTCTACCTCAAGCCGGGCGAACAGAAAAACTTCCTGATCGTGGACGCGGCCATGAACGACCTGCCACGCCCGGCCATGTACCAGGCGCACCACGGCATCGTGCCCGTGCTGCCGCGCGATGGCGCCACCACCACCTGGGACGTGGTGGGCCCGGTGTGCGAGAGCGGTGACTGGATCGGCCGCGACCGCGACCTCAATGTGGCCCAGGGCGACCTGTTGGCGGTGTTGTCGGCCGGGGCGTACTGCATGAGCATGGCCAGCAACTACAACACCCGCGGCCGTGCGGCCGAGGTGTTGGTGGACGGCGCCCAAGCCATGCTGATCCGTGAGCGCGAAAGTGTGGCCGACCAGCTCAGGCTGGAACGCGCGCTCTGAACCGCCACCACACACGCCAACCCAGCAGCGCGCCCAGGAGGGCGGCGTACACCGCCACCTCGCCAAACAACTGCTTGCCGGCCCGCATCCAGAAGAAGTGCAGCACGCCCAGCACGGCCACCGCGTAGACCGCGCGGTGCAGCCGCTGCCAGCGGCGTGCGCCCATCGCCTTGATGGCACGGTTGAACGACGTGGCGGCCAGCGCCAGCAACAAGCCCCAAGCCAGCATGCCCACGGTGATGAAGGGACGCTTGACGATGTCGGGCAGCAACTCGACCAGGTCAAAGCCCATGTCCAGCCAGGCATAGGCCAGCAGGTGCAGGCTGGCATAGAAAAACACGAACAAGCCCAGCATGCGGCGCCAGCGCGCCAGCACCGTCCAGCCCGTGTGGTGCCGCAGCGGCGTGACCAGCAAGACGAGGCACAGGAAGCGCAAGGTCCAGTCGCCCAGGCCGCGGATCAGTGCCTCGGCGGGGTTGGCACCCAGTTGGTTCAACAAGCCCGCCCCCACCAGCCAAAACGCCGGCAGGGTGCACAACACAAACAACAGTGGCTTGACCCAGGAGCGGGCCAACAAGGCCTGCATCAGAAAAATTTTCGCAAATCCATGCCGGCGTACAACTGGCCCACCTGCGGCTCGTAACCATTGAACATCAGCGTTTTCCGCCGCTTGGCAAACAGGCCCTGCCCTTCACCGATGCGGCGCTCACTCGCCTGGCTCCAGCGGGGGTGCGCCACGTCGGGGTTGACGTTGGAGTAAAAGCCGTATTCCTGCGGTGCCGAGACGTTCCACGCGGTGCGCGGCTCCTTGTCGGTGAAGCGGATCTTGACCAGCGATTTGCCGCTCTTGAACCCGTACTTCCAGGGCACCACCAGCCGCAATGGCGCGCCGTTCTGATTGGGCAACACCTCGCCGTACATGCCAAAGGCCAGCAGGGTCAGCGGGTGCATGGCTTCGTCCAGCCGCAAGCCTTCCACATAAGGCCAATCCAGCACGCCCGAGCGCAAACCAGGCATCTGCGCCTTGTCGGCCAGGGTCACAAATTCAACGTATTTGGCGCTGCCCAATGGCTCCACTTTTTTGATCAGCTCGGCCACCGAATACCCCACCCAAGGGATGACCATGGACCAGCCTTCGACGCAGCGCAGTCGGTAAATGCGCTCCTCCATGGCGCTGAGTTTGAGCAGATCTTCAATGCCGTAGGTGCGGGGATTTTTGACCAAGCCCTCCACCTGCACCGTCCATGGACGGGGCTTGAACTGCTTGGAATAGGCGGCCGGGTCGGACTTGTCGGTGCCGAACTCGTAGAAGTTGTTGTAGAGCGTTGCGTCGTCGTAGGCCGTGACCGCCTCCACGGTCGATGCGCCGGCCACTGCGGACTTGACGCCCGGCAGCGGCGCCAGCTTGCCTGGTCGGGCCATCTGCGCCCGCGCGTCGCGCGTTGCCCAGGCACCCATGCCCAAGGCACCCGCCCCCATGGCCACCTGTTGCAACCACTCGCGCCGCCGCAGGTAGGCGTCAGGTGGTGTGATCTCGCTGGCGATGGGGTGGTTGAATCCGTTGTCTTGAGAGCGAATCAGCATGGCGCGTCCTGTGGGTGTTCGGGCGTTGGGTGCTCCGGATTCTCACAAGTTCCGCCATCCAGACCAACCCACCAGCAGAAAACCCACACGCCGCGCACAACGTGCCTCAATCCGGGGACACCGCCGGGCCGGCTTTGCCGGACGGCTGGTGTCGCCCCCTGGGGGGTGACGCCGAAGGCGGCGCGGGGGGAGCTTACAACTCGCCGTAGCTGTGCAGGCCGCTCAGGAACATGTTCACACCCAGGAAAGCGAAGGTGGTGATGGCCAAGCCCACCAACGCCCACCAGGCCGCCACGGTGCCGCGCAGGCCTTTGATGAGGCGCATGTGCAGCCAAGCTGCGTAGTTGAGCCACACGATCAGGGCCCAGGTTTCCTTCGGGTCCCAGCTCCAGTAACCACCCCAGGCTTCGGCCGCCCACAAGGCCCCGAGCACGGTGGCGATGGTGAAGAAGGCAAAACCCACGGCAATGGCCTTGTACATCACATCGTCCAGCACCTCGAAACTGGGCAGGCGCTCGGCAATGCGGCGGCGCCCCAGCATGATGGCGGCCACGATCAGGGCCGAGATGCCGAAATACACAAACCAGTAGCTGCCGCCTTTGTCCAGCGAATCCTGGCGGAACACCAGCGGCTCCAGGCACAGCACCACGCCCAACAGCCACAGCGGCGCGAGTTTGTACCAGCGGGTTTCGCCCGCACTCTGTTTGATGAGGTAGGCAAAGGCCAGCATGGCGGCGATGGCAAAGGTGCCATAGCCGATGAAGTTGGCCGGCACATGCAGCTTCATCCACCAGCTTTGCAGCGCGGGCACCAGGGGCTGGATCTCATGCGCCTCGCGCACCACCGTGTACCACAGCAAAAAGCCCACGGCCGCACTCACCACCAGCATCACAAACGCGCCCATGCGGCGGGTGTCGTAGCGGTCTTCGTAGTACAGGTAAAAGGCCGCTGTCATCCAGCAGAACATCACGAACACTTCGTACAGGTTGCTCACCGGGATGTGGCCCACATCGGGGCCGATGAGGTAGCTCTCGTACCAGCGCACCATGGTGCCCACCAGCGCCAGCGTCACGGCGACCCATGCCAGGCGCGAACCCAGCAGCTCAAAGCTGTCGCCCACCCGGCGGCTGAACAGCCCGCCCCAGTAGAACAGGGTGCTCATGAAAAACAGCACGCTCATCCACAGGATGGCCGATTGGCTGGAAATGAAATACTTGAGCAGGAAGGCCTGCTCGGCCCGCGCGAGTTGGGCGCCGGCATCGGTCTGGTACAGCGCAATGGCCAACAGCGACAGCGCAGCCACCACCACCATCAACGCCCGCAGCGGTCGCCAGAACCAGCCCAGCCAAATGGCCGCCGGCGCCGAGCCCACCAGGATGGCTTTTTCATAGCCATCCATGAAGTCGGCGTAGCGCATGAACGCAAACGCGGTGCCGGCAAGCACCAGCAACGCAAACAGCCAGTCGAACGCGTTGCGGCGCGACATGAAGCTGCCGTTGAGCGTCATGGCCTGGGGGGACTTGGCATTCAAGGTCTGCGTGGCGGTGTTCATGGCGATACCTGTATCAGTCGGGACTTGAGCATGTCGAATTCGCGGTCGCCGTCCATGGTCTTGCGGTTGGTGGACAAGGCCATGGTGGCTTGGGCGCCGCCGGCTGAAGGCGCGAGCCACACCCACAGGCGGCGTTCGCGCACATAGAGCATGGCAAAAACGCCCAGAATCAGCAACAGGCAACCCAGGTAGACGATGGTTTTGCCGGGTGCGCGTGCCACCTGGAACACGCTGGCCTGCACCTGCGTGAAATCGGTGAGCTGCAAGGCCATGGGCGCCGGGTAGAAAAAGGCGTCGCTGAGCGCCAGCACGGACTGCGTCATGAAGCGCTGGGTGGTTTCGGCTTCACCGTCCAGTGGCTTGAGGCCTGCGGCCTCCCGGCTGATCTGCAGCAACTCGAACAAGGTGCCGTTGAGGATGCGCACCAGCACCTCGCCAGCGCGCTCGCGCTCGGCCTCGGGCACGTTGACCTCCATGAAGCGCGACACCGCCTGCAAACCGCCCAGCGGCGCCGCCTGGTCGGCCGGCTTCAAGGTGTCCAGCGATGGGTCCACGCCGGCAAACAAGTCCAGCGCGCGGCCGGCCGAGGCGGCAAGCGCCTGGGTCATCTGGGCATTGCTGGTGTCGGCCGCGCGCGCCACGTAGCGCGCCACGGCGCGGGCGCGCTGCGCCGGGTCGGTCAGGGCCGTGCGCAGCCGCACAAAGCCGTCGAGGCTGTCCTGGTCGTCGGCCGGTACGCGCAGGTAACGGAAGGGCTCGGCCGGCGTCTCACGCATGCCCAGCAGGAACATCCGGGCCCCGTCCAGCTCCACCGGCAACATGTAGTTCTGGAATTCGGTGGCCTGGCCCGCTGCGTCGCGCAGCTTGTAACTCACGCTGGGGCCGATGTTGCGCAGCTCTTTTTTGCTCACGGTCTTGTTGGCGGCACCGAGTCGGCCTTCGATGGCGTGGCGCAGGTCCACCTTGCGCACGTCGGCCCCCGAGGCGGACGCGGCATCGCTCATGTTTTCGACGTTGATGACACGCAGGCCGGTGAACTCCAGCGTCAGTCGCTGGTCACCGTTGCTGAGCTCGGTCGAACCGCCAATGGTGCCCTCGACCTCGAAGGGGGCTGTGACCGTGCCCATGGGCGCGGCGCGCAGCTTCACGCGCGAACCCCCATCGTCGAAGCTGGACTGGTAAATCTGTATGCCCCGGTGGCTGACCGGGTGGTTGACCTCGACCCGTGCCTCCTTTTTTTCGCCCGTCTCTTTGTCGTGGATGACGACGTCGCTGGCGAACAGTTTGGGCATGCCGGTGGAGTAGTACTCGACGATGAACTTCTTGAGTTCAATCGAGAACGGCAGGTCTTGCAGCAACACGCCGGTGGGCTGGCTGAGGATGGCGGTGCTGGACTGCGTGCCTTCGGTGACCAGGATGTTGCCGCGAAAGGTCGGGTTGGTGGGCGACAGCCGGTGCTCGGCCGGCACATCGGCGATCATGCCGCCGCCCTCGAACACGGTCTTGCCGTTGAACCACATCTGCGCGCGCACGATGAGATCACCGTCGAGCAGCCCACCAATACACACCAGCACGATGGCGCTGTGCGCCGCGAGATACCCGATCTTGTTGGCCGCACCCGCCTTGGCCGCCACCATCCAGCCGGTGCCCGCCGCGGTGTCGCGCTGCTGCAGTTTCACCTTCCAGCCGCTGCTGGCCAGCGTGCTGCCAATGCGCTGCGCCGCCACCTGTGGCGCTTCGGCCAAGGTGTTTTCAGCGCGGTGGCCAAAAGCCTTGAGGCTTTGCTCCCGCAGGTTTTCTTTGTAGGTGCGCAGGTCGGCAAAAATTTTTGGGGTGTTGCGCACGATGCACAGGCTGGTGCTGAGCACCAGAAAGGCCAGGATCAACAAGAACCACCAGGCGCTGTAGACCGCGAACAGGTCGAGCGCACCAAACACCTCTGCCCAGAACGGCCCAAACTGGTTGACGTAGTTGTTGATAGGCTCGTGCTGCTTGACCACCGTGCCAATCACCGAGGCAATGCAGATCACCGTCAGCAACGAGATGGCAAAACGCATGGACGACAGCAATTCCACCGCGTTGCGCATGAAGCGCGAACCGGAGTCGATCTGCAGGCCTTGGGTGGAAACGGTCATGTAGCGGTGTAAAAAAAGGGCGGGCCTTGTTCAAGCCCGCCCCGTCTGTGATGCGATTTCGGCCTGGCGGTTCAGCGTTTTGTGAAAACTCCGCGCATTTTGCCGTCAAATATTAATGCTCGCTTATATCCCCACCTGCCGGCGGGGCCTTGCCACCTGTCAGCGCAAGCCGGCAATGTAGTCGGACACGGCTTTGATCTCACGCTCGGTCAGGTACGCCGCCACCTGGGTCATTTGCACGTTGTTCTTGCGTGCCCCGTCGCGGAAAGCGCGCAATTGAGCGGCGGTGTAGTCGGCATGTTGGCCCGACACACGCGGGTACTGGGCCGGCATGCCCGAACCGGCCGGGCCGTGGCAGGATGCACAAGCGGCGATCTTGCGGTCGGTGATGCCACCGCGGTAAATGCGTTCACCCAACTTGACCAGGTCTTTTTCCTTGGCAAAACCGGGCTTGTTCTTCTGCGACGCCAGCCAGTACGACACGTTGCGCATGTCTTCTTCGGACATGGCGGACGCAAAACCCTTCATCACCGCGTTGTCGCGTTTGCCGGACTTGAACTCCTGCAACTGCTTGACCAGGTACTCGGGATGCTGCTGCGCCAGCTTGGGGTTGGCGGGGATGGACGAGTTGCCGTCGGCCGCGTGGCAAGCCACACACACCTGACCGTAGAGCGCCGCGCCCTTGTTCAGGTCGGGTTTGGCGGCCTGAGCCTGGGCAGACAGGGAAACAACGGCCAGCGCGACGGCGCTGAAAAAGGTGGCAAACGGTTTCATGTCGAGGGCTATCAACGTGGGCGATCTTCACGCGGTTTACGAAACACCCACGCAAACCGCCAAACGGCGCGCCGCGCAGGCGCAAAACACCGGCATTTTACAATGGCCCGAAAGGCGCCCTTCATGAACACCACCACTTCCCCCGCAACCCCGGTTGCCAACCCCGACGTGGACGCCAAAATCGCCCACGGCTGGCTGCACACCACCCGCTTTCTCACCACGGCGCCGCAACTGCAATTCCTGCCCCCGCTGACGGTGCCTGAAATCGCCTTTGTGGGCCGCTCCAACGCGGGCAAGTCCACCTGCATCAACACGCTGACACAACAAAAGCGCCTGGCCTTTGCCTCCAAAACGCCGGGCCGCACCCAGAGCATCAACCTGTTTTCACTGGGCAAACAAGGCGTCACCGACGCCGTGCTGGCCGATCTGCCGGGCTACGGCTACGCGGCCGTGCCCAAAGAAGCCAAGCTGCGCTGGCAACGGGTCATGTCCAACTACCTCATGACGCGCGAAAACCTGCGCGGCGTGGTGCTGCTGTGCGACCCCCGCCTGGGCCTGACCGAACTGGACGAAATCCTGCTCGACATCATCCGCCCGCGTGTGGAAGAAGGGCTGCAGTTCCTGGTGCTGCTCACCAAGGCCGACAAGCTGACCCGCGCCGAAGCCAACAAGGCGCTGTCGATTGCGCGACTGCAAGCCGGCGGCGGCGAGGCCAAACTGTTCTCAGCCCTCAAAAAACAAGGCTTGGACGAGGTGGCACAACTGTTGTGGCGCTGGGTGCGCACCGCGCCCACCATCACGCTGGCCCAGGCCGATGAAACCCCAACGCCCACCCCGCCCGAACCCGCCGAACCCGACACGCCACCCACATGATCGAACGCCACACGCTCACCCTGCCCCATGGCATTTCGCTGGAATGCCGCAGCAGTGGTGAACGTGGCAGGCCGGTGCTGCTGTTTTTGCACGGCTTTCCGGAAGCGGCTTTTGTGTGGGACGAACTGCTGACCCACTTTTCGCGCCCCGAACACGGCGGCTACCGCTGTGTGGCCCCCAACCTGCGCGGCTATGCGGGCTCCAGCACGCCACCCGATGTGCGCGACTACCGCGCCAAACACCTGGTGCAAGACGTGCTGGCGCTGATTGCCCTGGAAGCGGATGGCGCACCGCTGGCGGCCCTGGTGGCGCACGACTGGGGCGGCGCGGTGGCCTGGAACCTGGCCGCACTTCACCCACAACAGTTGGAACGCCTGGCCATCGTCAACTCGCCCCACCCCGGCACCTTTTTGCGCGAACTCCAGCAGTCACCCGAACAACAAGCCGCCAGCGCCTACATGAGCTTCTTGTGCCGGCCCGACGCGGCGGCACTGCTGGCTGAGGACGACTTCAGACGGCTGTGGTCTTTTTTCACCAACATGGGCGCGGCCGACGGCCCACACGCCTGGCTGACCGATGCCGTGAAAGCGCAATTCCGCGCCGTGTGGCGCCAAGGCCTGGACGGCGCGTTGAACTACTACCGTGCCTCGCCCTTGCGTCCTGCGACGGCAAGCGACCCCGGCGCAACCACCGTGACCCTGCCGCGCGCGATGTTGGAAGTGCATGTGCCAACCCATGTGCTGTGGGCCATGGACGACACCGCCCTGCCCCCGGGCCTGCTGGATGGACTGGGCGACTTCGTGCCGAAGCTCCACCTGACCCAACTGCCCGGGGCCACCCACTGGGTGGTGCACGAGCAACCACAGCGCGTCATCGCGTGGTTGGCAGGGGCACTCGCGGCACGGCCCTGAATCAGTCGCGCCCGCCGTACACCGACGGCTCGCCTGGCGGCCGGGTTTTGAAGCGTTTGTGCACCCACCAGTACTGATCGGGAGCCTGGTCGATCCAGGTTTGCAGGCGCGCGTTCATGAGAGCGGTATCGGCTTCCACGTCGTCGGAGGGGAAGCCTACCCACACCGGCATGGCCTCGATCTCGTAGCCAGACGGTGTGATGCGCGTGACCAACGGCACCACCTTGGCGCGGCCCAAACGCGCAAAACGCGACAAGGACGGCACCGTGGCGGTGGGCACACCGTAAAACGGCACAAAAATGGACTCCTCGGGCCCGAAGTTCATGTCGGGCAAGAGGTACAACAAACCGCCCTTGCGCAGGCGGCTGACGATGGGTTTGACGCCATCGTCGCGGTTGAGCAGGCTGACATCGCCAAATCGTGCCCGGCCCACCTTCATCCACTCGTCCACCGCGCGGTTGACCTGGGTGGTGTAGATGGTGGTGAAGCGCCGATCAGCCGCCATGGCCAAGGCCATGGCGCCGGCATCCAGGCCATAAAAATGCGGCGCAAACACGATGGTGGGCGCCTCGCCCTGGAACACGCCCCAATCACCCACACGTTTGAAGCGCGACTCCAGCACCTCGCGTGGCGCATGCCACAGCCAGCTGCGGTCCAGCCAGGCCTGCATGAAGTAGACGAAGTTTTGCCGCACCATCGCCTCGCGCTCCATCTCGGTGCGCTCGGGAAAACACAGGCGCAGATTGGTCAGTGCGATGTGGCGCCGGCGCTTGGCCAGAGCGTGCAGTGCCAGCCCCAGCCAGCGCCCCAGCGCACGCACCCAAACCAGCGGCAAAAACGCCAACAGGCGCATCACAACAATGGCGAAGCGAGAGAGCATGGCCTACAGCTCCGCCCGAGGTTGTTTGTAGCGCGCGTAGCCCCACAGGTACTGCGAAGGATCTTCGCGGATCAGCCGCTCCATGGCCTGGTTGATCTGCAACACGGCAGCCTCCAGCTCGTTGGAGAGTGGCTCCGGCATGGCGTGAAAACGCAGTTTGAACCCGCGCCCCCCAGACAGCCGCTCCCCCCACACCAGCACCGGTACGGCCCCGGTTTGCTGCGCCAGGCGGGCTGCCAGAGTCATGGTGTAGGCGGGCCGGCCAAAAAACGGCGCCCACACACCCATGCCTTCGGGTGGCACCTGGTCTGGCAGCAGGCCCACGGCGTGGCCCTTGCGCAAGGCCTTGATCATCTGGCGCACACCGGCCAAGGTGGTGGGCGCGGTCTCCAGCCCCGGGCGCTCGCGGGCGCCATCCATCACGGCGGCCAGCCAGGGCTGTCGCGCCGGGCGAAACAACACCGTGAGCGGGCCGTGGTCCTGGGCATAGCGTGCGGCCAGCGCCTGCGCGATCACCTCAAAACAACCCATGTGGGGCGTGAGAAACACCACGCCTTTGCCCTGCGCGTAAGCCGCCTCCACCACCGCTTGCCCCTCCCACTCAAAAGGCACGGGGGCACCCATCCACAAGCGCGGCAGTTCGGCGGTCATGCGCCCGGCATGGGCCACCGCGCCCCGCACCTGCGCAAACCCATAGCCCGCCTGCGCGGCGTTGGCCAACAAGCGCCGCCGGTAACTGGGTGACAGCAGGAACGACACCCAACCCAGCGCCGAGCCCAGTGCATGCAGCAGCCACAGAGGGGAATGGGACAGGAAGCGAAACAGGGTGGGCATGGCGGAATACAATCGGCGCGTCGCTGAGTTAACAGAGCAACTTGCAGGGCGACACACACAAGCGCGAATGCCACCCCGGCCGAGCGATTGTGCCTTGTCATACACATTGACAAATCTGCTAAAGCGTTCGCCAGGGCTCCCAGGGCCGAGGCAACGCCTCGACAACCGACGATTTGGAGCTTACATGGCGAATGACTTTCTTTTCACGTCCGAGTCCGTTTCGGAAGGCCACCCCGACAAAGTGGCCGACCAGATCTCCGACGCCATCCTTGATGCGATCTTCAAGCAAGACCCGCGCAGCCGCGTGGCGGCCGAAACGCTGACCAACACCGGGCTGGTGGTGCTGGCGGGGGAAATCACCACCAACGCGCACGTGGACTACATCCAGGTGGCGCGCGACACCATCAAACGCATCGGCTACGACAACACCGAATACGGCATCGACTACAAGGGTTGCGCCGTGCTGGTGGCCTACGACAAGCAGTCGAACGACATCGCCCAGGGCGTGGACCACGCGAGCGACGATCACCTGAACACCGGCGCCGGCGACCAGGGCCTGATGTTTGGCTACGCCTGCGACGAAACGCCCGAGCTGATGCCCGCGCCCATCTACTACGCACACCGACTGGTGGAGCGCCAGGCCCAGTTGCGCAAAGACGGCCGTCTGCCCTTCCTGCGTCCGGACGCCAAGAGTCAGGTGACCATGCGTTACGTGGACGGCAAGCCCCACAGCATCGACACCGTGGTGCTGAGCACCCAGCACAGCCCCGACCAGAGCGAGACCCAGACCAAGATGAAGGCCAGCTTCATCGAGGCGGTCATCGAGGAAATCATCAAGCCGGTCCTGCCCAAGGAATGGCTCAAGGACACCAAATACCTGATCAACCCCACTGGCCGCTTCGTCATTGGCGGCCCGCAGGGCGACTGTGGGCTGACCGGCCGCAAGATCATCGTCGACACCTACGGCGGCGCCTGCCCACACGGCGGTGGCGCCTTCAGCGGCAAAGACCCGACCAAGGTCGACCGCTCGGCCGCCTACGCCTGCCGCTACGTGGCCAAGAACATCGTCGCCGCCGGCCTGGCCAAGCAGTGCCAGATCCAGGTGGCCTACGCCATCGGCGTGGCCCACCCGATGAACGTGACGGTCTACACCGAAGGCACCGGCGTGATACCTGATGAGCAGATCGCCGCGCTGGTCAACCAGCACTTCGACCTACGCCCCAAGGGCATCATCCAGATGCTGGACCTGCTGCGTCCCATCTACGAGAAAACGGCCGCCTATGGCCACTTTGGGCGCGAAGAGCCCGAATTCAGCTGGGAGCGGACGGACAAGGCGGCGGCCTTGCGGGCAGCGGCGGATTTGCGATAAACGATCCACTTCCCCTAACAGAGACCGTGCCGTCAACGTGTCAGGGCGCGGTAATACTTCAGCACTCGCACGACATACTGCTGAGTTTCGGGGTAGGGCGGAATGCGCCGACCGTGCTTCATCACGGCGCCCTCTCCCGCGTTGTAGGCTGCGAGGGCCAACTCTAGGTCGCCATTGAACATGCGAATCAAGTCGGCCAGGTAGCGCGTACCCACCTGGGCGTTCAGTCGGGGGTCTTTCAGGAGATTGGTCGCCTCTTGTAAGCTCCCCGCTACCACGCCATAGCGGGCCGCCGTGGCGGGCATCAATTGCATCAAGCCCACCGCGCCCTTCGGCGAAACAGCATCCGCCCGAAAACCCGACTCTGCAGCACTCACCGCCGTGACCAACGCCGGGTCAACGGCATGACTATGCGCTGCGTCCTCAAGCAGTGGTTTGGCGCGTCCGTAGCCCGCCATTTTCGACAGCGGGCCTGCCTCGCTGCGGGACATCGACTGCTGTCCACGAGAGGCCCCTCCACGACTCAACCACTGCAAACCTGGCACGGCTGGAGGAGCCGTATTGCCGAAGTGCGAAACGCCATCGGCGTCCTCATAACGCCACACCCCGCTGGCCTGGGCTCCCGGTGTGAACACAAGCCACCCTACCAGCGTGACCAGCGCCAAAGTCAAACGTCGCGCGTGCAGCTGGCATAGCGACCCCAATTTCACCACCCCAATCATCTGAACACCCATTCATTCAACACCACACCTCCGGCGAAACCTATACACCTCGGTATTGACACCTTGGTTCAAAGGCGCCAATAGGACTGCCCGGGGAAATCCTCTGCGGTAAACATGGACTTCACATCCGCCACACATGCCCGTAAGTGAAGTTGCATTTTCAGGCCTTGTGGCCCTATCTCGCGGTACTTCGCATGTGCCACTGCAAGCACTACCGCATCAGCCTTCGGCAAATGCTGCCAGGGCAGCAACGCCAGACCATACTCCAAACGTGCTTCATGCTCGGAGGCCAATGGGTCGTGGACAGCAACATCGACGCCGTAACTTTGCAGCTCGCGAATGATGTCCGGTACTTTGGAGTTGCGCAAATCGGGGCAGTTTTCTTTGAACGTAAGACCCAGCACATTCACCCTAGCACCCTTGATGCTGATGCCCGCCTGAATCATCAGCTTGATGGTTTTTTCCGCCACGAACTTGCCCATGCCGTCATTGATGCGCCGACCTGCCAAGATCACCTGCGGGTGGTAGCCCAACATTTCCGCCTTGTGCGTCAGGTAGTACGGATCCACGCCTATGCAGTGCCCGCCCACCAAACCCGGTTTGAACTTCAAGAAGTTCCACTTTGTCCCAGCAGCCTCCAAAACTTCAGAAGTATCTATCCCCAACAAATCAAAAATCAGAGCAAGCTCATTCATCAGAGCGATATTCAGATCACGTTGGATGTTCTCGATAACTTTGGCCGCCTCAGCCACTTGGATGCTGCTTGCGCGGTAAATGCCCGCCGTCACTATGCTGCCATACAACGCAGCGACACGATCCAGCGTCGCCGGGCTGTCACCAGATACTACTTTGAGTACCTTTGTGAGCGTGTGCTCCTTATCTCCAGGATTAATGCGCTCGGGACTATAGCCAACCGAAAAATCCTTACTCCACACCAAGCCCGACGCGCTCTCCAACACGGGAATACATATTTCCTCTGTGGCGCCGGGGTACACCGTAGACTCATATATCACCGTCGCGCCCCGCTTCAAAAAGCGCCCCACCACTTCACTTGCGTGTATCAAGGGGCCGAAGTCTGGCTGGTGCGCCGCGTCCACTGGCGTTGGCACGGCCACGATCACGACGTCGGCCGCACGCAGCGTTGTGGCATCGGTCGTGCACTCAAGACCGGTGGCTGCTATCAAATCCGCTCGATCCACCTCGCCTGCGGGGTCGTGAAACTCCTTGTAGGCTGCTACTTTTGCGTCGGACAGGTCAAAACCAATGGTTTTGAACTTTTTACCGAACTCAACAGCCAACGGCAGTCCTACATAACCCAGACCCACCACAGCAATCGTCAAATCAGAAACTACAGACATGTCAGAAACTCTAGAAGCCAGTGCCAAACAAAAGTATTGAGGAGTAGTCTTTGCTGATGAAATCAGCTCGGTCCCCGCATGAAAGCGTCCCGAAGCCAATTCAATGGCCATGCGAGACATCGGCCGAGTTTGGAGTTCAGATATCCTCTCGCGGCTAGCGTTTTTTCTTCGTTTTGGACTAAAGCCTTCTCTGGCGGGGCCAACCGCTGCTGCATCGACAAAAGTATTCTGCGATCAGCAACCGTGTCAACGCTGGAAATTGCTGGTTTGGTATGGCAGCACACTTGGGTCCAGAAATTCGCGTTTTCTCTACCTGCCTCTGTCGACTCAAAGCGGCAACCCCACTCACGCAACCAGTCGACCCGCAACATGACACCCCGCAAGGGATTCTGACCGCTTGACTCTAGCGGAATGGCATGCGTCCGTGACGCACCAACCTGTGGATGCCGCCGCAATACATCCACCAGCAACGCCACGTGTTCCGGCCCCAGCCAATCGTCCTCGTCCAGAAACACCGCGTATTGCCCCGTGGCCGCGTCCAGAGCCGCGTTGGCGGCCTCCGGGCGGTTGAGCCTGCGCCCCAGGTTCACCACCTTCAAACACGGCAGCGCGCGGAACTGAGGGAACTGCGTGTACACATCCTCCGCGTGCGCGGCCACCACCACCAGTTCCAGCGGGCGGTAGGTTTGTGCCAGCACGCTGGCCACGGCCTCTTCCAGGCGTGGGTCGCCCATGGTGCGCATCAGCACGCTCACCAGCGGCACATCGGCCGGGCTGGCGGCACGCTGCCGGTGGTGCATGTAGAGCGTGTCCAGCCCTGGCAACACGGCACGCTCACCCAGGCCTGCGGTGGGCATGAGGTGGTAGGCCTCGGCCGCCCGGCTCTCGCCGCCCAGGGTGATGGAGCGGAAGCGGTCTTTGGCCTCGATGCACCGCGTGTAGTCCAGCAGGCTTTGTTGCGACACAAAGCAGTGCATGGCCTCGGTCTTGCGCTCGGCCACCGTGGTGATGTCGCACACATGGGTGGCGTGCACCATGAGGTGGCCGGACTCGTACCAGGCCAGGTCGGGGCGGCGGGGCAGGCGCATCACGGCGGCCATGGCGGCCAAGCCCAGCGACTGGTGGTCGGGGTGCGGCTCGGTGGGCGGGGTGCACAGCACCAGGTCGGGCCCGTAGGCTTGCATGGCCTCGGTCAAGGCCTTGATGAGTTCTTCGCCGTAGCGCAAGCCGCGGTCTTTGAACGCCAGAAACACCACCTCGTGCCCCAGCACCTGGGCAGCCGCGCGGGCCTCTTGCTGCCGCTGGTTGGTCACTTCGTGGGCGGGGGTATCGGGGTGGCTTTGCGAGCCATCGGTCACCACCAGCGCACGCACCTGCGCACCTTGTGCGCGCGCCAAAGCCATCAGGCCACCGCAACCAAACACCTCGTCGTCGGCGTGGGGTGCCAGCACCAGGTAGCGGCCATAGCGCGACACGTCCCAACGCTCAGGGAAGGTCTCTGATTCAGGGCGATGCTCCAGCATGGGTATGGTGCCTCCAGTGGTTGGGTGCGCTGGCTGTGGCCTGCGGTCAGTAAATGTCCACGTCGCCGGGGCGGCCGTCGTCAAACCAGTTGTCTGGTCGGGAACGGCCCGGCAACTGCGCCAGTTCGATGGTCACCAGCGGCGTGGGTTCGGCCTCGCCCTGCGCGCCCGTGACCAGGTGCGCCCAGCCCCGCACGGTGTGCCGGCTGACGTTGGCCAGGGCCTGCAGACACGCAGATGTGCAGCGCGCCGCGCCCAGCGCATCCACCACCAGCAACGTTCCATCGCCACCGTCCTTGACCACCAAGGTGGCCGCCCGCCAACGCGGCCCCACCACAAAGTAGCGGTAGACCCGTGGCGCCTGCACATACCGCCACAGCACCTGCTCGGCCGTGCGGCGCACCACCACACGTGCGGCTGCTTCCGCGTCCAACCGGCGCGCAAACGTGGCGGTGTCCAATTCGTGCACCACCCACCACACACGTTCCCAAAGCGAGGCCGCCTGGGGCCTGAAAACGGCCTCGCGCGGTCGGGCCACCTCGTCGTAAACCCCCAGGCGCACGCCCAGCTTGGCCGGCCTGTCACCTGGAAAGCCGTAACAAAGGCCATAGTCCCGGCGCCCGGCTTCGGCGGCCAGCTCGCCCAGCATGCGCGCAAACACGCCGCCCTGCAGTTGCCCCCGGTGCGCGGGGTGCACCATCACATCGCATACCTGGCCGGCCTTGCGCCCGTTGGGCAGGTGCCCGGCAAACTGCATACCGGCGTGGCCCAACAAACTCCCATCGGGTGCACATGCGATGGTGTGGAACGACGCGGCATGGGCGTATTTCCAGGCCCAGTCCTGGGGCGACACGGCATGCTGGAACACGGTTTCAAACAGCACCACCAGGCGCTCTGCACCCTCGGCTGCGTTGACGTGGCTCAGCTCAAAAGCCGGGGCGGCGTGGTTGGGGTTCATACGCGGCAAAACACATCCACATAACGCGCGGCCATCACAAAGTTGCTGTAGATCTGGGCGCTGTCTCGCGCGGCCACGCGCAAACGTTCCGTTGGCAAGGTTTTGATGTCGGCCATGGCGCGGGCAAAAGCGGCCACATCGTGTTGGGGCACCAGCAGGCCATTGATGCCCTGCATCACAATTTCGCGCGGCCCAAAATCGCAGTCGGTGGCAATCACCGGCACGCCCACGGCCAAGGCCTCGATCATCGAGTTGCCAAAGCCCTCGATCAAACACGTGTGCAGGTACACATCGTGCTGCGCGATCAGCGCAAACGGTTCGCGTTGAAAGGGCTGCACCTGCACCTGCCGCGCCAGCCCATGCGCGGCAATGGTGGCTTCAATCTCTGCCCGTGCCGGCCCATCGCCCACGATGGTGAGTGTGTCTTCCGGGTGGCTGGGTGCGTGGCGGGCAAAGGCCTCCAGCGCCAGAAGAATGTTCTTTTCGGCCGACAGGCGCGTGGCCATCACAAAACGTGTACCGGCGCTGGCAGGGCGCGGCGCCCGCACTGCGTACTCATGCCAGATGGCATCGGCCACGGTGGGGTAGCTGTTGGCAATGGCCACCACGCGGTCCGAGTGGCCGTGGTAGCGCGTCAGCAACTCCTGGCGCATGCCTTGCGATGGCACCACCACCGCGTCACACCAGCGCCCAGCCAGCGCCATGTGGGCGTGCAGCAAGAAGCGGATGGTGCGGTCCGACGAAATCATGGGAATGCCCGCACACGACGGCCCACGCGGGCTGGCGATCACGCTCAGGCGTGGTTGATCGGCCAGAAAGCGGCGCATCCATACCGCCATGGCGGCACCGTAGTGCAAAAAGCCCAGTACCACGGTTTTGGCGGTTCGGTCGCGATGGGTGGCCACGTGGTTGGCCAGCAGGCGCGCATCGTGCCGGGTGGAACGCAAGCCCCGCAGCGAAGTGCCCATGCCCCAGTCCGACACGTCGACCACGGCCACGCCCTCACGCCCAGCCAGGTGTGGCCTCAGCATGTCGGCGTGGCCGTACAAAGTCACGCGCGGCTGCGTGGGCAGCCGGGCCATCCCCTCCAGCAAATTGAGCACCGTGCGTTCCGCCCCGCCAAACACTTGGCTGGGCAACACAATGCGCAAGTCCAGCTGGTGTGGGCTGCAGCTTGGCTCAGCCTTCAATGGCCGCCCCCGCTCTCCGATGTTTGCCAACGCACCACGTGCGGCGTGCGAATCAGGCCCATCAGGTCGTCCTGCTTGAGGAAGGCCACGTCGGGTATGTCCGTCTCGGCCAGCACCACCATGCCACTTTCGTCCCACAAACGCAGGTGGAAGGCGTAGTGGCCGGCGGCAATCGGGTGTTCGGGCAGGGTGATGTTCAGCTCGCCACTGCCATGCAGGGGCGGCTCACCGGCCAGGTGGCTGCCCACCACCACCAGCCCGCGCTCGCCGTTGATCTTGATCGACAGGCTGTAGTGAAAACGCACACCGGGCAACAACGCCGCCACACGCGCCTTCACCGTCAGGGCCGAACCCTGGGTGATGGGCGGCGGGGGCTCCACCGCCAGCGACTCGATGCGCACCGGTGCCGCAGGTGCGGGCACGCCCGCGTGCGCGGGCGCCTGGCGGCCCTTGGCCAGCTGGTACTGCTCGTAGGCCTGTAGCACCTCGCGCGCCGGGCCAAACATCTGGATGGCGCCGTTCTGCACCCACAAGGCCTTGTCGCAGAACTGTTCGATCTGGTAGAGGCTGTGCGAGCAGAAGATGATGGTCTTGCCCTGCTCCTTGAAACCCATCATGCGCTGGATGGACTTTTGCTGGAACGCCAGGTCGCCCACCGACAGCGCTTCGTCCACCAGCAGGATGTCGGGCGACATGCTGGTGAGCACCGAAAAGCCCAGCCGCACCTTCATGCCGGTGGAGTAGGTTTTGATCGGGCGGTCCAGCACATGGCCGAGTTCGGCAAAGTCGATGATGCCGTCCATGCGATCCAAGGCCTGCTGCCGCGACAGGCCGTACCAGCCCAATTGCTGCAACACGTTGTCGCGGGCGCTGAGTTCTTCGTTCAGGCCCACCGACAAATCCAGAATGGCCAGCCGGCTGCCGCGCACGTGCAACTCGCCGCCAGTGGGCTGGATGACGCCGGCAATCAGCTTGAGCAAGGTGGACTTGCCCGCGCCGTTGTCGCCCACCAGCCCCAGGGTGTCGCCCTGGTGCAGGGCCAGCGACACGCCACGCAGCGCATCGAAGGTGGTGTGGCGGGCGCGGGGGCTGATCCATTCCAGCACCCGGTCGCGCGGGCTGGCGTACACACGGTAACGCTTGGCAACGTTGACCAGTTCGATGGTGGGCAAGGCGTTCATGGGTTCTGCGGCCTCACAGCAGGTCGGGCAGGTCGGGGGCCATTTTGCGGTAGGCCCAACGACCCAGCCACAAAGCGCCCAGCGCCAGCGCAGGCAGCGCGAGCGCGTGGCCCAAGCCCAGGCCCTGCGGCGTGAGCAACAGGGTGTGGAAGGCCTCGGCAAACGGCGTCAAGGGGTTGAGCCAGAACCAGCCACGCATGGCCTCTGGCACGTTTTGCAGGGGGTACATGATGGGTGCGGTCAACATCAGCGCCATCAGCAGCGGTGGCACGATGTTGGCCAGGTCGCGCAACACCACCCCGACCGAGGCAAGCAAAACCGCCAAGCCCACCGCCATGCCCGCCAGGCACATCAGCGTGAAGGCCAGCCAGGGGCCATCAGCCCATTGAAGCTGGAAATACCCCGCCTGGTGCAACACCGGCCACAGGGGCAACACCAGCGCCAGCATCACGCCAAACGGGAGCATGACACGCGCCACCACCAGCAGCCAGGGCGGGAACGGCGTGTTGCGGATGATGTGCGCGTTGGCCGTGAGCGCCCCGGCCGCGCGGCTCAACGCGTCTTGAAAGGCCCAGTAGGGAATGTAGGCGCTGAGCAGAAACCACACAAAAGACACGTCGCCTCCGTGGTGGAGGTTCACGCGCAACTTCCAGACGACCTGGAACAGAAACACATACATGCCCACCTGCAACAAAGGCGCGAGCAAAAACCACAGCACCCCCAACAGGCTGCCCGCGTACAGGGTTCTGAATTCAGCTTGTACGGCCCCCCACAACCAGGCCAGGTGTTTTTTATTCATTTGTTGTCTGCAACAAAAAACAGTGGGCATGCCCACTGTTTTTTGTTGCTGATTTGGTAGATCAGAAAGGCGTGAATCGAAGGTCACGACTTTCTTGATAAAACTCCAAATACCAGTCACCATCAATCCAGAGCCATCGGGTTGGTATCTCGCGTTCCGCCGGGTCCATTTTCATTGTGCGGTTATTCACAACAAATGGCTTTACTTCGACCGTCATCTTGGTAACAGCCAGCGCAATGGGACCCGCAAATTCACTCAACTTAAGAACAGGATCACGGTACTCAATTTTCCCAAGATTTTCTTTATAAACGTCAAATTTCATGCGCGCGCGAAAGTACGGATCCAACATGCTGTACGTGGTTTCGAATTCACGTGCCTGCAAAGCTTTCCAGTAGGCAATAACGCGCTGCTCCAATCGCTCCCGATTGGGCGGAGGTAAAGATTGTGTCGGCTTCCAATTTGTCAATTGATCACGCGTGACCGTGTGAATACGCAAATGCTTTTCCTCAATAGCATCACTGGTCATTTGCTCAGTCACGATTCGAAGGGTGTTTTCATGAGCAAATAGCGATTTACTAAACAAGCCTAACCCCTCTTGCTCGGTAGCCTTCTCCGTCAAACGCTGATCATTGATCTTCCAGGTGCGCCCAGCATCTTCAGAATAACTGAACTGCACCGCAGAGCGCAAACTGCGCCAATCTTGCCAGGCAACAAACAATTGACCGGCCCCGAGGAATGCCACTTTGGGGGCACGTGCGTGGCTGTATGGCTTGTCTTTTTGAACCTCATCCTGCCGCAGCTCGATAGCGTCAGACCACGTTTTGCCCCTGTCATGCGAAACAGCCAGTAGCACTTTCTTTTTGGCAACCTGTCGCTCCTGTGGCTTGACCACCGAGGCCACCACAGCGATATTCCCTTGCCCGTCAGCCGCAAAATCACCGGTTTCGATATCCAGCCCATCGAAGGCTTTCAAATGAAAGCGCTCCCATTTGGCGCCATCATCGGTATATGCGCCTTCAAGTCGGAAATCTTGAAGATCACGACCATATTGGGCATGCCAGAACGCGAGTGTTCGCTCTCCATCGTTGATGGCCTCCAGCAGAGGGGTTACTGGGGCAATATCCGCCACCTGAATTTCTGCCCCAAATGGCTGGTCTCCATTTTTGCTGCGGGCAATGATGCGATCCTTACCATTGTCCTTGACCCAGCTGACCGCTGTCACACGCCCCGATGGCGTCAGGGACATCGTAGGGTAGATACCCTCGAACAATCGCTCTGCTACAGCCAGAGGTTTGCCCTTGGCATCCAGTTCACGGTAATAAACGTGAAAAACCTTGCCACTCGGCACCTCTTCTTCACCATACCAAATGCTCGCGAGCTTATCGCCACGCGGTGCCATCTTCAGCCGCGACAAAGGTATCGTCTCTGCGCCCAGCCCCACCAGTGCTTTGGGTTCATCAAACGGCGCGACGAACACGTCACGCTGCGGCTCCTTGTCTCGGAAACCCACAAATGCTCGGCCGCCCACCCATGCCAAGGCTAGGCCAGACGACGCGCGGTCCACATTGGGTGAGTGGAACGGCATTTCAACCGTTCCCTTCTCGGGGTTTGCCAAATACAGCTGACGCTTAGCATCGTAGTACGCCAACCTGATGTCACCGTCCGGTGACTGTACTGCAGCCCAAGCTGCGTCCCTGTGAATCGGTGTGGCTGAAACATAGCCGCCCGCCTTTTTGTCGGCCACCGAGCAACCAGCCAAAACGCTCACAGCCAACAACGCCGCAGCAGTCAAAGTGCGTTTAGATCCACTCATTCCAAGGCAACCCATTGAATAAAACTCCTGATTTTAACATGTGCCTCTTCTGGCGCCAGTTGGACTACCCATGCCTCGCTTGGTTCCAAAAAAAAGGGCCGCTTGCGCGGCCCTTCTGTCATTCCAAAGGAATGAATTAACGCATGATGAAGCCGTTGTTGAACGTGCCGCTCAGGTTTTCGCCGTTGATCTTGCCGCCGGTGTTGTACTCCAGCTTGGTGATGTAAGCGGTGTCGGTGGGAGTCCATGCGCCAGCAGGCACAGCCGCCACAAACTCCAGCGTCAGGTTGCCCCAACCGCCGTTGGCCAGGGTGGCCAAAGCACCGGAGGTCACCAGGTCGGTGGCGTTCACAGCACCCACGCAACGCACGTCTTGGGTGGCAGAACCAGACACCAGGTTTTCGTCGCGGTCATAAGCCACGCCGGTCGAGGTCACCATGGAAATGCGCACTTGCTGATCGCTCCAGCCGGCAGCGTTGGCACCGTTGGTAGCCAGCAGGGGGCCGACAGGCATCGGGGTCACGAACAGGCGGGTGGTGGTTTCAGCAGGCGGCATGAACGTCAGCAGACCCGAGGGCGCCAGCGTGGTAGCTGCCAGGTTGTTGGTCACAAAACCACCGGCGTCGGAGAAGTCGAATGCGTTAGCATCGTTAGCCACACCGTTGTCGGTCGTGGCAGCCTGGTAACCCCATGCAGCGCCAGTGCTGAACTCCAGAACCATGGCTTCGCCGTAAACGGTGTTGCTCACAGTGTTGTCGGCGTTGTGCACGAACAGGGTGCCACGCTGGGTAGCGCCAGCAGCCTTGCCCAGCATGTAGTTGATGGTGGCGGTGGTGCCAGCGTTCCAGTTGTTGTTGGAGCTGGGATCGCTGAACAGAACACCCTTGCTGGTGGAACCAAACTTGCCACCGATGTCAACGGACTGGATGTCGTTGGGGCTGGAAGGCAGGTAGTAGTTCACTTCCTGGCAACCGGCCAGGTTATCTTCAGCAGTAGCACCTGCCTTGTAGTTCAGACGCCAGTGCAGACGACGGTTGGTGGCAGCAGCGCCGACCACACCCGAAGCGTCGTAACGCTGGGTGGCGGTGGTGCCACGATCAACGATCGTCACGATGGTGGTCACGGTAGCGCTGTTCACCACATAGGGGAACATGGCCACGTCAGCAGCGTGCGCAGCGGTACCAGCGGCGATGGTGGCACGGCCAGCGAGAGCGCCTTCATTTTCAATTTCATACATTTCCTCATGAGTTAGGATTGAAACGTGCCCGTGCACAAGACAGCCACGAGACGAGATAACTATAACTGATGTTGCTGGCGGGTGAACTGCCTACAACAGCCGGTGTGTCAAAAAACCGACGCCGTTCATTTAAGCCTGGGTTCCGGGGCTTCAGTGGGCACTTCGCTGTTGCGCCCTGACAACAACCCCGGCGCCGAGAGGGGTGGGTTGCTGAGCAGGCGGGCACGGATTTCGTCGCTGATGTCGGTGAGCTGCCGGGCATTTTCCAGCACGCGGGGGGTGAGCACCACCAGCAGTTCGGTGCGGTCTATGCTTTTTTCGGTGGCGCCAAACAAAGCCCCGATGCCGGGGATTTTGGACAAACCGGGCAGGCCCGACTGGCTGTTGCTGGAGTTGTCGCGGATGAGGCCGCCGAGCACGGCGGTTTGCCCGCTGGGGATGGCAATGCGGCTTTGCAGGCTGCGCTGGAGGAAGGAGCGCTGGCGGGTGGCTTCGTCGATGGCACCCACGTCGGTGACCTCCTGGGCAATGTCGAGCGTGACGAGCCCGTTGCTGTTGATGCGCGGCACCACGCGCAGCAACACGCCGGTATCTTTATATGTCACCGCCTGGGTGACGTTGCCGCCGTCGGTGGTGGTGGTGGAGCTCAGGATGGGCTGCTGGTTGCCCACGCGGATTTCGGCGGCCTGGCGGTCGAGCGCGAGCAGGCTGGGGCTGGAAACCACCTTGAGGCCGGTTTCGCTGGCCAGGGCGCTGAGCACGGCGCGCACGCTGCCGGCGGCGTCGGTGATGGTGTAGTTGAAGCCGGGCAACACGCGCGAGAGCGCCGAAGTGGTGCCGCGCGACAGGCTGCCGGTGCCGGTGCTGCCGGAGAGGCGCCCGCCCAGGCTGTCGTTGAAGTACCACTGCAGGCCGTATTGCAGTTTGTCGGTGAGCGAGACCTCGATGATGCTGGCTTCGATGAGCACCTGCGAGGGCGCGATGTCCATCTGGCGGATGGCCGACTCGATGCGCCGGTAGGCGCGTCGGGAGGCGTGCACCAGCAGGCTGTTGGTGGTGTCGTCGGCGACGATGCGGACATCGCCTTCCAGATCGATGGCGCTGGCCTGCTGGCTGGTGGCTGCCGCCGCAAGCGTTGCCTGCGACGAGGCACCCAGGGAGGTGGCGGGCGACAGGCCCGTGCTGCCGGTGGCGCCCGTGCTGGTGCCGCTGCGGTTGGCGGTGCCGGCCGCAGCCGTGGTGCCGGCGGTGCCAGAAGCACCGGACGCCGTGGTGCCGGCAGCAGGGGTGGTGGCGCGCGTGCTGGAGGCGCTGGCGCCCCCCAGGCCAGGGGCCAGGGCGCCCCGGGCGTTGTTGTTGGTGGCGGCTGTCTTGCTGCCAAACAGCGCGCCCAACACGTTGGCCATCTGTGTGGCGCTGCCGTGTTGCACGGCGTACACATGCACCTGGGGCTGCAGGGCGCTGTCGGGCGCCTGGTCAAGGCGGTCAATCCAGGTTTTGACGGTGTCGAGCATCTGCTTGCGCGGCGCGATCACAAGCAGGCTGTTGAGCCGCTCGACCGGCAACACGCGCATGCCACCTTCGATGGGGCTGTCACCCCGCGCGGCCAGCAGCTCGAGCGCCTTGGCGATTTCGTTGACCTCGGCGTTTTCAAGCGCAAAGATGCCGAAGGACATGCCCGCGAGGGCGTTGACGTCGAAGGTGTGCACCAGGTCCAGCCACGACTGGATTTGGGTTTGGGTGCCCTGCACCACCAGCAGGTTGCGCAGGGTGTCCACGCGCACCAGGGCGTCAGGCGCCATGAGGGGCTTGAGGATGTCGGCCATCTCACGGGCGCCGATGTGCTGCAGCGGCACCACGCTCAGGCCACGGCCAATGGTTTGGCCCGGGCGCGACGGGATGCCTTTGAGTGCGTCGTTGGGACCGATGTGCACCGTGCCCTGGGCGTCGGTGACCATGCCCAGGCCTCGGGCCGAGAGCAGGGCTTCGAGGATGGCCCCCACGTCAGCCTGCGCCACCGGGCTGGTGGTGCGCAGGGTGACGTCGCCAGGCAGGTCGCCGCTGAGGCTGTAGGGCTTTTTGAGGATGTCGCCCACGATGGACTGCACCACATCGGACAGCGGCGCGCGGTCGAAGTTGAGCGAAATTTTTTGCCCCCCGACCGAGGTGGGCGGGCGGGGCGCGAGGTTGACGGTCTGGTCGTTGCCGGGGTAGATGCGTTGGCGGCGGGTGCTGTCGGGCGCGGCGGTGGGGCTGGCGTTGGAACCTGCCGTGGTGCCGGTGCTGTCTGTCGGCACTGCGGCTTCGGTGGCGGTGGCGCTTGCACCCGCTGGCACGGTGGCGGCAGCGGCCGGGGTGGCCGCGAGCTGCAGCAGCGAGTTGGGCCGCTGGGGCCCAGACGCACAACCCACCAGCACGACCGAGAGCAGGAGGCTGAGCCTGTGCGGTTTGAACGAGGGTGTTTTCATGTTGAGTGTTCGCATGTCTGAATGGAAACGGCGGGTGGGCTTCAGTTGCGCACACGCCTGGGCATGGACAGGCTCAGGGGGCCGTTGGGCCCGGTGAGTTCGACGCCTTGGGGGGTGATGGACTTGACGGTGAACGCCCCCACCGTTTGACCGGCACGCACGCGGAACACGCGTTGTTGCGGCGGGTTGCCTTGCGCGAGCATGACCAGCGCGGGGGCGCCGGAGGGTGATATGACACCCAACAGGCGCGGTGGTTCCACGGGTGGACCTTTGGCGGCGGGTGGCGGCGGTGGCTGGCGTTTGTCCCAGAACAGGGGCCGGTTGCGGGTGACGGCCAGGGCGGCGGGCACCGGCGGTGGTGTCTGGGCGGCGGGTACGTCAGGCAACGCGGGGGCCAGGGGCACCCAAAAAGTGGGAATGGCCTGCAGCCGCTGCAGGCCGATGGTCCACGCGTAGTAGAGGCCAAAGCTGCCCGCTGCCAGCAACGCCAGCAACAGCAGGTGGTGGGGGCGAATCGATGCGGTGCCTCGCATGGTCAGACCTGGCTGCGTCGCAAGGCGACGATGGTGATTTCGACGTTGACGATCTGTGCGCCGTCGGGCGTGGGGCGGCCTTGCCGGATGGTCATGCTGTCCACCAGGAGACGCGGCGGCTGGTGCAGCGTGGCCAGAAAGTTCTGCAGCTGGGCCAGGTTGCCGGACACACTGAGGGACACCGGGTAACGCTCCAACCCTTCCTGGGGTTTGTTGGGCAAGGGGCTGAGGCTGGTGACGGTGAGGCCACTGCCGTTGACGGCCTGGCGCAGCCGGGTGGACAGCTCGTTGTGCAGGGCTTCGCCCTCTTTGTCGGGCGGGAAAGCCAGGGCGTCGAGCGCCGCCTGGTAGGCCTGTTCGCGCTCGGCCAGCGCGGGGCCGGCATCGGCCAGGCCCAACAAGCGCTGGATGCGGGGCGCCTGCTTCTGCATGTCTTGCTGGTAGCCCTGGTACTTGAACAGGTAGGGCAAAGCCAGCGCAAGCGCGCAAAGGGCCAGCACCAACACGGTGACCAGCGGCGCCAGAACGTGGCGGTAGCGGTGGGCTTGGGCCGGTGGGTTCATGGTTGGACGCGCATTTGAAGCTGGAAGATGTCTTTGCCGGTTTGCGGGTGGCGCTGCACAGCGCCGGCCAGTTGCACACCGGCCAGGCCAGGGGTGCCCTGCAGCAGGTTGAGCAGTTCCAGCGCGTTGGGGGTTTGGCCTTCGACCGAGACCTGACGTTCCTGCAGCCTGAGCTGGACAAAGTGGGTGTGGTCGGGCACGACGGTGCTGAGCTGTTCGAGCACGGCCAGCGGTTCGGCGTGGGTGTCGACTTGCGCCAACAGCGCCTGGTATTGCTGGTGCTGGTTTTGCAGTTTTTCGCGTTGCTGCTGCAGCTCGGTGGTGCGTTTCACCAGTTCGGCGGAGGCCAGCGTGTGGGCCTGGGTTTGTTGGTGGCGGTAGACCAACGGGCTGGCCAGGGCGGCCAGCAACAGCAACCCCAACAAGGCCAGCAAGCCCCAGGTGAGCCATGCCGCCTGCTGCTTGGGCAAGGTGCGCAAGGGGATGGGCCCGTGGGCGCCCTGGGCGTAAATGGCGCCAGCGGGCTCCAACGCGCGGGCATGCACGATGGCGAGTTCGTATTCGATGCGCCCATCGGCCAGGGTAACGCCGTGGTGGCCCCACCGGGTGTCGGCAGGGTCAAAAGGCGAGGCATGCAACACCTCGCTGTGCAAGGCGGTCAGCCGCTGCGCCGCCACCAGCGGCGGCAGGGTGATACGCCGCAACAGCGTTTGGGCCGGCGGGATCAGCAGCCCGGTGGCGGGCGCCGTGGCGGGTTGCCAGCGCCCACGCAGAAAGGTGAGGGTCTGGCCCTCGGGCGTGCGCAGCGCGGGGGACAAGCGACCCCAGGGCAGGCGCGTCCACAGATCGCGCCAGCCTTGTTGCCAGAGGTGGAACCAGGGGTAGAGCCGTTGCAGCAGGGAATTCATGGGGCGGGCAAGGGGTGGTGGTCGGCAACACGCAGGCGGTTGCCTTGCCGATTGTCGCGCACCAGCCAATAGCGGTGCCGCCAGGTGCGGCCCTCGCCCAAGGTGACGGTGACGTCGAGGCGGTAGGCCCCCACTGACACGGGCTGGTGGTGCGGACTGTTGATGAGTGTGAGGTCGGGCGTTTGGCCGGGCTCCCGGCGGGCCTGATCGAAGGCCTGCACCGCGCGGGGGTTGTTGGGCAGCAGGGTCGTCAAGACCTCCAGCGGCGCCAACAAGACGTTGACGCCGCTGCCGCCGCCATGCACCGTGACCAGCGGCGCGAGCCGCGCCCAGCTGGCGGCGTCCATGCCGGGGGCGCGGCGCAGGTCAGACAACGAGGCAAAGGCGGGCACCGGCCGGCTGCGCCGGTGGTCGAGAAAGGCCTGGATTTTTTCAAGCGGCCACTGCAATTCGCGCTGGAGCAGCTGCGTGGCGAGCGCGTCTTCGGCGGCGTTGAGATCGATGAGGCCGGCGACGTTGACCAGCCGGAGCTCGATGGGCTGGCCGTCGAGTTCGATGCCGGCGTCCAGCGGTGGCTGCTGCCCCAGTCGCTGGTCTTGGCTGATGGCGGCCTCTACGTAGGTGACGCCGGCCGCCATGAGACTGCGCGTCTTTTGCTGGTCCACCAAGGTGACGGTGAGCTGTGTTTCGACACGCGCAAACTGGACAAAACTGCCCAGCAAAAGCGACAAGGCGGCCAGTGTCCACAACACGGCGGGCAGCGCCAGCCCTCCGGGGCGACGGGTTAGCCGCGTCATCCGGCCTGCCCCAGGCGCACGATGATGGCCGGCCAGGCACCGTCGGCCTCGGTGCTGATGAGCAAGCGCAGGCGCAGCGGCGGGCGCGGCGCGGCCCAGGTGTCTTGCCAAGCCCCGGTGCCGGGGTGCTGGTAGGCCAGCTCCAGGCGGGTCAGGTCGTCCAGCAGCACTTTGTTGGGCAAGGCTGGGACGGCGGGGGCAGGCGCGGCGCCTGGGGTTCCAGGGGCATTGAGTTGGGGGTCTTCAAAGGCCAGTTCCAGCTTGTTGTCGAGCGCGCGCAACTGCCACCGATAGAGACCGGCCACGGGCGCGCTGTCGGGCAGCGGGGCCAGCCAGGTGAGTTGGTTGGCGCTGCCCTCGGCCAGGGTTTGTGGCGCCCGCGCAAAACGCGCGCCGGTGATGCGGCCAAGGCTGCCCCGCAAGGCCTGTGTGGTGCGCTGCACGCGGTCTTGGCGTTGGGCCTGTTCGGTGGCGCGGGCAAAACCCTGGCTGATACCGTGCAAGGCGCTGCCCAAGGCGGCCAGGATGAGGCTGGTGAGCCCCACGGCGATCACCACCTCAACCAACGTGAATCCGTGTTGTTGCCGGCGTGTCATGGCTGGTCCAGCGTGGACAGGCGCAGCTGCCGGTCGCGGCCGCCATCGCTCCAGGCCAGGTCGAGGTCCACACGCAGCACCGGCACGGGCGGGCCGCCTTCGAGCAGGGGCGGCAGTTCGAGCGGCTGGCGCGAGACCGTCCACGCCAAGCCATCGGCGGTGGCGCCACTGGTGGGCAAGGCCTGGGTGTGTGGCCCGGTGTGTTCGGCCAACAGGCTTTGCGCGTGCAGCAACACTTTTTGCAGCGACAGGCTGTGCGATATGGCGCGCACGCTGGTGCCCTGCGCCTGATAAATGACACCCAGGCTCAGTGACAGGATGGCCAGGGCCACCAGGGTTTCGAGCAGGCTGAAGCCGCGGTGGGTCTTCATGGCACTGCCCGCGAGAGAGTGATCTGGCCGGTCAGCCAGTCCAGCTCGATGTGGCTGACCCGGCCACCGGTGGACAGCGTCAGGCGCCCGCCGCTGGCGCTGCCATCGGGTTCGAAAAACAGGCTGGGTTGGCGCTGTGCCAGGTCGGCGACGCCGGTGACATCCAGCTCTACCGCCTCGGGCAGGGTGAGCACAGGTTGGCCGGCCATGAGGAATTGGCGCTGTGCCACGTCCACCGCCACCACGGAGCGCTGACCCTGCACCACCGCCTGCATGCGGGCGCGCTCCAGTGTGCGCAAGGTGTCTTGCACGACGCTGCGGTAGCGCACGGCATCCAGCAGCGCCTCCAGCCGGGGCGAGAGCACGAGCAGCACCATGGCCCCCAGGGCCAGCACCACCACGAGCTCGATGAGGGTGAAGCCCCTGTGTCGATCAGTTCCAGTTGCCGATGTCGGCATTCTCGCCTTCACCGCCCGGGGCATTGTCTGCACCGAGACTGAAAATGTCGTACGCACCATTTTTGCCGGGGAACACGTACTGGTACTCATTGCCCCAGGGGTCTTGTGGCAAGGTGTTTTTCTTGAGGTAGGGGCCGTTCCAGCCGGGCATGTTGGCCGGTTTCTCCACAATCGCACGCAGGCCTTCCTGCTGGTTGGGGTAGCGGCCGGTGTCGAGCTTGAAGACATCGAGCGCCTGGCCAAAGTCTTCGATCTGCAGTTTGGTGACTTTGACTTTGGACCCGCCAAACTGGTTGAGCACGCGGGGGCCGACCAGGCCCGCCAGCAGACCCAGGATGGCGAGCACCACCAACAATTCAACAAGGGTGAAGCCGGAAACAGAGGTACGAGTTTTCATGCAACCAATTCGTTGACAGACAGGATCCCGAGCAGGATCGCAATGATGATGAGGGCGATGACCAAGCCCAGACTGAGGATGAGCAAAGGCTCCAGCAGGGTCAACAGGCGGCGTGTCTGGGTCTGCAGCGCCGCTTCTTGCTGCTTGGTCAGTTCAAGCAGCATTGTATCGAGGCGCCCTGTTTCCTCGCCCAAGGCCACCAATTGCAGGGCGGCGGGGTCAAGCAACTGGCTGTCGGCAATGACCCGGGAGAACCGCTGTCCCTGTTTGATGGCATCACTCAGGGGGGCCAGGCGCTGCCGCAAGGTGTCGTAGTTCAGACCGTCGCGCGAGATGCCGATGGCCTGGATCAGGCCAATGCCGTTGGCCAGCAAGGTGCCCAGGGTACCGGTGAATCGGCTGATCTGGTAGCGCAGCAGCAGCGGGCCCAGCAGGGGAAGTCCCAACAACAGGCGTTCTTTCTGGCGCCGCCCGTTGTCCGTTTGCCACCAGCGCCCCAGCACCAGCACCAGCACGGTGATGGCCAGCAGCAGGCCGGGGCCGTGTTCGACCAATGTGTCGCCGAGCCGGACCACCACATCGGTGAGCCAGGGAAGCCGGTCGCCCAGGTCGCTGAACAGGGGCTTGAACTGGGGCACCACAAAACCGAGCATCAAGGCCACGGACACGGCGGCCGTGCCCAGCAGAATGGCCGGGTAGATGAGCGCAGAGACCAGGCTGGAGCGCAAGCTTTTGCTGCGCTCGAGGTGTTCAGTCAGGTAGCTCAAGGCTTCGGGCAGTTTGCCGCTGACCTCGCCTGCGCGGATGAGGTTGACGTGCAGCGGGCCAAAGGTCGGGCTGTGTGCCACCATGGCCTGGCTGAGGCTGCGCCCGGCCTTGATGGCTTTGAGCATGTCTTGCTGTAGCACCTGCATACCCGGGTGCAACTGCATCTGGGTCAGCACGCGCAGCGCGCGGTCCAGCGGCAAACCTGCGCGCAGCAAGGTGCCCAACTCCTGCACAAAAGCCAGCACATCGTCCGCGGTGATCTTGGCGGAGCGCTCGCGCGTGAACCAGCGGCGCCCTCCGCCCGAGCTGGTGCCTGCAGCGGCGGCGGGCAATGCGCCCACGCCATCGGGCGACACCACTTCAGTGGGCGTGAGGCCCTGCTGGCGCAACAGGCGCAGGGCCTGGTCCTGGTCGTTGGCCTGGATGCGCCCTTGGCTGGTCTGCCCCTGCGCATTGAGCGCACGGTACTGGAACTCAGGCATCGGCCGCGTCCCGGGTGACACGCATCACCTCCTCCAGCGTGGTCAGGCCTTCCAGCATGGCGCGCAATCCGTCCTGGTAGAGGGAGGCCATGCCTCGCTCCTGCGCGAGGCGCTGCAAGGTGTTGGCGTCGGCGCCGCTCAAAATGGCGTCGCGAACGGGATCGTCCAGCACCAGCAGTTCGTGGATGGCGGTGCGGCCACGGTAGCCAGAACCTTGGCAATGGGGGCACCCAACGGCCTCATACAACACCGGCGCTTGTTCGGCGGTCATGCCCAGGCTCTCCAGCACAGCAGGCGATGGGGCGTGGGGACGGCGGCATTCGGGGCACAGGCGGCGCACCAGGCGCTGCGCCAACACCCCGGTGACGCTGGAGGTGATGAGGTAGCGGGGAATGCCCATGTCCTGCAGCCGCGTGACCGCACCGGCGGCGGTGTTGGTGTGCAAGGTGGACAACACCAAGTGACCGGTCAGC
Organism: Hydrogenophaga defluvii; assembly: GCF_042665235.1. Lineage (NCBI taxonomy): Bacteria > Pseudomonadati > Pseudomonadota > Betaproteobacteria > Burkholderiales > Comamonadaceae > Hydrogenophaga > Hydrogenophaga defluvii. The sequence continues at coordinate 15,995 of NZ_JBHTBZ010000012.1, read as the reverse complement.
GCCGACTGGACGGCGATTTCGGCGGTTTCGGTGTCGCGCATTTCACCGACCATGATGATGTCGGGGTCCTGGCGCAGGATGGAGCGCAGGACGTGCGCGAAACTCAGGCCAATGGCCGGGTGGACCTGGATCTGGTTGATGGCCGGCAGCTGGTATTCCACCGGGTCTTCGACCGTGATGATCTTGAGGGTGGCCGAGTCCAGCGTGGACAGGGCCGCGTACAAGGTGGTGGTTTTCCCCGAACCGGTGGGGCCCGTGATGAGCAAAACACCATGGGGCTGGGCCAGCAGCTGGTGAAAGCGCGCCAGGTTGTCCGGGGCAAAACCCATCTGGTCGAGGCCAAACCGCACGGACGCGCGGTCGAGCACACGCAGCACCACACTTTCACCGTGAACGGTGGGCACAGTCGAGACGCGCAGGTCGATTTCGCGCCCCTTGATGCGGGTGCGTATGCGGCCGTCTTGCGGCAGGCGGCGCTCTGCGATGTTGAGCCCTGCCAGCAGCTTGATGCGGGAAACCGCTGCCGCCGCCAATGCGGTTGTCAAGTCGTCGGCGCGTTGCACCACGCCATCGACGCGGTAGCGCACATGCACCTCGCCTTCGAAGGGCTCCATGTGGATGTCTGAAGCACGGCGGTCCAGCGCGTCGGCAATGAGCTGGTTGACCAGGCGGATGACCGGCGCCTCGGACGCGAGGTCTTTGAGGTGCTCAATGAACTCATCCCCGTCGGCCGCATTGCCATCGGTTTCCAGCGGCTCAGCTGCATCGACCGGCTCGGTGAGCAAGGGCACCAGCTTTTCCAGCACCGACGGTTCACAGATGTACGTCTGCACATCCGTGCCAGCGGCCAGGCGGATGGCCTGGAGCAGGTAGGCATCCTGGGGGCGTGCCATGACGACATGCAGGCCCTGGGCGTCCGACTTCATCGGGTAGACAAGGTGGTTTTGCAGGAAAACCGGCGACACGCCTTCGGGCACGGTGGGCAAATCGGGCAGGTCTTTGGGCGCCACGTAGGGCACACCAAGCTGCTCCGACAAGGCTTGTGTCACATCGTGCTCGGCAACAAGCCCCAACCGGATCATGACTTCGCCGATCAGGCCTTTCATCTCCTGTTGCGCGAGCAGCGCCCGCTCCAGGTCACGCTCGCTGAGCTTGCCTTTGGCAACAAGCCGCTCGCCTAGACGGACAGATGGGGGTTGGGACGTGGACATGCGCAGCGCAAAAAAACAGCCGAACCCCCGTCACGGGACAGCTCGGCGCGGAAAGGAAGAGCAGTTTTTCATTCTACAGGGACGCCCTCCTCGACGTACCGGACGCCCGGCCGCCGTCACTAATCCAGGGTCCCCGGCAGGCGCAGACGCTTTTTTTCGTAAAAATCGAAAACGGAGATTTCCTGGTTCCCCGAATAGTTGTCTTCCACTTGGAGCACAGGCGTTTCGACATGCAGTTTCCAGCGTCCCCGCATGAGCTGCCGAATGGCCAGGTTGGCCGTGAAATGGTGACCCGCAAGCTGCTCAAAGTCGGCGCCAACTGTTTGCAGCACATCTTCGAGGAAACGGAGCGCGCCCCGGTGAATGTGCTCGATGTCGGAAAAATGTGCCTGCGCCACCCCACCGGCCTTGAACTGCGGCACCGGCTGGCCGTCCTGCATGACAAAACGAACCAGCTGCCCGTGAGGTGCCGTCAGAATGGCCTCGGACAACAAGGCGTACTGGTAGATGGGCATGTCCGAATGGAAGGCATTGATGTATTGCCCAAAACAGCCCTTGGCAAATTGTCCCGTGGCCTCAACTTCCGCGGCCGCCTCGACCGTGACGAAATAGTAAGCACCTGAAACACCTGTCAGGAAATTCGACAAGGCTTTCTGTATGGTGCCGCTGAAGCCGATGTCAACCAAGGCGGCGCGCTGGCCTACCATGATCTCTTGCGCGTAGGCTTGATAGGCCACCCGCTCGCTGCTGGCTGCGTCCTGCAACAAGTCCAGGCACGCTGCCAGCGAGCGCCGGCAGAAGGTGGTGCGTTCAGGCAGGTCGCAGTTGGCGCCCATCTGCTCATGACCCAGGCGCTCTGTGTAGGCCGCCAAGTCGTCCACCCCGAGCCGCAAGCGCAGGAAGTCGGCCAACGTGCCGTTGAAGTGGGCCTTGAGCAAAGGCTCCAGCGACGCTTCGTCGACAATTGACGCGAACACTGCGGCACGCCGGGAACACAAGAAGTAGGCAACATCTGGCGTTGGCAGGTACCGGGCGATGAGCTCGTGGGCCTGCTTGAGCAAATGGCCTTCCCGGCTGGCGTACAACAACTGGGTGACGCCATCGTCTTTGGACGTTTTCATCAGCCAGGCCATGAAGGCCACCATGACTGGGCCAAACGCCAGGTAGCCCAGATCGTGGAGGCTGTGGACGCCCAGCCCACGGGACTCGACATCGACCGTGACCGGTTGGTGGGCAAGCCCAGGAACAAACAAGCGGTTCGCCAGCAAACCCAGCAACAAGGACTCTTGCCAGTGTTGTGGCTGTATCCAGGCTGCCGCGTCTTCGTTGAACAAGAAGAACTGGTCTGCCGCTTTCATGACGTGCACCGGGTGGCGGTAGCCCGCTTCCAGGGGCAACTGCAGATCGGAATGCTCGTTGTCACCGACGTGGAGCCAGTCGTCTGCTGCCACGTTTTCGCGGCGCGGGAGTTCGGCCCACATGTCGCCGCGGTCTTTCCTCAGGCCCACCGCATTCGACACATAGATCTCGTCAAAGCAGGTGATCTGATGCGCTTGCAAGAGTTGCTGGAGGAAGGCGCGGGGCAGGTACATGTCCGACACCAGCACCATACGGCGGCCCTGCTCCTTCAGGCGCCGCGCGGCGCCAAGCACATCCTGCCTGGGTTGCAAGGCCTTCAACTCCAGGTTCTCTTCGAGCGCCCTGATGTGCGGTGCAAGGCCAGGGTTGGGCAGCAGCTTGGCCATACACGCGTAGATGTCGTCCATGCCCGGATCGCCCGAGCTGCTGGCCAGGCGGGCATGTTGCTCCGCCTCTTTGCGCAGACGAGCGCAGCCCGCCAAGCCCCAGCGTCGCTGTGCAATGTCGTCCATGTAGGCAAACAGACTGTCGGGGGTCAGCCAAGGGCGCACAAACAGCGTGTCGAAGATGTCGAAGGACACGATTTTTGCGTCGGCGCCGGCACGCGCAATGCGTTGCTGTGCCGTGATCGCGTAGTAGTGCTGCAGGTTGTTGCGCCCCTGCCCCATGAAAACCGTCGCGCCACCTTCTCCATCCAAAAACACGCGATGGGCAAATCCTGCGTGATGGGCAGCCAGCACAAAAAACCGTTCAACTGCATGTTGCAAGGTCCCGTCGGTTTGTCCGAGTTCTTCAGGGAAATCGCGGTAGGACAGCTTCAAATCCAGCAGTGGTGTCAAGGCATCGACCCGCGCCCAGAACATGGACCCCATCGGTGCATCCACATAGTTCCGATGGCCAAGGTCCAAACCGAGACGACCGGCCAGCCCGTGTGCCACACCCCGGTTTTTCAACCAGCTGTGCGCCCAGTAGGGCACCCCTTCAAAGGTGTCGGGGTAAACAATGCCAACGGCATCGTCTCGGGTCAAGACCCGGAAGATGTGCCGAATCCGCCGCTCGCTACCGAGCAAGCCATCGATCAGATAGCGACGCCACTCCATGCGCTCGCGTCCGGAATACATGGACTTCTTGGTGTGGACATGCAGCAGGTACCGACCGCGCAGAATGGCCTCTCGAAACTCGACCAGAACAGGCGAAATGTCGCGCCCGCGATTGGGCACAACGCGCACATCCAGCGCTTGAACCCGAGGCAGTTTCACCGCACGCGCCTTCACCGTGGCCTCCGCCTGAGGGCTGGTCACGGAAATGCACAGGGTGTAGGGCCACGGGATGCTTGCGAGCGCCTGAGCCAACTCCTCGAACAGCTCCGGGTAATACACATGCGCCACCACCACCACACCAGCGACCGGTGGCAGGTCGGCGTGGTCACCCTGCAGCCACTCGGGCGCCTGCAAGGTGGTGCTTGCACTGTGACGCGCTACCAGGCTGTGTTTTCGGTGGACTGGCAATCGCCTGACAACACCGGCCAACCCCTCCACCTGAAAGATCGCCAGCGCCTTCTTCGACATGCGAAACAAGCCGCCATGGTGCCGGGCGGCGTGAAGGGCAAACCGCCCAACCGCCAGGTACTGACTGACACGGGGCCCCACGTTTTTCAAGACATCCTTCACCCTGTTCTTCCCTGATCCGTTTGTTGTAGTGCGCCACCATGACATGACTACCCTCAAGGGCGCAGTCAGCCGCCACGACTTGGAGCGGTAAATGGCGTCAACGGTGTTTTGTGCCACCTCAAGTTGACTGCGCAGCTGAGCTTGCTCTGTACTCAGCCGTTCGATCACTTCTTCTTTGGTCGCCCAAGCTTGCTGCAGTTCATCACAGCGTTTCTCCATCTCGCGCAACGACGTGTCAAGACGCGCCTTGTCTTGATGGGCGAGGTACAGCGCGTGGTTGCGGTGGTGATAAAGGCGGGAGACATCCCACAAGTCGTCCACTTGCAGCTGCGGCAACCACTTCCGGTAAAGATAAAAAGTCGCGTTGTGGACCGCGTCCGGCGTCGCCACCATGGGGTTCACACCCGACGTACCGTTGATCGTGTAGGTCCCTGTGACCTTGGGTGACAACACGAATGGCGCATGCCGTGACAGCTGCAGCCAGAAGTCCCAGTCCTCATACAGACTCAAGGACTCGTCGAAGCGGGCGCCGTGTGCCAGCAACGCCGCAGGCACCAGCGGGCCATGGATGGGAATGAAGTTTCCCACTAGCAGCTTACCGGGTTCGTATTCGTCGGCAAAAACACGCAGCACTTTTTTGGCAGGATCGTCGCCGTCCACGCCCCTGATGCCTGCGTAGACCACCGTGTTCGGGGTATGAACCCTGGCGACCTCGAGAAGGCCAGCAAAGTGATCTTCGTCCAAGGCGTCGTCGTCGTCGAGAAACGCAAAGTAGGCGCCTTGTACGGTTGCCAACCCCGCGTTGGCGGCTGCGCTGCGGCTCAAGCCGGCGCCGGCCTGGTTGACGAGGCGAACCGGCCTGCCACCAGCGATGGGCGCCACATCACTGTGTTGTCCACCCTTGGCGTTGACCACCAGGATTTCGATGTGCTTGTAGGTCTGGCGCGCCACCGAGCCCACAGCATCGGCCAGCGAAGGCCTGTCCATGCTGCGCACGATCACGGAGACAAGAGGCTCGTTGCTGTTGGTCATAGGCTGACCCTTGGGTGACGCTGTCGGGTTCTCATGTGGGAATGGTACGGGCTCAACGTCACAAGGGCGTCTGGCACGCACTGATGCAGGTGTGCCGAGCGGCACATTGTCGCTCGGCACACCCTCAGCCTAGTCAGTCAGAAAAGTGTGATCATCACAGCGTAGCTGCCCGTGGATTGCGGGCTGGGACCCACCTCAGATCCGCCCTTCCTCCACCGCGTGGCAAGCCACCTTGACGCCGGCCAGCGTCTGGATCTGCGGGCGCTCGCTGCTGCAACGCGCGTTGGCGTGTGGGCAGCGGGGGTGGAAAGCGCAGCCGCTGGGCGGGTTCAGCGGGTTGGGCACCTCGCCTGACACTGGGGTGCGCGCCTTGCCGGTGTCGTGCATCTTGGGGATGGCGTCCAGCAGCATGCGGGTGTAGGGGTGACGTGGTGTGTCAAACAGGGTGTGCTTGTCCGCCAGCTCCACCAGACGGCCGAGGTACATCACGCCAACCTGATCGCTCACGTGGCGCACCACGGCCAGGTTGTGGCTGATGAACAGGTAGGTCAGCCCCTGCTGTCGCTGCAGGTCTTTCATGATGTTGAGCACCTGGGCCTGCACGCTCACGTCGAGCGCGGAGGTGGGTTCGTCGCACACCAGGAACTCGGGGTGGGTGGCCAGGGCGCGCGCAATGGAAATGCGCTGGCGCTGGCCGCCCGAGAACTGGTGCGGGAACTTGACCATGTCCAGCGGGCTGAGGCCAACCGACTTGAGCAGTTCGCCCACACGCTCTTTGATGGCGGGTTCGTCGCTCAGGATTTCGTGTTCACGCAGGGGCTCGGCAATGATGTCTTCCACCGTCCAGCGCGGGTTGAGGCTGGCGTAGGGATCTTGAAAGATCATCTGGATGCGGCGGCGCAGTTTGCGGCCTTCGGGCGTCTTGAACGCGGCATGCGCGTCCTCACCGTCAAACTCGAAGCCACCGCGCGTAGGCTCGTACAAGCCCACGAGCAGGCGCGCGACGGTGCTTTTGCCACAGCCGGATTCACCCACGAGGGCCAGCGTTTTGCCCTTCTCGATCTCGAAACTTACGCCGTCCACGGCCTTGAGCAACATGCGCGGCTGGCCCTCCAGCACGCGGTTGAGCCAGGGGGCGGAGACGTCGAAGGTTTTGGCCAGGTCGGTGGCGTGCACCAGGGCTTTTGTGCTCACTTCGCTCATGCCGCCACCTTGTTGTCGTGCAGCCAGCAGGCGGCCTGGGTGGCCCCTGCGTGCATGAGGTCGGGACGGGCCTGACCACATTTGTCGAACACGCGTTCGCAGCGCGGGTTGAAGGCGCAGCCTCGGGGAATGGCATTGAGACGGGGCATGGCGCCGTCGATCTGGTGCAGGTTCTCGCGGTCTTGCGTCATGTCGGGGATGCAGGCCATGAGGCCGGCGGTGTAGGGGTGCGCGGGGTGGTTGATGACCTCGTGCACGGGGCCAATTTCAGCCACGCGGCCGGCGTACATCACCGCCACGCGGTCGCAGGTCTCGGCAATCACGCCCATGTCGTGGGTGATGAGCATCACAGCCGCGCCACGCTCTTTACAAATGGTTTTGAGCAAGGTGATGATCTGCGCCTGGATGGACACGTCGAGCGCGGTGGTGGGTTCGTCGGCCACGATGAGCTTGGGCTCAGCCGCCAGGGCCAGGGCGATCACCACACGCTGGCGCATGCCACCTGAAAATTGGTGCGGGTAGTGGTCGATGCGCTGCTCGGCGGCCGGGATGCCAGTGTCCTTGAGCAGTTGGATGGCGCGCTGGCGCGCCTCGGCCTGGCTCACGGGCAGGTGGGTGGTGATCGTTTCAATGAGCTGGCGGCCCACCGAGTACAGGGGGTTGAGCGAGGTCAGCGGGTCCTGAAAAATCGCGCCGATCTTGCGACCACGGATTTTGCGCATCTGTTCGTAGGGCAGGCCGTCGATGCGCTCGCCTTCGAGCAGGATTTGCCCGCTGGCCACGCGGCCCGGCGGTTCGAGCAGGCCGATGATGGAGGCGCCGGTGAGCGACTTGCCGGCACCGGACTCACCCACCACACCGAGGATTTCACCGGGGGCGATTTCAAAGGACACGTCGTCCAGCGCGCGCAGCGTGCCGCGGCGGCCGGGGAATTCGACGACCAGGTTCTTGACTTGAAGAAGGCTCATTTTTCTTGCGTCCCGATCAGCGCAGTCGCGGGTTCAATGCATCACGCAGCCAGTCGCCCAGCAGGTTCACGCTGAGCGCGATCAGCACCAGCATCAGGCCGGGGAAGATGGTGATCCACCATTCGCCCGAAAACAGGTAGTCGTTGCCCACACGGATGAGCGTGCCCAACGAAGGTGAAGTGGGCGGCGCGCCCACGCCCAGGAAGCTCAGCGTGGCTTCGGTGATGATGGCGGTGGCCACCTGGATGGTGGCCAGCACCAGCACCGGACCCATGACGTTGGGCAACACGTGTTTGCGCATGATCCGCAGCGGCGCCACACCGGTGACGCGGGCGGCCTGCACATATTCCTTGTGTCGCTCCACCAAGGTGGAGCCACGCACCGTGCGGGCGTACTGCACCCAGCCAGTGAGCGAAATGGAGATGATCAGCACACCAAAAGCCAGCGACTCGTGGGCGTTGGGGAACAGCGCCCGGCCCACACCCGCGATGAGCAGCGCCACCAAGATGGCGGGGAAGGACAACATCACGTCACACAGGCGCATGAGCACGGCGTCGATCCAGCCGCCGAGGAAGCCGGCGAGCAGGCCCATCGCCACACCCACAAACACCGACAGCAGCACCGAGGCGATGCCCACGGCCAACGAGATGCGAGCGCCGTACATGAGGGCGGAAAGGATGTCGCGGCCCTGGTCGTCGGTGCCGAGCACAAAATTCGAACTGCCACCCTCGCTCCACGCTGGCGGCAGGCGCGCGTTGCTCAGTTCGAGCGTGGTGAGGTCAAACGGGTTGTGCGGCGCCACCCAGGGCGCGAACACCGCACAAAACAAACAGACCGCCGCAATGAGCGCCGCCACGATGGCGGTGGGCGAGTTGCGGAAGCTGTGGCCGACGTCGCTGTCGAGCCAGCGCAGAAGCATGGATTTCACGGAGAAGGTGTCCCTGATGAAGACTGGGAACCACGCGCCGGCCTTTGTGGGGCCGGCGCGTGGCGGTGGATACCGTCAGTGGTGGGTCACTTGACGCTCATGTAGCGGAAGAACATGTAGTTGTCGGCCAACTGAGCCACGCTGACGTTGCTGGCCACGCCCCAGGCCAGGGCCTGTTGGTGCAGCGGCAGGTGGCCAATGTCATCGCTGTGCAGTTTGAACGCCTCTTTGATCATGCCATCGCGTTTGGCCTGGTCGGTCTCAGCCTGGATTTTCAGGATCAGCTCATCCAGCTTGGGGTTGCAGTAGGCGCCCAAGTTGAACTGGCCCGCGCCTTTGTCGTCCACGCAACGGGTGAGTGAATTGAGGGCGTCGTGCGAGTCGTAGGTGGACGGTGTCCAACCCAGCAGATAGAAGCTGGTGTCGCGACGCAGGATTTTGGGGAAGTAAGTCCCTTTGGTTTCGACCTGCAAATTCACCTTGACACCGATGCGCGACAAGTTGGCCGCGACCGCCTGGCAGATGTTGCCGTCGTTCACGTAGCGGTCGTTGGGGCAGTTCATGCCCACTTCAAAACCATTGGGATAGCCCGCATCGGCGAGCAACTTCTTGGCAGCGTCCACGTCGTAGGGCAGGCGCTTGTCGAGTGCGGCGTCGTAGCCATTGATGCCAGGACCGACCATAAGGGCGGTGGGCCGAGCCGCACCACGCATCACGGTGCGCTGAATGCCGTTGATGTCGATGGCTTGGTAGAAAGCCTGCCGCACCCGTTTGTCTTTGAAGGGGTTTTTGCCCTTGACGCTGGAGAACTGCAACTCATCGCGCTTCTGGTCCATGCCCAGGAAAATGGTGCGCAGTTCGGGCCCTTGCAGCACCTTGGCCTTGCCACTGCTGTCAATGCGCGCCACGTCTTGCAGCGGCACGGGTTCGATCACGTCCACCTGACCCGAAACGAGTGCGGCCACGCGGGTCGAGTCGTTCCCAATGGGCGTGTACTCGACGTTGACCACGTTGCCTTCGATCTTGCCCCAGTAGTTGCCGTTGCGCACAAAACTGGTTTTGACGTTGGGCTGGCGCTCGCGCAGCCGGAACGGGCCGGTGCCGTTGGCGCGGAACGATGCGGCGTTTTCCACACCTTTGCGGCGATCCACCGGCACCGCCGCCTGGTTTTCCTCGCTCCACTTCTTGCTCATGATGTAGACGCGCGCCATGTTCCCAGGCAAGAGCGGGAAAGGTGTCTTGGTCTCGATTTCCACCGTGTGGGTGCCGATCTTGCGCACCGCCGTGATGTCGTTGGTGTAGCTGCGCATGTCGGAGCCTTCACCAGCAGCACGCGCCAAACTGAACACCACGTCATCGGCAGTGAAGGGCGTGCCGTCGTGGAAGGTGACACCCTGGCGCAAGTCAAAACGCCAGACTGTTGGCGAGGTCTGCTTCCACGCAGAGGCAAGCAGTGGCACCAATTTCAAGTTGCTGTCGCGACCCGTCAGGCCTTCGTAAATATTGCCCGTGACCGCCAACTGTAGCGATTCGTTGAGCGAATGCGGGTCCATGGACAAGGCATCGCCCTGGTTGCCTATGCGCACAGTTTGCGCCTGTGCGGTACCGGCCAACACCACCAGCGCGGCGGCGGCCAGCGCTGAGATCAGAGGTTTCTTGAACATCATGTGAGCTCTTCTCCAGGTTGAAAAAAGGCGACCGACTCAGTCGTCGCCCAAGGGCATGCCATATTCGACAAGGCCTGCGTGCAGGGCGGCACCCAGAGGCAGCACCTCGTCGTTGAAGTCGTATCGGCTGTTGTGCAGGAAGCAGCTGCCTTCGCCACCCTGGCCGAGGCGCAAATAGGCGCCGGGCTTGACCTGCAGCATGAAGGAAAAATCCTCTGCGCCCATGCTCGGGTCCATCTCGCGGTCCACGTGGTCGCGGCCCAGCAGGGACTGCGCCACATCGGCCGCGAATTGGGCTTCGTCGGGCGTGTTGATGGTGGCCGGGTAGATGCGCTCGTAATGCACCGATGCCGTGGCACCAAAACCCAGGGCCACGGCGCTGCACAGCTCGTTGAGGCGACGCTCCACCAAGGCCTGCACGGCAGGGCTGAAAGTGCGCACCGTGCCCACCAGCGTGGCTTCGCCAGGCAACACACTGAAGGCGCCTGGGTCGCCTGCCTGCATGGCGCACAGGCTGATGACCGCGCCATCGATGGGCCGCACCGTGCGCGAGACGATGCTTTGCACCGCCGTGATGATGTGGGCAGCCACCAGCACCGGATCGACCGCCAAATAGGCGTGGGCCCCGTGTCCACCCTTGCCGGTGATCTTGATGGTCACGCGGTCGGCCGCGGCCATCATGGCACCGCGGTTGATGCCCACGGTGCCCGGCCGCATTTGTGGCCAGTTGTGCATGGCGTACACCGATTGCACCGGAAAACGCTCGAACAAGCCGTCTTCGATCATGGCCTTGGCGCCAGCGTAGCCTTCTTCGCCCGGCTGGAAGATGAGCACAGCCGTGCCGTCGAAGTTGCGCGTCTCTGCCAGATAGCGGGCGGCGCCCACCAGCATGGCGGTGTGCCCGTCGTGTCCACATCCGTGCATCAGGCCGGGTTTGGTGGAGCGCCAGGCAAAGTCGTTGTGCTCGGTCATGGGCAGGGCGTCCATGTCGGCGCGCAAACCCAACATGCGCCCGCTGCTGTTGCGCCGGCCGCGCACCACCGCCACCACACCGGTCTTGCCTATGCCGGTGTGCACCTCGTCCACGCCACACACCTTGAGCGCTTCCACAACACGTTTGGCGGTGTAGTGCTCTTCGAAACCCAGCTCCGGGTGAGCGTGCAGGTCGCGTCGCAGTGCCGTCAGTTCGGGCACAAATTCGGCAATGTGCGTGAACGCCCGCCCATGGACCTTGAGTCGGCCAGGGTGCATCTCAGTGGCCTCCCGCCTTTTCGACGCGGAGGCGCGGATCGACGGCGAAATACAGCAGGTCGACGATGAGGTTGATGACGACAAAAATCAACGCGATCAGGCACAGGTAGGCGGCCATCACCGGGATGTCGGCAAAGGTCACCGCCTGAATGAACAGCAGGCCCATGCCCGGCCACTGGAACACGGTCTCGGTGATGATGGCAAACGCGATCAGACCACCCAGCTGCAGACCCGTGATGGTCATGACAGGCACCAAGGTGTTCTTGAGCGCATGACCAAAGTGGACGGCACGGTTGGTCAGGCCACGGGCGCGCGCAAACTTGATGTAGTCGGTGCGCAGCACCTCCAGCATCTCGGCACGCACGAGGCGCATGATGAGGGTGAGCTGGAAGATGGCCAAGGTCACAGCCGGCATGGCAATGTGGTGCCAGCCTTTGGCGGTGAGCAGGCCGCTGCTCCACCAACCCAACTGCACCACATCACCACGACCAAAGCTCGGGAACCACCCCAACTGCACCGCAAAAACGAGGATCAGCAGGATGCCAATGAGGAAGGTGGGCAAGGACACGCCGAGCAAAGACACCGTCATGAACACCTGACTCATGAAGGTGCCACGGCGCAAAGCGGCGTACACCCCCATGGGAATGCCCACGGCCAGCGCCAACACGCCCGCCACCAGGGCCAGCTCCAGCGTGGCCGGGAAGCGCTCGCCAATCAGGCGCGACACCTTGGCGCCCTGGCGCAAGCTCAGGCCAAATTCGCCTTGCGCGGCGTTGGCCAGAAAGTGCCAGAACTGTACAAAAAATGGTTGGTCCAGGCCCAGGGCCGCACGCAGCTCGCGGACTTGTTCTGGGGTGGCGTCCTGCCCCAGCAGGAAGACCACAGGGTCACCCACGTACTGAAACAGCATGAAGGCGATGAAGGCCACGGTGACCATCACGAGGACGGCCTGTGCCAGGCGGCGGACGATGAATGCAAACATGTTCGATAAAAAATCAAGGGTCGCGACAGGGACGCCGCGACCCTTTATTCAACAGCTATGACTCAGTTTACCTTGACCAAACGCCAGTCGATGCGGTTGTCGGGGCGGTGCACGGCCTCGATGTTTTTCTTCATGGCCCAGGGAATGATCTGGTTGTGCAAGACGATGTGCGAAACATCATCCGACGCAATCTGAAGCGCTTCCGTCAACAGTCGTGGGCGAATGAAGGGATCGGTTTCGGTTTTGATGCGGTCGATCACGGCATCGAGCTTGGGGTTGCTGTAGCGGCCCACGTTGTAATTGCCGTCACCACCCGTGCCCACGCTGCGAACGAGGGATTGCAGGGAGTACAACGCGTCGAACGTGGGCACACCCCAGCCCAGCATGTAGATGCTGGCTTCATAGCGCTGGATCATCGGGAAATAGGTGACCAGCGGCAGGGTACGCAGCTTGGCCTTGACGCCGATGCGTGACCACATGGCCGTCACGGCCTGGCAGATTTCTTCGTCGTTGATGTAGCGGTTGTTCGGGCAAGCGAAATCAACTTCAAAACCGTCTTTGTAGCCCGCGTCGGCCAGCAGCTTCTGCGCGCCCGCCACGTCCACCGCTGGGCGCTTGTGGATGGATTCGTTCCAACCGGCAACTTGGGGCGCCACCAGTGCGTTGGTGGGCTGGCCCAGGCCTCGCATGGTCACGCGGGTGATCGCGTCTGCGTCGATGGCCATGTTCAGCGCCTGGCGCACTCGCAAATCTTTCAGCGGGTTTTTGCCCTTGATGTTGCTGCCCACGAGTTCCGGTCGGAACTGGTCCATGCCAAAGAAGATGGTGCGGTTCTCAACGCCATCCATCACCTTGAGGCTGCTGTTCTGGCGCACGCGTGGCAAATCCTGTGGGCTGGGGTCGAGGACAAAATCGACTTCACCCGTCAACAAAGCGGCCATGCGTGTCGCGTCGGCCTTGATGGGTGAGTAGATGATTTCGGTCACATTGCTGTCCATCGAACCCCACCAGTTGGGGTTCTTGGCCAAAACCAGTCGCTGGTCCTGCTTCCACTCTTTCAAGGTGTAGGGACCGGTGCCCATTGCATTGCGGTGGGCAAAGTTCTCGTCCTTGGTCTTGATGTCTTTAGGCTCAACCGAATTGTTCTTTTCGGCCCAGGCCTTGCTCATCATGCGCAGCTCGGTCATCTGGTTGAGCAGCACCGGGTTGGGGCCTTTGGTGATGATGTCGATGGTGTTGGCATTGACCTTGACCACCTTGTCGATGCCTTGCGCATACACCGCAAAGTTGGAGGTTTTTGCCATGGCCCGCTGGATGGAGTACACCGCGTCGTCAGCAGTGAATGCAGAGCCATCGTGGAACTTGACCCCGGTGCGCAAGTTGATGCGCAATTGGGTTGGGGTGACTTGGTTCCACGACGTGGCCAAAACGGGTTCGATCTTGAAGGTGCGGCTGTTGTAGTACACCAGCGATTCGTAAACAGCGGCGTGAATACCGTTTTGCAGCGCGTTGTTTTGGGAGTGGATGTCCCAGGTAGCGATATCGCTGGAACTGGTCCACTTGAACGGCTTGGCTTGCGCCCCCGCTCCCAGAGTCAACAGGGCACAAAGGGCAATCAGCTTGAGTTTCATTGCTTGACACCTAAATAAAGTTTGCAAGCTCGGTACTATGCAACATCCGCGCCTGAATGTCACAAGGACTTTCCCGTAGGCAGGGTCTTTAGAGTGAAAACCCTGCCGGAAAATTGTCAATCGGACGACAGGCTCAAGGCGCCGTACCAGGCGTTGATTTGTTCGCCCGTGTTGTCTGCGTCGGTCATGAGGGCAATGCCGATCAAGGGACCTGGCTCTTCACCGAAGGCATCGCGAAAATCCTTCGCAATGTCACGCTCGTAGTCAAGCCATTGCCCTACGCGCGTTGCGCCCGACTCGACGACGATTTTGCGTACCCTGTCGGTGCGCGGGCTCACCAGGACGGTGCCAATGGGGCGGCTGTTGCACCAGACATAGGTGAGCGTCGCATACGGCATTTCTTCGCCGATCAGCGCACGACTCAACTCGGACTGCATGCGGCTTTTTGCCGTCAAGCGGGACCGGTCGCCATCAAACGCCAAGACCACCCGAACGGGCGCATCGTCCTGCCCAGCCACGCCTAGGTCCGCGCCTTGCAAGAGGCCATCCACGCGCCAGGAGAAGCGAATGTCTTTGGGTTGCAACGGCGCATCGGCCAACCGCTGGCGAAGCACGCTCATGGAGCGATTCGCTCTCACATGCAAGGCGGGGCGCCCATCGTACGAAGTCGCAACAAAGGGCACATTCTTTTTGCCCGGCCACAGCATGGGCGTCCACGGCACACCGGCTGCAGGTGTGCTCAGCAGCGCTCCGTGGCCGCTGGGCTCTGACGAGGGGACGCGTGGCGCATGTGTGCAGCCCAACAGCGCGACCAGACTCAGGACACAAGCCACCGCTGATCGGCGAGGTCCGAATCGAAGCCACGGCGCCATCGTCAAGCGGGCTCCGGGTAGAACAGTTTCCGCGCCACACCTCTGGGTGGATTGGGCCTCACTGCATCGGCAATTGCTGCGATGTGGTCCGGCGTTGTACCGCAGCACCCACCCAGAATGTTGACGAGGCCTTCCTGCGCAAATGCCTTTACCAGGCGGGCCGTCACATCGGGCGTTTCATCAAAGCCGGTGTCGGACATAGGATTGGGCAAGCCCGCGTTCGGGTAACAGCTGATGAAGGTGTCGGTCGCAAGTTTGGCCAGTTCCTGCAAGTAAGGACGCATCAGCGCCGCCCCCAGCGCACAGTTCAACCCCACCGCAAGTGGCCCGATGTGCCGCACACTGGCCCAGAAGGCGGCCACCGTCTGGCCACTGAGTATGCGGCCAGATGCGTCCGTCACGGTGCCGCTGATGATCACGGGGAGCCGTTCACCAGAGCGCTCAAAATATTCTGCGATAGCAAACAGCGCCGCCTTGGCATTGAGGGTGTCGAAGATGGTTTCGACCAACAGCACATCTGCACCGCCCGCCACCAAGGCCTCAATCTGTTCAGCGTACGATTCACGCAAGGCTTCAAAGGTCACGTTCCGTGCGCCCGGATCGTTCACATCCGGGCTGATGCTCGCGGTCTTGGGGGTTGGCCCGATCGCTCCAGCGACAAAACGGGGCATCTCAGGCGTGCTGTACTTGTCGCACGCGGCCCTCGCCAGCCGGGCAGACGCGAAGTTCATCTCCTTCGCCAGCTCCGCCATTTTGTAATCCTCTTGGGCAATGCGTGTTGCACCAAAGGTGTTGGTTTCAATCAAATCAGCGCCGGCCGCCAAATACGCTTCGTGGATGTCACGGATCACGTCCGGCCGGGTCAAACTGAGCAGTTCGTTGTTGCCCTTGACATCCAGGGCGTGCGCCTCAAAACGGTTGCCAACCGCGTCAGCGCCGCCATAGCCCAACCCTCTGTAGTGAGCTTCGGTCAACTTCAAACGCTGGATCATCGTGCCCATCGCCCCATCCAGAATGGCAATGCGATTCGAGAGGATTTGAGGCAACTGCTCCGCGCGGGTATAGGGCTTGTGATGCATGGTCACATTCTACGAATGTTGCGGCCAACAAACCAAAACGCCCCGCTCAGGTCTTGAGCGGGGCGTTTGGTCTTTATAAGAGCCTGACGATGACCTACTTTCACACGGGAATCCGCACTATCATCGGCGCTAAGTCGTTTCA
>NZ_JBHTBZ010000011.1:0-6002 GCF_042665235.1 Hydrogenophaga defluvii | reverse complement strand
TGTTTGCCGCGTGCACGGTGGCCAAGATTTCGCTGGACCGCATCGTGGGCCACCTGCTGCCGTTTGTGCTGGTCATCATGGGCTGCCTGGCCCTCATCACCTACATCCCCGCCATCTCGCTCACGCTGCGTGATGCGGTGTTCGCCAAACCGCCGGCCGTCTCCCCCGCGCCGGCGCCCGCCATCGGCCCTCAGTAAACCGTCCACACCATGTCCGACCGCATCCACGCCAGTTACTGGCTCGAAACCCCCGACAACCCCGCGCGCGCCGCCGAGGTGATTGCGGGCGAACAGTCCAGCGGCACCTTCCTCGCTCTGGCCAACGAAACCCCCGAACTCAAGGCACGCTGTGGCGCGCGCGTAGAACGCCTCGAGCTGCTCGACGTGGTGGACCAGCCCAGCCTGCCCGGCCGTTACAAGGCGGGTGCGCGGTTCCAGCGCGCGCGGCTGGAGCTGTCGTGGTCGGTGGAGAACATGGGCCTGAGCCTGCCCAACGTGATGGCCACCATCGCGGGCAACCTGTTCGAACTGCAGTGTGTGTCGGGCCTGCGCATCACCGAATTGCGCCTGCCCGTTGCCTTTGCCCAGGCCAGCCCCGGCCCGGCCTTTGGCATCGCCGGCACACGCCGCCTGGCCGGTGTGGCCCAAGGGCCGCTGATTGGCACGATCATCAAACCCAGCGTGGGCCTCAACCCCGAGCAGACGGCGGCCGAAGTGCGCCAGCTGCTGGCCGGCGGCATCGACTTCATCAAGGACGACGAGCTGCAGGCCGACGGCCCGCATTGCCCGTTCGACGAGCGCGCGCGCGCGGTGATGCGCGAGGTGAATGCGGCCGCCGAGCGCCTGGGCCGCAAGCCCATGGTCGCGTTCAACCTCACCGGCGATCTGGACGAAATGAAGCGCCGGCACGACCTGGTGCTGTCGCTGGGCGGCACCTGCGTGATGGTGAGCCTCAATTCGGTGGGCCTGGTGGGCCTGCGCGAACTGCGCCGCCACAGCCAGCTGCCCATCCACGCGCACCGCAACGGCTGGGGCTACCTCAGCCGCCACCCCGCGCTGGGCTGGGACTACGCGCCCTGGCACACGCTGTGGCGCCTGGCCGGGGCCGATCACCTGCACGTCAACGGCCTGGGCAACAAGTTCAGCGAAAGCGATGCCGAGGTGGCCGCCGCCGCACAAGCGGTGCTGAAGCCCTTGTGGGCCGACGCGCCCATGGCCGCCATGCCGGTGTTCAGCTCGGGCCAAACCGGCCTGGTGGCCGCCGCCACCCACGCCGTGGCCGGTGGCACCGATCTCATCTTCGCAGCCGGCGGCGGCATTTTTGGCCACCCGGGCGGCGTGGCCCAGGGTGTGACCGCGCTGCGCCAGGCGTGGGACGCGGCGGTGGCCGGCGTGGATGTGCAGGCCCACGCCGCGCGCCACCCCGAGTTGAAAGCCGCACTGGGTTTCTGGTGAACCGCATGACCAACACCGCCTTGCCCGCTGGCCCGCTGCTGGCCTATTACGGCGACGATTTCACGGGCTCCACCGACGTGATGGAGGCCTTCACGGCGGCCGGTGTGCCCACCGTGCTGTTCTTGCGCACCCCCGGCCCCGAGTGGGTGCAACGCTTTGCCCACATGCGTTGTATTGGCCTGGCCGGCACGGCGCGTGGCCACACGCCCGCTTGGATGCGCGAGCAGTTGCCAGCGGCCTTTGCCAGCCTCCAGGCCTTTAGTGCGCCGCTGTTGCACTACAAGGTCTGCTCCACCTTCGATTCCAGCCCCGAGCGCGGCAGCATTGGCCAGGCGATCGACCTGGGTGTGCCCCATATGCACGGGCGCTGGTCGCCCATGGTGGTGGGCTCGCCACGCCTGCGCCGCTACCAGGCCTTTGGCCACCTGTTCGCGGCCATGGGCGATGTGGTCCACCGGCTGGACCGCCACCCCACCATGTCGCGCCACCCGGTCACGCCCATGGGCGAGTCCGACCTGCGTGTGCACCTGGCGCGGCAGACGCCGCGCCGCATCGAACTGATCGATCTCGTCACCCTCAAGGCGGGCCAGGGCGACGCCGCCTTGCACGCGCTCATGGGCGACGACGTGCCGGTGGTGATGCTGGACGTGGTGGACGAGGACACGCTGGCCGAGGCCGGTCGGCTGGTCTGGGAACATCGGGGTGAGGGACTGTTCGGCGCCGCGTCATCCGGTCTGGAATACGCCCTGGCTGCGCACTGGCGCCGCAGCGGCGCCTTGCCCGAACCCGCCGCGCTCCCACCCACGCAGGCCGTGCCCGCCATCGCCGCTATTAGTGGCAGTTGTTCGCCCATGACGGCGGCGCAAATCGCCTGGGCGGCCGAACACGGGTTTGCCACCGAACGGCTGGACGTGGGCGCGGTGCTGTGGCCCGAGCACCGCGAGCTTGAGATCGCGCGTGTGCTGGGCATGGCGCTGGTGGCCTTGCAAGCTGGCCGCAGCCCGCTCATCTACTCCGCTGCCGGGCCCGATGACCCGGCCGTGACCACCTTTGCCGTTCAGGCCGAGGCGGCTGGCTTGGGTGTGGCCGAGGCCAGCGCCCGCGTGGGCGACGCCCTGGCCGAGACCATGCGTCGCCTGGTGGCGGCATCGGGCGTGCGCCGCCTGGCCATCGCGGGGGGCGACAGCTCGGGCGCCGTGGCGAGTGCCTTGGACATCGCCGCGCTTACCGTGGCTGCCCAACTGGTGCCCGGCGCACCGCTGTGCCGCGTGTGGTCCGACGCGCCGGGCATGGACGGCATGGAGGTGGTGCTCAAGGGCGGGCAGATGGGCCAGGCCGACTTCTTTGGCCGCGTGTTGCACGGCACCGTTTGAATGAGCTGCCTGCGGTATGCTTTTCGCCCATGAGTGTTGAGCAGATACAGCGGCGCAAAATTTACCAGGAGGTGCTGGACCGCCTGTTGCTGCGCATACGCGCGGGCGAATGGAAACCGGGTGACCAGCTGCCTGCCGAGCGCGAGTTGATGGCCTTCTACGGCGTGGGCCGCCCCGCGGTGCGCGAGGCGCTGCAGGACCTGGCCCGCTCCGGCATCGTGGAAATTGCCCACGGCGAGCGCGCGCGGGTGGTGGTGCCCACGGCCGACCTGCTGATCGAACAGATCGCCGGTGGCGCCCAGCACCTGCTGCGCATGCAGCCCGTGATGCTGGAACACCTCAAGGACGCGCGGGTGTTTCTGGAGGCCGGCCTGTGCCGCATTGCCGCCGAACGCGCCACCGATGCCGATGTGGCCCGCCTGCGCCAGCGCCTGGACGAACACCGTGCCGCGTTGTCGGCCATGGATTTGTTCCTGCAGCGCGACATGTTGTTCCACCGCGAGATCGCCACCATCGCCGGCAACCCCATCTTCCCGGCCATCGTCGAAGCCCTGTTCAACTGGGCCAGCGCCTACTACCAGACCATCGTGCGTGCGCCCGGTGCCGAACAGGTGACCCTGGCCGAACACACCCGCATCCTCGACGCCATTGCAGCACGCGATCCGGCCGCCGCCGAGCAAGCCATGCGCGACCACCTGTTGCGCGCCAGCGATCTGTACCAGACAGTGCCGCAGCCGGCGGGCGCCTGATTGCCGCCCCGCTGCCCAGCTGGCAGCGTGTTGTTCCCCCGCAGAAGGGCCGCCCACAAGGCGGCCCTTTTGTCGTTTGCGGCACACGCGCGCAGCGGTTTGTGCATTGAAATGGCGCCACCGTTGTTGTCGATTGAGGAGACCCCATCATGGCCCTGCCGTCTGCCGCTGCCCCCGACGTCACCCCGCTGCGCTGCTGGCGCGAAGGCGGCATCGCTCACCTGCGCTTCAACCGGCCCCAGGCCATGAACGCCATCGATCTGCCGATGGCCAAGGCCTTCCATCAGGCCTGCCAGCAGATCAACAACGACGCCGCCGTGCGGGTGGTGGTGCTCAGCGGCGAAGGCCGGGCCTTCATGGCGGGAGGCGACCTGCAAAGCATGGCGGCCGATCCCTCGGCCGTGGCCGCCGAGCTGATCGGCGAGATGCACGCCGGCATCGAACTGCTGGCGGGCTTGTCGGCACCGGTGATTGCCTCGGTGCAGGGCGCGGTGGCCGGCGGTGGTCTGGGCCTGGCCTTGACGTGCGACCTGATCGTGGCGGCGGAGGGCACCCGTTTCAACCTGGCCTACACCCGCATAGGCACCAGCTCCGACTGCGGCACCTCGTGGGGGTTGCCGCGCTGGGTGGGCCTGCGCAAGGCGCTGGAGATTGCGCTGCTGTGCGAGCCATTTGACGCCGCCGAGGCGCTGCGGCTGGGCATGGTCAACCGCGTGGTGCCAGCCGAGGCCCTGGCCGAACACACGCTGGTATGGGCGCGCCAGATCGAAGCGTCGGCGCCACTGGCGGTGGGGCGGCTCAAGCGGCTGATGCGCGCGTCCGACCAGCACGACCTGCACACCCAACTGCAGGCCGAGGCACGCGCGTTTGTGGCCTGCGCCGGCACGGCCGATTTTGCGGAGGGTGTGGCCGCTTTTCTGGCCAAACGGCCGGCGCGTTTCACCGGTCGCTGACGCTGACGCTGGCTCAGGCGCCGTCGCGGCCGCGCCGCCGTTCGATCTGGTGGGTGGCGTAGTAATGTGCCTTGGCCGCGTACATGGCCCGATCAGCTTCTTGGCAGGCCAGTTCCAGTTCGTGGGCCTGCTGGCAGGTGGCAATGCCCACGGCCAGGCTCAGCGGCTGGCCGGGGTAGAACTGGTTGTTGAGTTCCAGCATGGAGTCGATGTGCTCTTTCAGGCGCTCGGCACCTGCGCGGTCGGTGCCCGGCATGAGCACCATGAACTCGTCGCCGCCGATGCGGGCCGCGCAGGCGGGCTCGGTGACCGCCTTGGACAAGACCTCGCCTGCGCGCCGCAACAGCGCGTCACCAGCTGCGTGGCCGTTGCTGTCGTTGGCGTTTTTCAGGCCGTTGAGGTCGATGGCCAGCACGCTCACTGGCCACGGCCCTTTGCGCGAAAGGCGGTTCAGTTCCTCGATGTAGAAGGTGCGGTTGCGCAGCTTGGTCAGCGTGTCGTGTTTGCCCAGGTACTCCAGGTAGGCCTCGGCCTTTTTGCGGGCCGTGATGTCCACCAGCGAGACCAGCACCAGGTCCCAGTTCGCCTCGTGGCCATCCAGCACACCAAACTGCATGTGCACGTGCATCAGGTTCCCGGCCAGCGAGTAGTTCACCACCTCACGCTGCTGAAACAACTGGCCTTTCCACAGGTCGATCAGCTGCTCGGCAAAGGAGTCGTGCATCTCGCCGCGGAACACGCGGTCGAGCTGGCGCAGCAGGGTGTCGCGGTCGGTCGCGCCAAACATGCGCAGCGTCTGCTGGTTCACGTCGATGACGCGGATCTCGCGCATGCAGCGGGTCACGAATTCGGGGTGCACGTTGATGAAGGTGCGCAGGTCTTCAATGCCCCGCTCGCGCACCTCGTCCATCAGCGCACGCACGCCGCTGAAGTCCTCCACCCACAGCGACACGGGTGAAAACTTGAACAGGTTGTGCGCATAGGCCTCGCTCATCTGCAAGCGTTGTGTGGCTTGAACGCGTGCGGTCACGTCCTGCAGCGACACCAACACCCGGCTCCAGTCGGCCTCATGGCCTTCGAGCACCCGCGCCTGCACCTCCACATCAATGCGCCGCCCGCTCAGCGAGTAGTTGACCGAAGCGCCGGTGAACTGACGGCCGCTCTCCCACAGTTGCACCATTTCGCGCCCAAACTGGTCCAGCGTGCCGTCGCCAAACACCTTGCTGAGCTGGCCCACCAGCTCCTCCTGCGAGCCCGCCTCAAACATCTCCAGCGTGCGCTGGTTGACCTTGAGCACCATGGGCGCTGCGGCCACCTCGGCCAAGCGTTCCGGCTGGGCCTCGAACATCGCGCCCAGATCGCTCACCCCTTCGGCACGCCAGGCATCGAACAGCCGCTTGATGCCGCTGTAGTCCTCCAGCCAGAGCGAGGCGGGGGCAAGGTCAAACATCTGTTCAAAGTCGGAGCGGGCGG